>JAGTRV010000368.1 GCA_018262245.1 Pseudomonadota bacterium | reverse complement strand
CGCCCTCGAAACCAAGCTCGCCAAGGCCCGCCAGCTCAAGCAGGGCATGATGCAGGAATTGCTGACCGGGCAGATACGCCTGGTCTGAGCCGGGCGTTTATGCCAGCGATATCCGCGACATCACCTCGATTAGTCCGCAAAAAATTCTCTGGTCATCGGCTATTTTTTCAGGAAAGCGCTAGCATTTTCCTGAAAAAACTTTATTCTTTCGTTCATGCAAGCCGTTGAACAAAAAATACTTTCCAGGATTTATGGGCGCGGTAGGGGTTGGGCGTTTACCAAGACGGATTTTGTTGCCGGTTTTGGCGAGGCCAATATCCACCAGGCGCTGTCCACGCTAGCCCGCGCCGGGCGGATTCGCCGGGTCTGTCACGGCGTTTACGACTACCCGCGCTACAGCGATCTGCTCGCCCAGAATCTGAGCCCGGACATCGATCAGGTGGCCGGGGCGCTGGCACGCAAGTTCAATTGGCGCATCCAGCCCTCGGGGGAGGCGGCGCTCAATCTGCTCGGTTTGTCGACGCAGGTGCCGGGCCGCTGGGTCTATCTTTCCGACGGGCCGAGCCGCGAGTATCCGGTTGGCGAAGATGGCCGGCAGGTGCTGGCCTTCCGCAAGGCCCCGCTCAAGGATGTCGGCTTCAAGTACCGCGAGAGCGGCCTGCTGGTGCAGGCGCTGAAGGCGCTTGGCAAGGAGCGGGTGGATGCGGCAGTGATCGATGCCCTGCGCCGCTGGCTGGAGCCAAAGCTGCGCCATGCCGTCCTCAACGACACGCGGGCCGTCAGCGGCTGGATTTTTCAGATCATCAAGCAGGTTTGCGAGGCGGAGGCCTGATGGACAAGGTTGCCCGATTTTCCGCCGCGCAACGCCGCGAACTGTTTTCTGAAGCCGCCGCCCGGCTTGGCATGACGCCGGCGGTGGTGGAAAAGGATTTCTGGGTGACCTGGGTGCTCGACCGCCTGTTTGCCACGCCGGGCCTGGCGCGTTTGCTGATGTTCAAGGGCGGTACCAGTTTGTCCAAGGTCTATGGCTTGATCGAGCGCTTTTCGGAAGATATCGACCTGATTCTCGACTGGCGGGTACTTGGTGGCGACGATCCGTTGGCCGAGCGTTCGAAAAGCCGGCAGACGGCGCTCAATGGGGCGATCAACGCGCAGGCCCAGGCTTATATTGCCGGGCCCTTGCTGGCGGAATTGTCTGCGGCGCTGGTCGGCATTGCCGAATGCCGGATCGGTGACGACGATCCGCATGTGATCGAGGTGCGCTATCCGGCGGCTTTTGCCGATACCTATCTGCGCCCTGAGGTTCGACTTGAAATCGGCCCGCTGGCCGCCTGGCTGCCGCATGAGGACCGTACGATCAGCGCTTATGCGGCAGAGGCCTTTCCTCAGTTGTTTGCCCAGCGCGCAGTGGCGGTGCGGGTGATCAGTGCTGAACGAACTTTCTGGGAAAAGGCGACCATCCTGCATCAAGAGGCACATCGCCCCGATGGTACGCCGCAGCCATCCCGCTATTCACGCCATTACTACGATCTGGCCCAGATGGCGATTTCGCCAGTGCGGGCGGCGGCTCTGGCGGATCAAGCCTTGTTGGCCAACGTCGTGGAATTTAAGCAGCGGTTCTACCCACGCGCCTGGGCGCGCTACGACCTTGCCGTGCCGGGCAGCCTGCGCTTGTTACCGGGTGATGCTGTATTGGCTGCAGTGCAGGCTGACTACCGCGCAATGGCCGACATGATCTTCGGTCGAATTCCACTTTTCACAGATATCGTGGCGCAACTGGACGCGCTGGAAAAAGACATCAACGGGAGCAGCCATGGGTAGCATCAGCCAGCCGGAACGGGCTACGCAGGATCGCGTCATCGCCCTCTTTCGCGACGAACTACATTACCGCTACCTCGGTGACTGGACCGACCGCGCTAACAATAGCAATATCGATGAACTGCTGCTGACGGCCTACCTGGGCGGGGTTGGCTATTCGCCAGCGCAGATCGGCCGGGCGCTCGATATCCTGCGTCGTGAAACGGACAACCATGGCCGGTCGCTCTACGGTAATAACGAAGCGGTGTATGGCCTACTGCGTTATGGCGTGCCGGTGAAGATTGAGGCCGGCCAGGTCACAGAGACGGTGCATCTGGTTAACTGGCACGAGCCGGCCCGGAATGATTTCGCACTGGCCGAGGAAGTGACGTTGAAGGGCGGCCACGAGCGCCGGCCGGACATCGTTCTCTACCTGAACGGCATCGCCATCGGCGTGTTGGAATTGAAGAACAGCCGGGTCAACATTGGCGATGGCATCCGCCAGAATCTTTCCAACCAGTTGCCGGAATTTAACGAGTGGTTTTTCAGCACAGTACAACTGGTACTGGCCGGCAACGATTCGGAAGGCCTTCGCTACGGCACGATCAAGACCGAGGAAAAATACTTTCTGACATGGAAAGAGGACGAGGCGGATGCCAGCTGCCTTCTGCTCGACAAATACCTATTGAAGATGTGCGAGAAGGGCCGATTGATCGAACTT
>JAGTRV010000048.1 GCA_018262245.1 Pseudomonadota bacterium | reverse complement strand
GAATCCTCCAAAAGCTGGCCGACCGCGGCGTGAACATTTTCGACCAGGCCTACAAGGAAATCCCCGGTTCGAACCCGAAACGCTACACCACTGCTTACGATAACCAGTGCGACGGCGAACTCACCCGCCTTTACGATAATCTGCTGCGTGAGGTGCCTGGCCTGGTCTACTCGCTCTCCATGGATACCAATGGCTATGCCCCGGCCCATAACGCGGTGTTTTCCAACCCGCCGAGTGGCGATCCGGCCATCGACCTGGTGAAATGCCGGCACAAGCGCATTTTCAATGACCCTGTCGGCATGAAGGGCGCGAAGAACCAGAAACCTTCGCTGTTCCAGACCTATGTTCGCGACACGGGGGAAATCCTCGCCGACCTGACGATGCCGGTCATGGTCAACGGCCGCCACTGGGGCGGGGTGCGGATCGGCTTCAAAACCGATCTGGTCAAGTAATCCGAGTCCGGCAGCCAGCTGCCGGGCAATAAAAAGGCGCCGCAAGGCGCCTTTTTATTGCCCGGAGATCCATTCCCGCCCAGGTCACACTGATCCACCGAAAATCTGGCGCAAACCGGCCAGATAAGCAGGCGCCTCGGCCGAGCCCTCGACCGGCGCCCAGGCAGCCCGTTCATCGGCCGCGATTGGCACATAGGGCCCCGCCTTGGCTTCGAAGATGACAGTTCCCGGCTCAAGCGCGAATACGGTGTGGAAAACCCCATGCGGAATATCGACGCCCAGCACCTCACCGCCGGCACGCAGTTCCACCTGGTCTTCCGCCACCCCATCCGCATCGAAAAACACGACTCCCAGACTGCCGCGCAGGACCAGTAGCGTTTCGTCCTTGCTCGGGCTGAGATGCCGGTGTGGCGGCACATAGGAGTCCGGCTCGATGGCGATCATCAGGCGATGCGCCGGATAGACATCGTCGGGATGGAAATTGCGGTGCACGCGGCGGCGTGGCGCTTGCCGGGCCGACTCGACTAGCGCCACCATCATCGATTGGTCGAGCCGCCTGATCATTGGTATACGATCTCGACGTTTTCCGGCTGCAGCCAGCCATTCAGCGCCTCGAGCAAGGCATCGTCGAGCCGGACGCGCGAGGCCACGCCGAGCACCAGTTCGCATTCGGCAAGCTCGTTGCGATAACGGATACGCACTGGCGCCGAGCCTGGCGCGAAAGGCGTCAGCAACGACTTCAGCCGTTGGGCATCAGCGTTGCCGTTCATCTTGAGCAGCAGATGCCGGGCAAAACGCGCCCTGGCCTCGCCCAGCGTCATCAGCTTGTCGGCGACGACGCGGTTGCCACCGGAGAAGTCGTCATAACTGACCTTGCCTTCGATCACCAGCACTTCATCGGTGACGATCTTGGCGCGTTCGGCCTCGAACAGTTCATTGAAGACCGAGACCTCGACCATCCCGGTCCCGTCGTCCAACTGCACGAACAGCATCTTGCCGCGCCGGGTCATCTGGGTGCGGACGCCAACGACCAGACCGGCAATGGTCGTCATTTCCTTGGCCGGTTCGAGACGGTTGAGTGGCCGGCGAATGAAACGCGACAGCTCTTTCTTGCAAGTGTTGTAGGGATGCCCGGAGAAGAAGAAACCGAGTGCTGTCTTCTCTTCCATCAGCTTGGTCTTTTCGTCCCATGGCCGGACGTTGACGTACTCCGGCGCATGCTCATCGGCCACGTCAGCCATATCGAACAGGCTGGTCTGCATCGCATTGCGCTCGGCCTGCTCGGCGAAATCCATGGCCACGCCGACGGTGGCCAGCAGCTTGCAGCGATCCGCCCCCTTCCCCGGCGCGATTTCAGGTGCGATGGTATCGAAAGCCCCGGCCTTGATCAGCGCCTCGGTGGTCCGGCGATTGACCATGCGCTTGTCGCAACGCATGCAGAAGTCGAAGAGGTCCTTGAACGGACCGCCCTCGGCCCGTGCCTTGAGAATGACATTGACCGCCTGCTCGCCGGTGCCCTTGACCGCCCCCAGGCCGTAGCGAATGGTGCCGCGATCGACCGGCTCGAAACGGTAGTTCGAGACATTGACATCCGGCCCGAGCACCTTGATCTTGTTGGCGATGGTGTCTTCGTAAAAGATCTTCACCGAATCGGTGTTATCCAGATCGGAAGACATGGTCGCCGCCATGAAGGCCGCGCAGTGGTGCGCCTTGAGCCAGGCGGTGTGATAGGTCACGACGGCGTAGGCGGCGGTGTGCGACTTGTTGAAGCCGTACTCCGCGAACTTGGTCATCAGGTCGAACAGCTGCTCGGCCAGCGCCGGGTCGTAGCCTTTTTCCTTGGCGCCCTGGGCGATGGTCTCCCGGTGCTTGGCCATTTCCTCGGGCTTTTTCTTGCCCATCGCCCGGCGCAGCATGTCGGCGCCACCCAGCGTGTAGCCACCGATAATCTGCGAGATCTGCATCACCTGTTCCTGGTACACGATGACGCCGTAAGTCGGCGACAGGCAGGCAGTCAGGTCGGGGTGGAAATAGTCGATCTTCTGCTGACCCTTCTTGCGCAGGATGAAGTCGTCCACCATCCCGGAACCGAGCGGGCCGGGACGATAGAGCGCGAGCACAGCGATGATGTCTTCGAAACGGTCGGGCGCCAGCTTCTTGAGCAGCTTCTTCATGCCCTCCGATTCAACCTGGAAGATCGCCGTCGTGTTGGCATCTTTCAGGATCTGGTAGGCCGCGGGGTCCTTGAAACCAAGCGACATCAGATCGAGCTTCTCGCCGGTCATCCGGCGGATGTACTCGACGGCCAGCTCGATAATCGTCAAGTTGCGCAGGCCAAGGAAGTCGAACTTGACCAGACCGGCCTTCTCGACGTCATCCTTGTCGAACTGCGAAACCGGCGAGGCATCGGCACCGGTCGCCTGGTAGATCGGGCAGAAATCGGTGATCTTGCCCGGCGCGATCAGCACGCCGCCGGCGTGCATGCCGACGTTGCGGGTCAAGTCTTCGAGGCGACCGGCCAGGTCGAACAGTTCGCGGATGGTCTCGCCATCCCCGTCGCCTTCCATCATCTGCTTGAGCTGCGGCTCCTGCTCCAGCGCCTCGGCCAGCGACACCGGCTTGTTCTGGACGATCGGGATCAGCTTGGAAATACGATCGCACATCGAGTAGGGCAGGCCGAACACCCGGCCAACGTCGCGGATCACCGCCTTCGAGGACATCGTGCCGAAGGTGGCGATCTGGCTGACCGCATCGGCACCGTAGTGCTCGCGAACGTATTCGATCACCCGCCAGCGGTTGTCCTGACAGAAGTCGATATCGAAGTCGGGCATCGATACTCGTTCCGGATTCAGGAAACGCTCGAAGAGCAGCGCGTACTCCAACGGGTCGATGTCGGTGATGCGCAGCGAGTAGGCCACCAGCGAACCGGCACCGGACCCCCGGCCCGGCCCGACCGGGACGCCGTTTTTCTTGCCCCAGTTGATGAAGTCGGCCACGATCAGGAAGTAACCCGGGAAGCCCATCTGCAAAATGGTCTTGCACTCGAAAACCAGGCGCTCGTCGTATTCCGGCCGGCGCTGCTGACGCACCTCCGGGTCCGGATACAGCTCGGCGAGGCGGACTTCCAGCCCCTTCTTCGCCTCCTGGACCAGATATTCGCCGTCGGTCATGCCCGGCGGAATCGGGAAGTCGGGCAGGAAGTTCTTGCCCAGGGTCATCGTCAGATTGCAGCGCTTGGCGATCTCGAGGGTATTTTCCAGCGCTTCCGGCAGGTCGGCAAACAGCTCGACCATCTCGGCCTGGGTCTTGAAGTACTGTTCCTCGGTGTAGAGTTTCGGGCGGCGCGTATCGCCCAGCACATAACCTTCGGCAATACAGACCCGTGCCTCGTGCGCCCGGAAGTCGTCGCGGTTCATGAACTGGATCGGGTGCGTCGCGACCAGCGGCAAGCCAAGCTCACCGGCCAGATCAGCCGTTTGCTGGACAATGGCCTCCTGCTGCGGCTGGCCATAGCGCTGCACTTCAAGGTAGAAGGCACCGGGGAAAATCGCCTCCCAGGCCTTGGCCCGTTCGCCGGCCAGATCGAAATTACCGTTCAGCAGGGCCTCGCCGATATCGCCGAGATGCGCGCCAGACAAGGCAATCAGGCCATCGCTGCCGAGCTCGGCAAACCACTCACGACGAATTTCGGCCCGGTCACGTCGGCCTTCGACCAGATAGGCCTTGGTCAGCAGTTCGCACAACTGCTGGTAACCGACCCGGTTACGTACCAGCAGCAACAGGCGATAGGCATCCTCCGGCGCATCCGGATTGGTGATCCAGACATCCGCCCCGGCAATCGGCTTGACCCCCTTGCCCCGCGCTCCGGTATAGAACTTGACCAAGCCGAACAGATTGCCCAGGTCGGTCATCGCCATGGCCGGCATGCTATCGCCGGCGGCGCGCTTGACGGCATCACCAACCCGGACGATGCCGTCGGTGACTGAATATTCGGAATGGAGACGGAGGTGAACGTAGCGCGGGGAATTCATCCTTGCGATTTTACCGCGACCAGATATGGGCAGCCGATTACATTTCGTCGACGCATCGGCTAGATTAGCGGTTTCAAATAAAACAGCCGGAGACAAGCCATGACCCAGGAAGACCCCCTCGTTTTGCGTCAGGACCGGGCCGATGGCCTGACCACGCTGACCCTGAACCGTCCTAGCCAGTTCAATTCGCTCTCCAAGGACATGCTGACCGCTATCCAGGCCGAACTGGATGCCATCGCTGCCTCCGATAGCGTGCGCGTTGTTGTCATCGCCGGTGCCGGCAAGGCCTTCTGCGCCGGGCATGACCTCAAGGAAATGCGCGGCAACCACAGCAAGGCGTTCATGCAGGCGCTGTTCAAGCAGTGCGGCAAGCTGATGCTGACCATCACCCAAATGCCGCAGCCGATCATCGCCCGCGTGCACGGCATCGCCACGGCGGCTGGCTGCCAGCTGGTGTCGATGTGCGATCTGGCGGTGGCGGCCGATGTGTCGAAATTCGCCGTTTCCGGCATCAATGTCGGTCTCTTCTGCTCGACCCCGGCCGTCGGCCTGGCCCGCAACCTCGGCCGCAAGGCAGCGCTGGAAATGCTGCTTACCGGCGAGTTCATCGACGCCATGGAAGCCAAGGCCAAGGGCCTGGTCAATCGCGTCGTCCCGGCCGATGCACTGGATGCGGAAATCGAACGTCTGGCTGGCAGCATCCTGGCCAAGAGCGCGGTCGCCGTGCGCATGGGCAAGGGCATGTTCTACCAGCAGCTGGAAATGGGCCTGAGCGAAGCCTACGACTATGCCAGCGAAGTGATGGCCTGCAACATGATGAGCGATGACGCCGGCGAAGGCATCGACGCCTTCATGCAGAAGCGCAAGCCGGTTTATACCGGGCGCTAGACGTCTTCGCTGAACCCGGCCTGTTGCGTCATCAGCATTTGGCCGGCTTCACATTCGCGGCTAGCCGCAATACCACCTTGAAAGCCGGCGTCACGGCCGGCTGATAGACTACGCCACAGCACGCCGCCAGCCCTGGCTGGACATCTCACTTTGCGTATTTTCCCCTGTTGATCGTAGCCATCCCCAAACCATGCAGCCCTTGTCGCCAGCAGTGATCCACCATGGCAGCGCCGGGCTGTTTCTTGCTGCACTGGCAGCCGCCTTCCTGCGCCTGCCAGCCACCGAAGCACCGGCCTTTGTGCCGCCCCCCGTCGTCGCCAGCCCGCTGCCGGCCGACATGACGCGAGGCAACCTGCCTTCAGCCGGTGCCACGGCCGGACCGGCAAGCCTGACCCTGCTGGCCGACGGCAAGGTAGCCGCGGCCTGGCTGGCCGGACCGGGTAACGACAACTCAGCGGCGACGATCTGGTTGTCGATCCTCGGTCGCAGCGGCTGGAGCCAACCCTTGCCAGCCGCCACCCTCGAAAGTACGGCAGCCGGCACTTTTGCCCACATGAGCAGCCTGGGACGCCCGCTTTTGCTAGCCGAAGGCAGCTGGCTTCACCTCTGGTACGAAAGCCTGCCGCTCGGCAACGGGGCTGGGGCGGCCATTGTCCATAGCCTGTCCACCGATGGCGGCAAAACGTGGAGCAAAGCGGAACGACTGCAAACCTCGCCGCTCGGTACACTGGGCAACGGACTGGGCGGACCGCCTCTGATGCTTGCTGACGGCGGCCTTGGCCTGCCGCTCGACCAGCGATTTCCGAAGCAAGGCAGCGAGTGGCTGCGCCTGTCGGCGACTGGCCGGATAGTGGGCAAGATACGGCTGGCCCACGCGGCACCAACGCTGCAACCGGCCGTCGTCGCCCTCGACGACCACAGGGGGCTGGCGGTGCTCCGCGACAACCGCGCCGGCGCCAGCCGAGCCACGCTCAGCACGACCAACGGCGGCCAGACATGGGGAGCTGCCAGCGAACTTGCCCTGCCCGGCCCGGATGCACCTGTTGCGCTGCTCCGCCTGGCCAGCGGCCGCCTGCTGCTGGCCGGCAACCCGCAACAGGGCAAGGAAGCGCTGCAGCTGTGGCTCTCGGCCGACGATGGGCAAACCTGGGCGGTGAAACGCATCGTCGAAGCGGCCAGCGATGGCGGGGCCGAATTCGCTGATCCGGCCTTGCTGCTGGGGCGCGATGGCCGCATTCATCTGACCTACACCTGGCGCCAGCAGCAGATCAGATATGTCACATTTACCGAAGCATGGCTGGCGGGAGGCGCACCATGAACCTGACCGCCGCCTACGGCCTGCTTGCCCACGGGTTGATTTTTGGCGCCATGGCCGCGCTTTTGCCGCTTGGCCCACTGCACCAACGCGTCGTGCTGACCGCGACCGCTACGGCGCTGCTCGTCGGCATCGCCCCGGCGATGCATGGCCTGTTCGGCACACCATCGGCGACGTTGCTGCAACTCGCCATCCTTCAGCTTGCCAGGCGTACACCGTCGCCGTTCACACAGCCAGTCGCCGCTGGCCTGCTCACCTTCGCCCTGTTTTTCTACCCGCTGGCACTCGGCAGGGGGCCATTCGACCCCTATGCCTTGGGCTACCAGCCGGCACCGCTGCTCGCCGCCCTGCTGGCACTCGGTCTCGCCCTATGGTGGCGGCGCCAGCCCGGCTGGCTGAGAATACTCGCCCTTGACCTGCTGGCCTACGCCAGCGGTATTTTCGTCAATTTGTGGGATGCGCTGTTCGACCCGCTGCTGGTGCTGCTCGCCCTGGCGATTGTTGTCCGCCAGTGGGCGATCCGTTTTATCGCGTCAAGGAATCGCTGATCAGGCGGCGAATGTTGCCGGCCTCGAAGGGCTTGTCGCAGATGGCTGAAACACCGGCCCGCTCGACGGCGGCCAGACGGCCCATGTTCTGTTCGCTGGTCACCATCAGTACCGGCACCTCGGCCTGCCAGCTTTGCGTACGGATGTATTCGGTCAGTTCGCGACCATCCATTTCCGGCATGTTGTAGTCGGTAATCACCAGATCGACCATACTTTGCTCAAGCAGGGAGACTGCCTCCTTGCCATTGACCGCCTCGGTGATGCGCTCGATGCCCAGTTCTTCGAGCAGACGGCGCAGATGACGCCGGGACGCCAGACTGTCGTCGACCAGCAGGACGCGCAAATTCTCGATTTCGGTCACATCGATGTCTTCCGGCGGATTCAGGTAATCCGCCGCAGCAAAGAGCGCCCTCGACAACTGCTGCTCGGTAAACGGCTTGCTGACGATACTGCACGCCCCCGATTGACGCACCGGCTCCAGCACCTGTGGCCGCGTTTCACTGGAAACGAGAATGAAGGGAATGGTTTCCATGTCGGCGTTGGCACGCATCGCCGTCACCAGCTCGGTGCCAGCCAGATCGGGCAGATAGAGGCTGCTGATCACGATCACATATTTGTGTTCCTGCTTGAGCGAAGCCAGGGCAGCACTGGCCGTTTCAACAACGGTCACCTTCTTGACGCCCTGATGTTCCAGCATTCGCTTGACCAGATGAGCCTGCATGGATGAAGGCTCAACCAGCAGGACAGACAAATCGGCCAGTGAGGTAGTCAGTGCCATGCGATCACTCCGAAACGAAGGTAATAGATCACTATAGCACTGCCTTGGGAGGCGCTCACCCCCAAGGCAAAGCGGGTTTAGCCGCGCAGGCGGGCAGCCACCGCAGCAATGCGCTGGCCGTACTGACGAGCCGTATCGAGATCACCCTGCGGGATTTCATCGACGCTGGCATCGGACGGCGAACGGACAAGCAGGCCGACCGAACCACCCAGATGGTTCACGTCGGCATGCGTGGCAGCCTTGGTGTTGGACGGCAGGAGACCGAGGCTGACCCAGATGCCGCCATGCTGCGAAGCCAGCGTCTGCAACTGGATCACCGTCGCGCCCTTGTCACCGACCGGGCTGGCGCTGTTGGTGAAGCCGCCGAACACCTTGTCCTGCCAGGCGCGGGCATACCAGGGCTTGGACGATGCATCGGCGAATTTCTTGAACTGCCAGCTCGGGCCACCCATGTAGGTTGGCGTGCCGAAAATGATGGCATCGGCGGCGGCCAGCTTGTCCCAGCCGCCTTCGGGCAGGTTGCCTTCGGCATCGATGGCCAGCAGTTCGGCCGCAGCACCTTCGGCGACGACTTCGGCAACGCGCTTGGTGTGACCGTAACCGGAGTGATAAACGACGATCGTCTTGCTCATGGCTGTTTTCCTTTAAAAGTTTGTTGGGGTTGGTTTATGCAACAGGCGGCAGGTCGAAGAGCAGGATTTCCGCTTCTTCACCGGCCAGAAATTCAAGTTGGGTTTCATCGGCAATCTTGGCGCCGTCACCAGCGACGAGGCGTTGCCCGTTGACCGACAATTGGCCACTGACCACCTGCACATAGGCCAGCCGACCGGCCGTCAGGCGGTACTCGGCCGCTTCGCCGGGAACCAGAACGCTCGCCCACAAGCGGGCATCCTGACCGATCGTCGTGCTGCCCTCCGCCCCGTCAGGCGAGGCCACCAGCCGCCAGCGACCGCGCAATTCCTCAATCGGCAGCGCCTGCTGCTCGTAACTGGCCGGTGTGCCATGTTGCGATGGCTCGATCCAGATTTGCAGCAAATGGGTTTCCTGATCCGGCAGCGGGTTGAACTCGCTGTGCCGGATGCCCGTACCGGCACTCATGCGCTGCACCTCGCCACGCCGAATGACGCCGCCGTGGCCAAGACTGTCCTTGTGCTCCAGTGCCCCGGACAGGATGTAGGTGACAATTTCCATGTCGCGGTGGCCGTGCGTGCCGAAACCCTTGCCGGGCGCCACACGGTCTTCGTTGATGACGCGCAGCACGCCCCAGCCCATTTCGGCCGGATCGTAATAATCGGCAAACGAGAAACTGTGCCTGGCACGCAGCCAGCCATGATCGGCATAACCTCGCTCGGCAGAAGGGCGGACCTGGATCATTGATAATCCTTTGTGAATTGATTGTATGGCTTAGTTTCGATATTAGGCCTAGAGTTCAGGCATTAATAGCGAATTATTGCGAAGCTACCGTTTAATTATTTTCACATGAAGATTTCATTCGACCTGCTGATCATCCTCGACGCCATCGACCGTCACGGCAGTTTCACCGCCGCCGCCACGGCGCTGCATCGCGTCCCCTCGGCCTTGTCGCACGCCATCGCCAAACTGGAAGGCGAGCTTGGCGCCACGCTGTTTCACCGCGAAGGGCGGCGTGCCACGCTGAACGAGGCCGGACACACGCTACTCGAAGATGGCCGCCACCTGCTGCGCAGCGCCAGCGAGCTGGAGCGCCGCGTCCAGCGCATCGCCCAGGGCTGGGAGGCCGAATTGCGCATTGCCATCGACACCATCATTCCGGTCGAGCGCATCTATCCCATGCTGGAGCGCTTTTATGCCGCCGGTCACAGCACCCAGCTTCGCCTCAGCTACGAAGTGCTGGGCGGCACCTGGGATGCCCTGGCCACCGACCGGGCCGACCTGGTGATCGGCGCCAGCGGCGACATGCCGGCCCGCAGCGGCATCGCCACCCGCTTGCTGTGCCGGCACAGCCAGTTCGTCTTCGCGATTGCGCCGAGCCATCCGCTGGCCGCCTGGCCGGAGCCGATTCCCAACAGCGAACTGCTGCGCCATCGCACCATCGCCATCGCCGACACCTCGCAGGAACTGGCCGCACGCACGATCGGCCTGATCGAAGGCCAGGACATCCTGCGCGTTCCCGACATCCGTGCCAAGGCAGCCGCCCAGGTGGCCGGCCTCGGTATTGGTCACCTGCCGCGCTGGCTGGCCGATCCGGAAATCGCGGCCGGACGCCTTGTCGAGAAAGCGCTGGCCGACCCACGCCATCCGATGCCGCTGCGCTTGGCCTGGCGCACTCGGCAAAGCGGCAAGGCGCTGAACTGGTTTCTCGATAGCCTGGCGGAAAAAGCAAATATCGACCGACTGACCCAGGGGCTATAAACACGGGCAATAAATCTGGACTTTCCCGCTATCCACGCCGCAGCAATAAAGTGTTATGGTGATTCCGTAAACACCAAATTGGGTAATAGTGAAAATTTCGCCAACCCACGCTCCGATCTGCGAAAAACGCCCCTCCCCGGCGCGCTCTGTATTTAGCGAAGGCGCCGCGTGGCTGGCACTTGGGCTGATCCTGGCTGTCACCACCGCAATTTGCGCGCTGGTCCGCGAAACCACCGAAGAACAGATTTACCAGCGCTTCCTTTACCGTGCCGAGCAGCAGCGGAGCAACATCCTTTTCCGGCTGGAGGCACACGCCCAGGTTCTGCGCGGCGCAGCTGCGCTGTTCGATGCCAGCGAGACAGTAGACCGCCGCGAATGGCGGGATTACATTGCCCACCTTCATCTCGCGAAAACCCTTCCCGGCATTCAGGGGATCGGTTTTTCGCTGATGGTCTCCCAGCGTGACAAGGCTGCTCATGAACGCGCCATGCGTGCCGAAGGCTTCCCGGATTACGCCATCACGCCGGCCGGTACGCGGGAGCGCTACAGCAGCATCATTTATCTGGAGCCATTCGCTGGTCGCAACCTGAAAGCATTCGGCTATGACATGTTTGCCGAACCGGTTCGCCGGGACGCCATGGAATATGCCAGGGATTATGGCGAACCCGCCCTCTCCGGCAAGGTCACCCTGATTCAGGAAAACCAGCAAGACGTTCAGCCAGGCTTTCTCATTTACGTTCCCGTGTATCGCCCGTCGATGCCGCACGAAACGATCAAGGAGCGCCGTACAGCCCTCCTTGGCTTCACCTTCAGCCCATTCCGCGCCGAGGATCTGATGCGCAGTGCGGTCAGCCGCGACAACAAGGACGTCGAGATCGAGCTGTACGACGGCGAGATCAGGCCGGAACGCCTTCTCTTCGACTCCCATATTGATCAGAGCAGTGCGTCGCAAGGTCGGCAGCAAGTAGAACTCCCCATCGAATTCGGCGGCCATCAATGGATCGCCCTCTTCCGCAGCCGGCCTGAATTCGACAGCATCACTGCCTCGCAACTGCCGATCAGCATTGCCCTGATCGGCACACTGATCGGCCTGATGAGCTTTTTCTGGCTACTCCGGAAAAACCGCTTTCAGCAAAGCATCACCGCCTACGCCGACCGACTCGAAGAAAACGAAACACGTCTGCGCACCCTGATCAACACGATGCCCGACATCGTCTGCCTGAAGGATGGCGCCGGCCGGTGGACAGAAGCCAACACCTTGCTGCTTCGCCTGTTTGCGTTGGAAAGCGTCGGCTATCAGGGAATGACCGGCGGCGAGCTGGCGGCTGCAGGCCACTTCGACTACGCCAGGCTGGCCGCGCTGGAAGCGTCGGATGAACAAGTCTGGCTGAACGGAGAACGACTGCACGACGAATTGACCATCCCGATCGAGGGTCAGCACGACCGTATCTTCGACATTGCCAAGGTTCCCCTGTTCGCCGCGGATGGTTCCCGACACGCACTGCTCACCGTCGGGCGCGACATTACCGAACGCGTTGAAACGGAAAAGGCTTTGCGCTCAGCCGAACGCAAGTTCCGGGGACTGATCGAACAATCGCTGGCCGGGGTCTACATCATTCAGGGCAGATGTTTCCGCTACGTCAACCCGTACTTTGCCCGGATTTTCGGCTACGGCTCGCCGGATGAAATCATCGACCAGCCACTGTTTGAGGAGCTCGTCTCGCCACAAGACCGGCAAATGGTGGCCAACAATGTTCAGCGACGCCTTAACGGGGAGATGGAAACCTTGCATTACAGCTTCGTCGGCCAGCGCAAGGACGGTTCTCCGGTCGACGTCGAAGTCTTCGGCACGACAGTAGACTACGAGGACCAACCGGCACTGATCGGGGTCGTCATCGACATTACCGAGCGCAAGCAGGCCGAAGCCGAACTCAAACGCCATCGCGAAAACCTTGAGGAACAGGTTAACGCCCGCACCGCCGACCTGCTCCTCGCCAAGGAAGCCGCAGAGGCGGCAAACCGCGCCAAAAGCACCTTCCTGGCTAACATGAGCCATGAACTGCGGACTCCAATGAATGCAATCATCGGCATGACGCACCTGCTGACCCGCGGCAATGAAAACGCCAGTCAACGCGAAAAACTGGCCAAGGTCAGCAATGCGGCCGATCATCTGCTGCATCTCCTCAACGATATCCTCGACTTGTCAAAGATCGAGGCCGAGCGTCTGACACTGGAAAAAATCCCGCTGCGCATCAGCGATATCGTCGCCAATGCGATCAGCCTGGTTGGTGAAAAGATCGCAGCCAAGGGTTTGCAGTTCAATCAACAAATCAGCCCGCAACTTGTCACGACCGAACTTATTGGCGACCCGCTTCGCCTGCGCCAGATCCTGCTCAACCTGCTCGACAACGCCCTGAAATTCACTGCCCAGGGCAGCATTTCGCTCAGCGCAAGCGTTACCGATGAAACATCAGAAAACCTGACCATCCGTATCTCGATCGAAGATACCGGAACCGGCATTCCCGACGAGGCAAAGGATCGAATATTTGCCCCGTTCGAGCAGGTGGATGGTTCAACCACGCGCCAACACGGCGGCACCGGACTCGGCCTGAGCATCGTCAAGCAACTGATTCACCTGATGCACGGCAAGATCGAAGTCAGCAGCACGCCAGGCATTGGCAGCTGCTTCACGCTGACCGCACGGCTCGACAAGGCCCCGTCCAAGCCACGGCGTCAAGCCACGGCCGAAAGACCCGTTCGCGCCCCGCAACCGCTCACCCTCGGGAACAAACAATTGCTGCTGGCGGAAGATGAACCGGTCAACCGCGAAGTCATGCTCGACCTGCTCTCGGACATCCCTGGCCTGCGTGTCGACGTTGCCGAGAACGGCGAGCGCGCCTTCGAACTGGCCAGCACCCGACGCTACGACCTGATCCTGATGGACATGCAAATGCCGAAGATGGATGGTCTGGAGGCCACACGGGCGATCCGCCAGCTATCCGGCTATGCCGAAACCCCCATCTTGGCAACGACCGCCAATGTATTCAACGAAGACCGGGAGCGCTGCATCGAATCGGGGATGTCTGACTTCATCACCAAACCCGTTGAACCTGGGCTGCTGTACACCAAGCTTTCATCCTGGCTTGCCGCCAACAGCGGAGCTGACTGAACCGACGTTTCGAGCAGCCTATCAGTCGGCCTCGACCCAATCGACAATGGCCTGCCATTGCTCGATGTCCCGCTCGGCCCGTGATGGCGGCAGGTCAAAAATGGTCATGCCGGCCGCGGTAGCCTGCACATAGACCTGCGTATCGCGCAGATAAGCCAGCACCGGCAAATCGAAGGTCGAGAAAAACCGCTCAAGCTCACCAGCAGCCCGGGTCCGGGCATCGACCCGCATGCCGATCACCGCCACATCGGCCTTGCCCTTGCGCACCGCCTTTTCGGAAAGCAGTTCGGTCAGGAAATGACGCGTCGCCAGCATGTCGAACATCGACGGCTGCACCGGCACGATGACCCGTGTCGACAACTTGAGCACACGCTCCAGCATCTTGCCATGCAGACCGGCCGGGGTATCGAGCACGACATGCGAAGTCCCCTTGGGCGGCCGGGAAATCTTGTCGTCGCCGACTTCCCAGGTATCGATGGTCGGCAGAGCGAACGGGCGAATGGCCAGCCATTCGCGCGACGATTGCTGGCGATCAATGTCGCCGAGCATGACGTCCTCGCCCTTGTTGGCAAAATAGCCGGCCAGATTGGTCGCTAGCGTACTTTTACCGGAGCCGCCTTTGGGATTGGCGACAAGAAAAGCCTTCATGCTTGTTTTTCCCGTTTATCGAGGATGCTGCGCACCAGATTGACGTGTTCGCGCAGGGTATAGACCAGATCGGTGAAGCCGAGCGGCACATGCAGCTGACTGGCCTCGATATCGAGCGCATCCAGCCGATCGCGGTAGTGTGTCAGTTTCGCCGGGTCGAAATGATGCGTCAAATCCTCCTCCAGGAACTTCAACTCGCCGTAGCAGAGGAAGACCTTGCGCCGAATCCGCCAGGTGTAGATGGCCGGCGCTACCTTGAGCAGCGGTATCAACAACGCAAAAATCGGCACCAGCATG
Organism: Pseudomonadota bacterium; assembly: GCA_018262245.1. Classification (GTDB taxonomy): domain Bacteria; phylum Pseudomonadota; class Gammaproteobacteria; order Burkholderiales; family Rhodocyclaceae; genus Azonexus. The sequence continues at coordinate 3,096 of JAGTRV010000048.1, read as the reverse complement.
ACGATCAGCCGGTCGACCAGTACGGCCAGCCAGAACGGCAGGTAACGTTGCAAGAAGGGCGGTCCGGACTTGAAATAGCGCGCTGCATCAGGTGACAGCGGCAGCATCTGGTCCTTGTAGGACGGAAACTCGCCGGCATCCTGGAAGAAGCCGGACTTGCCATGCACATCGCTGGCCGCATGCAGCAACAAGGTCTGCAACGCCGGATGCAGGTCATCGCGGATGATCAGGTTGGCCGTCGGGGCCAGCACCTTGATGTCATCCGGCGGGAAATCGCGCACCAGATCGGCCACGCCGTGCGGAAAAGTCAGCTTGGTCAGGAAGGGGAAACGGCGCTGATAGGCCCCGGCCTGGGAAAAGCTCATCAGCTTGATCCCCGGCGAGCGTAACAAGACCTGAACCACCGGGGCATTCTCGGCAGCGATGATGAAAGCCGCGTCGATCCGTCCCTGCTGCAACTCTTCGGCCGCGTTCAGGCCGGACAGTGGCACCAGATGATCGCCAGCCGGTATGTCGTTGGCCTTCAACAGTTGCTGCGCCAGCTGGCGCACCCCGGAACCTTCCTGGCCAATGGCAATCCGTTTGCCGCGTAACTCGGTCAGCCGCGTCAGTTCCTTGTCACTGCGATAGAACACCCAGACCGGCTCATAAAACAGGCTACCCAGCGACAGCAAGCCGGAATCGTCCTCGGCATCCGGGTCTTCCTTGGGCGGCACGACGCCCCCCTGGACAAAAGCAATCTGCGCCTCGCCGTTCTTCAGTCGCTCGATGTTCTCCAGCGAACCGGCCGAAGCCTTGACCTCAAGCGTGACGCCATCCTTGGCCAGAATCGTCGCGTAACGCTGGGCAAACTGGTAATAAGCACCGCTCTCGCCGCCGGTCGTGATGACGATTTTTTTCGGCGGCGCCGGCTCGACAAACTGGTAGGCGATCGCAAAACCGATGGCCGCCAGAAGGATGATCCACCACGCCGTGGCGAACAAATCCCGAAGAGAAAGTAGCCCCGCCTTGATCTTGGCCATCATGGCAGCAGGATGGTGGAACCCGTCGTCTTGCGCGCTTCAAGATCACGGTGCGCCTGAGCGGCATCCTTCAGCGCGTAAGTCTGGTTGACCTCGATACGGACCTTGCCGGAGACAACGGCATCGAACAGTTCCGCCCCGAGCGCCTCCAGGTCGGCCCGCTTGGCCGTATAGGTGGCGATGGTGGGCCGGGTAATGAACAGCGAGCCCTTCTGGGAAAGGAGCAGCAGATCGAGTGGCGGCACTGGTCCGGAGGCATTGCCGTAGCTCACCATCATGCCGAGCGGCCGCAGGCTGTCGAGCGAACCGATGAAAGTATCCTTGCCTACGCCGTCATAAACGACGGCCACCCCTTCGCCCGCGGTGATCTCGCGCACCCGCTGGGTGAAGTTTTCGCTGCTGTAATTGATCACATGGTCGCACCCATGCGCCCTGGCGAGTTCCGCCTTGGCTGACGAGCCGACCGTACCGATCACCGTCGCCCCCAGCGCTTTTGCCCACTGACAGGCGATCAACCCGACACCGCCAGCAGCCGCATGGATCAGGACAGCATCGCCCGGCTGCACCCGATAGGTCTTGCGCAGCAGATAAGCCGCGGTCAGCCCCTGCAGCATCATGGCCGCCCCGGTCGCGAAACTGATTGAATCGGGCAATTTGAGCAGGCGATGCGCCGGAATATTGCGCACTTCAGCATAGGCCCCGAGCGGGCCACCGGCATAAGCGACACGGTCACCAACCTTGACCTCGTTGACGCCTTCGCCGACCGCTTCGACCACGCCAGCCCCTTCCATGCCGATGCCCGACGGCAGGGGCAAGGGGTACAAACCGGTCCGATGATAGGTATCGATGTAATTGAGTCCGACCGCATGGTGACGAACCGTCGCCTCGCCGGGCGCCGGCGCGGGAAGATCGACATCCTCCCAGTTCAGCACTTCCGGTCCGCCGGTCTGGTGAAAGCGAATAGCGTGGGGCATGGTCATCTCCTCGTTGTCGTTATCGGAACAGGGCGAGGTTATCACCCTGCCGGACTTCATTCCACCGTGAGGGCCAGCCAGGCGATCCCCAGCCACTCATGCAGGGCGTAGTAGGAGTTATGCAGCGCCGAGGCGCTGGGCAGAATATCGGCCACACCGATTGGCCCAACACCGCCTGCCTTGAAATGGGTCGGGGCAGGAATGACCTCCAGCCCTGCCGCCCGGAACAGGCGAACTGCCCTCGGCATGTGGAAAGCCTGGGTGACCAGCACGATGCGCCGGACGCCGGATTTCTTGAGAATCGCCGCCGACAGCGCTGCGTTCTGGATTGTGTCCATCGACTGCATTTCGCGCCAGCGCACCGGCACCTTGAATTCATTTTCCAGGATATCGGCCATCACCTCGGCTTCGGAGCGCGTCGCATTGACCGGTCGCCCGCCGGAAACCAGCACCGGCAGATCAAAGCGACGGGCCAGCGTGGCACCGTAGCGGGTTCTGAGCAAGGTCCGATCCGTCGCTGTATCACCACCATATTCCTCGGCATTCAACTCCAGCCCGCTACCCAGCACGACGATGGCCTGGGCCCCCGCCGCCTCCAGCAAGACCGGACCGGCTCGCCGCTCCAGCGTTCCCATCAAGCCCGCGCCGACCAGCGGCAAGGATTGCAGCAGAAGCAACAAGGCGCCAAGGAAAGCCAGCGAAAAAGCCCAGCGCCGGCGCCGGCCGAGACCGGCAATGGCCATCAGCAACAAGCCATTTCCGGGCGGAAGCAGCAAAGTGGACAACAGGCTCTTCAAAAACAAGGCAATGGACATCGGGCCAGCCAAATGACAATCAATTCCGAAGCAGTCTGGCCATGCGCACTGCGCACGTCAAGACAGGGCAGCCGAACGAATCACACCGGGGTCAGTTTCGCGTACTCCAGCGCCAGCCATTTCATGCCGGCACCACCGAAATTGACCTGAACCCGCGCATCGCTCCCACGCCCCTCAGTAGACACGATCACACCGATACCGAATTTGGCATGCTCGACCGTCTGCCCGACCCGCAAACCACCGGCGGCAGGCTCGGCGTAACCGCCTCCGAACGAGCCGAAGGCA
>JAGTRV010000006.1 GCA_018262245.1 Pseudomonadota bacterium | reverse complement strand
CCGGTCCTCGTGCTCTCGGCCCGGGCCGATGATGCCCAGCGGGAAACGCTGCTCGAGGAACTGGTTCAGGACTACCTGACCAAGCCGTTTTCGCCGCAGGAATTGCGGGCACGCGTACGCAATCTGGTCACGGTCAAACGGACCGTCGACATCCTGCAGAAGGAACTGAATACCCAGGCTTCGGACGTCGGCGAACTGACGGCCGGCCTGGTCGCCAGCCGTAAATCGCTGCAGGACAGTCTGGTCGCGCTGCAGATCTCGGAGCGGCGCTGGCAGGGGCTGTACCGGAATTCCGCGGTCGGCATTGCGCTGGCCGACCGGGAGGGACGTATCCTGAAAGCCAATCCAGCCTTGCAGCAGATGCTCGGCTACAGCGAAGCGGAGATTGTCGGCGTATCGTTCATCGACATTTCCGACGAGTCCCAGCGCGCCATGACCCTGCGCAATGTGCACGGCCTGTTCGATGGCAGCATCGACCACTACCATGTGCAGAAACGCTATGAAAGAAGGGACGGCAGCTTCCTCTGGGCCAACGTCAGCGCCTCCCTGATTCCGGCGGTCGATGTGGAAGGGCCGAGGCTGGCGGTCATCGTCGAGGATGTCAGTTCGCGCAAGGAGGCGGAGAGCGCGCTGGCCGCAACGCAGACCGAGCTGGCCCGGGTGTCGCGCTTCACCGCGATGGGCGAACTGGTCGCCTCGATTGCCCACGAGGTCAACCAGCCGCTGTCGGCGATCGTCACCAACAGCCAGGCTGCCCTGCGCTGGCTGGCCCGCGAAACGCCGGACTATCAGGAAGTGGTCGCCGCCCTGAACCGGGTCAATCGCGATGCCAGTCTGGCCGGGGAGGTTATTGCCCGTATCCGCAACTTTCTCAGCATGGGCGGCATGCAGCGCGAGCGACTGGCCGTCCGCCCCATCCTCGAAAACCTGCTGCAGATGTTGCAGACCATGTTGCAGGAGGCCGACGTCGAGGTTGATCTAAGGATTGCCCCGGGCTTGCCCGATCTGCTGGCCGATCCGGTCCAGTTGCAGCAGGTGCTGCTCAATCTGGTGGTCAACGCCGTCGATGCGATGCGCGACGAGAAGGAGCGGGCGCGCCGCTTGACCATCACGGTCGGCGAGGATGCGGCCGGCAGCGTCATCTTCTCGGTCAGCGATACCGGCCCGGGCATCCCGCCCGACAAGGCGGCGAAGATCTTCGATGCCCTGTTCTCGACCAAAAGCCGTGGCCTGGGCATGGGCCTGGCCATCAGCCGATCCATCGTCGAAAACCACGGCGGGCGCCTGCGGCTGGTCCCTGAGGCCGCCGGTGGCGCTCATTTCGTGTTCAATATTCCGGTCCAACCATGACAAACCACACTGCGTCGCTCGTCCCCACCGTCTACGTCGTCGATGACGATGCCTCGATCCGGGAATCCCTGAGCAGCCTGATTCGCTCGGCCGGCATGGCCGTCGAGGTCTTCGCTTCCCCGCTCGAATTCCTGGCGCGGGACAAGCTCAGCGATTTCGCCTGCATCGTCCTCGATGTGCGCATGCCGGAAATGGACGGGCTGGCGCTGCAGGAAAGGCTGGCCGAACACGCCCGGGAAATTCCGATCATCTTCATTACCGGCCATGGCGACGTACCGCTGGCCGTGCGGGCGATGAAAGCCGGCGCCATCGATTTCCTGAACAAGCCGTTCAACGATACCGACCTGTTGCAGGCCATCTCGGTGGCCCTGTCACGGGTCAGTGCCAGTTCGCAGGAGCGCATGGAAGTGGCCGACCTGCGCGCCCGCTTCGAAACCCTGACGCCGCGCGAGAAGCAGATCCTGTTTGCCGTGGCCCAGGGCAAGCTGAACAAATGCATCGCGCAGGATCTGGACGTGACCGAAAGCACCGTCAAGGTGCACCGGCACAACGTGATGGCCAAGATGCACATCAAGTCGGTCGCCGAATTGGCGCTGGCCATCCAGCGCCTGAAACCGCAATGAAGCTTGTCGGCCTTGCGTCAGCCCTGGACCTTGAACGAGCCGACCGATGATTTGAGCCGTTCGGCCAGTTGATCGAGCCCCCGGGCCGCATCGAGGCTGATGCCCAGGCTGGCCGATGTCGCCTCCAGGCCGGCAGCGATATTTTCCATGTTGCGGGCGATGTTGTTGGAGGCGGACGCCTGTTCCTTGACCGACAGGCTGATCTCATCCACGCCCAGGCTGGCCGCTTCGACCCGCTCGATGGCCGTGCCCAGCGCACCCAGTGTCCTGCTCATGTTTTCCTGGCTGTGCTGCAAGGTTTCGACGCCGCGCTCGACCGATTTCGATACCGACAGGGAATTCTCGGCCAGCAGTTTGGTCAGGTTTTCGATGTCCATGCCCGAGCGGCCCGACTGCTCGGCCAGCTTGCGCACCTCGTCGGCGACCACGGCAAAGCCGCGTCCCGACTCACCAGCGCGGGCAGCCTCGATGGCCGCATTCAGGGCGAGCAGATTGGTTTGTTCCGCAATCGCCTTCACTTGCTGGGTCAGTACCGAAATCGATCCGGTATTGCGCATGAAGGCTTCGGTCGTGCTGCGTATTTCCTCGACGGCGTTCTGGATTTCCTGAATATTGGCATTGAGCTGTCCCATATTCCGCCAGCCATCCCTGCTGCTGTGCAAGCTTTCGTCTGAGAGGGCCCTGACTTCGCTCGCCCGGTCGGAAACCGAGGCAATGCTGGTTGCCAGTTGCTCGATCGTGCTGGAAATGGCCGCCACATCGTCGCTCTGGTCACGCATCTTTTCGGCGCCGGTTTCCGATTGCTGGCGCACCGTGCTGGCCGTTTCGGCAATCAGATGGGCATCCCGCCGTGCATCGTTGACCAGCAGCGACAGGCTCTCGCTCATGTGGCCGAGCGCTCGCATCAGCTTGGCGGATTCATCCTGGCCGACCACGTCGGTCTGCGCCGTCAGATCGCCGGAGGCCACCTGTTGCGCCGTGGTGACGGCCAGCGCCAGCGGCTTGAGCGTTCGCCGCCGCAGCGCAACGGCGGTCAGAATCAACAGCAGGGAACAGGACAGGGTGAGCAGGGAGACCGAGACCTTGATGAAGGTTGCGGCTTCCGACGTGAGCGGGGCGAATGCCCGCGAGTTCTGCATCACGGCATCCATGCCCGGGCGAAGCTTTTCCGCCAGCTCGACGGGCACCGGGCCGGACTGGACCGGCGATCCGGCAATGATGGCCAGCATGCCGTCGACGTCAACAATGTCCTTTTGCGGCAGATCGATCAGGGGACCGAATCCCAACCAGCGCAGCAGCTGTTGCTCGATGCCGAACACTTCGTTATCGGCGCGCACCGCCAGGAGGCGAGCATCGCGAAGGCGACCGACAAGATCTTCCAGCCGGGTATCAGCGGCGTTCTTTGCCGCCTGCTCCACGTTGCCGAGTGCGGCATCGATGCGCAGCGCCAGCTCCATGTGGTTGCGTTCCAGGAAGTGGAAGGTGGCGGCTTTTCCCATCAGCCGGTTGCCGTAGGCGGTGACCAGTGCCACCGCAATGATGACGCCGATGGCCAGGGAAAATCGCTGCCGCAGCGACCAGCGTCCCTCGCTGAAAAGCCCGCCGATACCGTTCAATCTCACTGCCCCTTTTGGTGAATATCGCGCTGTTGCGCGAAAAGCAAATCGTTATTTATTACGTTGAATTTTGTGCCGTCATTTCCTGCAGACGGCACTATGCGCGGCCATGGGCGAGTTCCACTCAGCACCCTTGGGACCGGAAACGAGACTAAATGAAGCAGGGCAAGCGGCCTATTAGACTTTGGTTTAGTTTTCCTCGTTTTGCCGCACAGGCTGGGCGGATCAGCCGTTTTCCCGGCGCGCGGCGAGTTCGGCGGCGCGACGGATGCTGGCCGGTACACCGCCGATGCCCCAGCGGTCGGGGTGGGCGTGTTCGATGTGCACCCGGATGCGCTCCGCATCGACATCCATCAGGCGGGCGGTGATGGCGGTCAGTTCGGCGATCACGCGGTGCAGTTGTTCGACCGTGCGGCCTTCCATCAGGATCATCCGGATGAAGGGCATTTCCGCCTCTCGCCGCGGGGTGTGCGCGAGCACTTCGCTGGCGGGGTCGCCACAGATGCCCCACAGATCAGGGTCGATTTCGGTGACCCAGACTTCGAGCCGATCCATGGGGGCGGCGAGAATTTCCGACAGGGCATGCGAGGTTTCGCGAATCCAGCTTTTGAGGTTTTCGCGCGGGTGGCCGGTGAGGACGTGCAGGTTGGCGACAGGCATTTTTTTCTCCGTGGGTTAGGGCAGGCCGCGCCGGCGGCCGGCGTCGAGCATCAGGCTGGAGCCGGTCATCGCATCGGCTTCCGGGGCGAGCAGCAGGGTCACCGCCCAGGCGATCTGGTCCGGCGTGCTGAGGATGCCGAGCGATGACTCGGCGCGCATTTCATCGAGCACCTCGTCGGTGCTGCAGCCGCGCTGCTCGGCGCGGGTGGCGGCGACGCGGCGCAGGCGGTCGGTGTCGGCCGGGCCGGGCACGATGGTGTGGGCGGTAATGCCGCGCGGGCCGTAGCCCAGGCTCAGCTGGCGGACAACGTTGAGGATGGCGGCGTTGGCGACCCCGGCCGCCGCGGCGTAGGCGGTCGGCTCCAGCCCATAGTGGCCGCCGATGGCGACGATGCGCGAACCGGCAGAAAGACGGGCATCGGCTGCCCGGACCAGACGCAGCAGGCCGCCGACCTTGATATTGACGGCATCGACCATCGATTCGGTCGGCGCGGTCAGGATGCCGCCGGCGACGGCCACGCCTGGGCCATGGACGACCATGCGGACCGGCTTGTCGATGGCGCCAGCGATGGCGGCGATGGCTGAGTCGCTGGCGATGTCGGCAACGCAGGCACGGACGCCAGGATGTTGCGCGGTCATCGCCTGCAGGCTGTCGGCCGAGCGGGCCACGGCGATGACGCCGAGCCCGGCAGCGAGCAGGCGCTGGGTGATGGCAGTGCCGAAGGCGCCGGTGGCCCCAACCAGAATGGCGCACTCGTCTCGATCCGCGTAGGGCTTCATGGTGCGACTCCTGCGGTGGCATCCTTGAGCAGGCCGCGCTCCTTGGCCATGGTCATCGCGGTGTCGATGATCATGTCTTCCTGGCCGCCGATCATCTTCTTGCGGCCGAGTTCGACCAGGATGTCGCGGGCCGGAATGCCGAAGCGCTGGGAGGCCCGGTTGGCGTGCAGCAGGAAGGTGGAATAGACGCCGGCAAAACCCAGGGTCAGCGACGAGCGGTCAACGCGGACGATGTGGTCCATCAGCGGGAAGATGATGTCCTCGGCCATGTCCATCAGCTTGAACAGGTCGCAGCCGGTTTCGATGCCCATCCGCTCGCAGACAGCGACAAAGGCTTCGAGCGGCGTGTTGCCGGCCCCCGCGCCCAGCCCGCCGACGGAAGCGTCGATGCGGCTGGCCCCGGCCTCGATGGCGGCGATCGAGTTGGCGATGCCCATGCCCATGTTGTGGTGGCCGTGGAAGCCGATCTCGGTTTCAGCCTTCAGTACATCGCGCAGCGCGCTGACCCGTGCCTTGACGTCGGCCGGCAGCATGTAGCCGGCCGAGTCGGTGATGTACACCGTCTGCGCGCCGTAGGATTCCATCAGCTTGCCCTGCTGGGCCAGGCCTTCCGGCGTGTTGAGGTGGGCCATCATCAGAAAGCCGGTGCTGTCCATGCCCAGCTTGCGGGCGAAGGCGATGTGCTGTGGCGAGGTGTCGGCCTCGGTGCAATGAGTCGCGACGTGCACGCTGCGCGCGCCGCAGTCGTAGGCCGATTGCAGTTCGCGCATGGTGCCGAGGCCGGGCAGCAGCAGCACCGAGACCTTGGTGCGTTTGACCGCGCTGCATACGGCGGTCAGGTATTCCTCGTTGCTGTGCGGCGCGAAGCCGTGTTGCAGCGAATTGCCGCCCAGCCCGGCGCCGTGGGTGACCTGGATGTAGGGCACGCCGGCCTCATCGAGCGCGGTGGCGATCTTCACCATCTGCTCGATGGACATCTGCTCGCGCTTGGCGTGCATGCCGTCGCGCAGGCACATGTCGTGAACGGTGACCTTGCGGCCTTTCAGATTGCTGACGTTGAGATCATTCTGACTCATGCTGCCACCTCCACGGGCTTGAGCTGGATGGTGCCGGCCAGGATTTCCTCGGCGAACATTTCGGCGGTGCGCGTGGCGGCCGCCGTCATGATGTCGAGGTTGCCGGCGTACTTGGGCAGGTAGTCGCCGAGGCCGGCCACTTCCATGAAGACGGTGACGCGCTTGCCGTCGAACAGAGGGCCGTTGACCAGCCGGTAGCCCGGCACGTACTTCTGTACTTCCTTGATCATCGCCAGTACCGATTCGATGATGCGCGGCTCGTCCGGCTCCTCGTCGGTCAGGCAGGAGATGGTGTTGCGCATCATCATCGGCGGTTCGGCCGGGTTGATGATGGCCAGCGCCTTGCCCTTGCGGGCGCCGCCGACGATCTCAATGGCGTTCGAGGTGGTGTAGGTGAATTCGTCCAGATTGGCGCGGGTGCCGGGGCCGATGGATTTCGAGGCCAGGCTGGCGACGATCTCGCCATAGCCGACGGACTGCACGCGCGACACGGCATTGACGATGGGGATGGTCGCCTGCCCGGCGCAGGAGATCATGTTGACGTTCATCTCCACCTTCTCGGCATGCTCGCGCAGGTTCACCGGCGGCACGCAGAGTGGGCCGATGGCGGCGGGCGTCAGGTCGATCATCATCACGCCCAGCGCGTTCAGCTTGCGTGAATTCTCGGCATGGACGTAGGCCGAGGTGGCGTCGAAGGCGATCTGGATGTTGTCGTCGAGCACGTGCGGCAGCAAGCCGTCGACCCCAGCGGCGGTGGTTTTCAGGCCCATCTCGCGGGCGCGGGCCAGGCCTTCCGATTCGGGGTCGATGCCAACCATCCACACCGGTTCGAGCACAGTGGAGCGCTGGATCTTGTAGATCAGATCGGTGCCGATGTTGCCGGAGCCGATCAGAGCGCATCGTATTTTTTTCATGGTGGCCTCTTGGGTTTATAGCTTGATGCAGACGTTGCGGATTTCGGTATAGAACTCGAGCGAATGGACGCCGCCTTCGCGGCCGATGCCGGATTGCTTGGAGCCGCCGAACGGCGTGCGCAGATCGCGCAGGAACCAGCTGTTCACCCAGGTGACGCCAACCTCGACCCGTTCGGCAACCCGGTGGGCGCGCGACAGGTTCTCGGTCCAGATCGTGGTGGCCAGGCCGTAGTCGTTGTCGTTGGCCAGGGCGATCACCTCGTCCTCGCTGTCGAACGGGCGGATATGGCAGCACGGGCCGAAGATTTCCTCGCGCACCACGGCGGCGGTTTCCGGCAGGCCGGTCCAGATGGTTGGCTGGACCCAGCTGCCACCGGCCAGATCGGCCGGCATGTCGGGCGCGCCACCACCGGTGATCAGCGTGGCGCCTTCGGTGATGGCCTTCCGGTAATAGGAGAGCACCTTGTCGCGGTGCTCCTGGCTGATCAGCGGGCCGTAGGTGCTGGTGTGGTCTTCCGGGCGGCCGTAGCGGACGCCTTCGACCTTGGCTTTCAGCGCCTGCACGAAACGTTCGAAGATCGGGCGCTCGACATAGACGCGCTCGGTGCCGAGGCAAACCTGCCCGGTGTTCAGGAAGGCGGAACGGAAGATGCCTTCGACGGCCGCGTCAAAATTGCAGTCGGCGAAAACGATGCCGGCATTCTTGCCGCCCAGTTCGAAGGACACGTCGCGCATGCCTTCCGCCGCCGCCTTCATGATCGCCGTGCCGGTGCGGGTTTCGCCGGTGAAGGTGATGGCATCGACGCCCGAATGCTGGGTCAGGTATTCGCCGGCCGAATCGGGGCCAAAGCCGTTGATCACGTTATAGACGCCCTTGGGAATGCCGACCGAGTTCATCACTTCGCCGAGTAGCGTGGCGGTCAGCGGCGTTTCCTCGGAGGGTTTGACCACCACGGTGTTGCCGCAGGCCAGCGCCGGGCCGACCTTCCAGGTCATGAGCAGGAAGGGGGCGTTCCACGGCGAGATGACGCCGATCACGCCCTTGGGGTTACGGATGGCGTAGTTCAGCGCCCCCTTGCCGTCCGGCGTCGCCATGCGGAAGGATTCGGCGGCGACGTTCTTGATCACGTCGGCGAAAATTTTGAAGTTGGCGGCACCGCGCGGAATGAAGACGTGCGTCTGGACGTGCGACGGCTGGCCGGTATCGGCCATTTCGGCGGCGACAAAATCATCGAAGCGGCGGGTGATTTCGTTGGCCACGCCATAGAGCAGGTCGACACGCTGGTCGGTGCTCAGCTTGCCCCATTCACCCTTCAGCGCAGCACGGGCAGCGGTGACGGCGGCATCGACATCGGCCTGGCCGGCTTCGGCGATGTGGGCGATGACGCTGCCGTCAACCGGCGAACGCTTGTCGAAATAGCGGGCATCGGGCGAAGCGGTGAATTCGCCGTTGATGAAGTGGTGGATTTTTTGCGGTTGGCTCATGGCGAGTTCCGGAAAATGAAAGGCGTGCGCATCCTTCGCCAGTCGATGACTGCGCGTTGCGGTGGAAAGTCAAAGGGCGACCGGCGTTGGCCGGCCGCCGAGAAAACTCAGGTCACGACAGTGAGGAAGGTTTCGTGCAGCTTGCGTTGCGGGTAGTCCAGGCCGCCGCCGGCACCCAGGCCGTCGAAAGTCCAGGTCGTCGGCTCATAATCGGGATAGGGCTGGTAGCCGCCCATGAAGGTCTCGAAACGGTTGCCGGACGGGTCAAAGGCGTAGATGGTGCAGCCGCGGGTGATGCCGTGGCGGGTCGGGCCGATGTCGATCGGCACGTTGTTCATCGACATGATGTCGCTGGCGCGCAGCACTTCTTCCCAGGTGTCGAGCAGGAAGGACAGGTGATGCAGCTTGCCCGGCTCCGGGTGTTCGACGAAGGCGATGTCATGCACCTTGTGCGAGCAGGAGAGCCAGATCGCGGCGTTGGCTTCGTTATCCGGAGCGAGCACGCGCTCGACCAGGTAGAAACCGAGCACGTCGGTGAAAATCTTCTGCACTTCGGCGATGTTCGGTCCATAGAGCAGGCAGTGGTCGAGGCGAACCGGCGCGATGCCGTTTTCCGATGCCTTGGTCCACGGGGCCGGGTTCTGTACCTGCAGACCGTTGCCGACCGCTTTTTTCTCGGCATAGAGTTCGATCAGGTGGCCGGACGGAATTTCGAAGCGGACGCGCTCGCCGGTTTCCAGCATTTCGCCGGCCGGGATGCGCTCGGTCTTCAGGCCATAGGCGCGTAGATCGGCTTCCATCTTGTCCAGGGTTGCCTTGTCGCGCACCTTGAAGCCGAAGAAATCGAGTCCGGCGCGGTCCGCCTGGCGCAGCACGACGCTGTTGTGGTCGCGCTCGTCCCAGCATTTCAGATAAACCCGCCCCTGCGCATCGCGCCCGGTTTCCACCATGCCGAGAATGTCGCGGTAGTGGTGGACTGCCTCCTCGAGATCAAGAACCCGGATCGCCCCGTGTCCGGGACGTAAAACGCCTGTCATTGCCATTGTCTACACTCCTTTGGTTATCAAATGGGCCATTCGTCGATGGCTTTGGTTTTTGAATCTGTCTGCCTAATACGAACCGGGGATGCCGGCTGGAAATGCCTCCGGCTTGTAGCTCCGGCATAGCGCCGTGGTCGCTGCGGTGAGCAGCAGCGCATCGATGCCGACCGCGACAAAGTTGGCGCCGGCACCCATGTAGCGGGTGTTGAGCTCCCGGTCGCTGCACAGCACGCCGCCGGCCTTGCCGGCTGTTCGTGTGCGGTGCAGGCCATCCTCGATGGCGGCGACGATTTCCGGGTGCGTCGACTGGCCGAGATAGCCGTAGGAAGCGGCGAGGTCGGCCGAGCCGAAAAACACCCCATCCACCCCGTCGACCGCCAGGATGCTGTCGAGTTGTTCGTAGCCGGCCCGCGTCTCGACCTGCACCAGCAGGCACATCTGGTCATTGGCCAGATGGGCATAGTTGTCGATGCGGCCCCAGCGCGAGGCTCGGGCCAGCGCGCTGCCGACGCCGCGAATGCCGGCCGGCGGATAGCGCATGGCCTCGACCAGCCCGCGAGCCTGTTCGGCCGATTCGACCATCGGAATAAGCAGGGTCTGGACGCCGGTTTCCAGCAGTTGCTTGATCAGCACATGATCGCCCTGTGGCGGGCGGACCACCGGCTGGGTCGGGTAGGGCGCCAGCGCCTGCAATTGCGACAGGATGCTGCGCAGGTCGTTGGGGCCGTGTTCGGCGTCGATCAGCAGCCAGTCAAAACCTGCCCCGGCGCAGATTTCGGCGCTGAAAGTCTCGCCCAGGCCGAGCCACAGCCCGATCTGGTCGCGGCCGGCGCGCAGAGCGCTCTTGAACTGGTTGTTGGGTATTTGCATCGCCACTCACCTGAAATTGATCGTCCCGGGAAAGCGTCGGACGGCTCCCGGGGATGTTCAGATCAATTAAACGTGATGCGTGTGATACCGTCCAATACCGTTGGAATTGCTTGGTGATACGGAAAAGGTATGTCTTGGCTGGCTATTGGAGGAAGTTCGTGCCGCCGATCACGGGGTAACGGCCTAGCCAGTCGGCTCGCCGGCTTTCGCCGTGGCCTTCTCGCGCTGCACTCTCTCCGTCGCGTCCCTGGCCATGGCGACCGAACCGAGGACCTTGCCGAGTTCGTCGGTGACCAGCGAAAAGCTCATCTCGACGTATAGCCGGGCGCCAGATTGGTGCTTGGCCCGGGTCAGCGTCGGCCGGCCGTGCAGGCGCGTGGTGCCTCGCATGACTGCCGCTTCGAAGCCACGCCAGTGGGCGGCCCGCAGCTCCTCCGGGATAATCAAGTCGAGGCTCTGTCCGTTGGCCTCGTCACCTTGGTAGCCAAACAGGATCGTGGCTGCCTTGTTCCATCGCTCGATGACGCCCTGACGATTGGAATAAATGAGCGCGTCGGCGGTTTGTTCGAGTATCAGCTCGGCCAGCGGGGAAACTTGTCGCGAGTCTTCATTCATGATCCGCTCCATCGATTTTTGATTGCCGTGCCTGTTTTTCGCGCAGGCGCTCATTTTTCTCGGCATTCGCGAACACATATCTGCCATGCAGCACGCAGCCTTTCATTCCCGGGTCGCACGGAAGCTTGTTCACCTTCTGGCACACGCCGTTCAATTCATGCGGGCAACCCCAGGAACCGGCCATCGCTCAATCCGCCTTTTCATCGGCCGGCGAATCGTCGGCAACGATGCCCCAGTCGCCCCACTGGTACCAGTCCTCGCCGAGCATTTCGGCGGGATGCTGGGTACGGCCAGAGCCATTGCCGCATTGCAGGGAATTCACTGAGCAGTATTTATCGCAGCCCCAACAGGTTCGCTCCGGATGTTTCGGATTCAGGGGAAACTTTTTGGCCATTTCGGCTGATTTGAAAAATCCCGGCTTGCTGCTCATTTTCGCGACCTCGCCATGATTCCAGCCAGGTTTCAGCCGGATATTAGTTGACTATATTACTCAGCTTCTACGGCGCGGATTTGATCTCCATCACAAATCAGCGCCGATGATCACGTCGACGCTTGCTGCTATACTGAATATACTTGATCAAAATACTCAACTATTGTCATGGTCGTTTGCAGTCCCCTTTGGTTTGCCCAAAGCCAACCGACGTGCCGCTCCTTCAGGTGCTGCATGACAAGCTGGCGAGCAACCACGTGCCAATGAACAGTGACAGGGAACCCCAAAACAATGCTGGTTTGTTTCGTTTAACGCCGATGCCACGCCACTGGACCCACGCGCTGATCAACCTGGTGATCGCCATCTCAATGGCCTTGATCTTCGCCCTCGACTTGCATACCCCCCTGGGCCTGGCGGTGCCATTTCTTTACCTGCTGGTGGCTTTGTTCGCGATTGGCGTCGGCGCAAAAAACCAGGTGCTGGTGTCGATTGCCATACTCGGGCCAGTGCTGGCGGGCGTCAAAGTGCTGCTGCATCCGAGCGAAGGGGTTGCCTGGTATGGACAGGCCAATCGTCTGGCCATTTCGCTGCTGATATGGGTTGCCCTTGGTTTGGAATGGGTACGCCGAACCCTCGAAGCAGGTCGGCTCGAAAATAGCAGGGAGCTTGAAAGACAGGTTGAGGAGCGCACCATCGCCCTGCGGGCAGCCAACGAGAAACTGCAAATCGAAGTTGCCGAGCGGAAGGAAGCGGAAGCAACAATCATTGACTACACTCAGCGCCTCGAGGCACTGAGCAAGCAGCTGGTGACCGTCCAGGATGCCGAGCGCAAAGCCTTGGCCACCGAGTTACATGACCGTATCGGGCAGAATCTTTCAGCATTGAACATGAGCCTGAATCTCCACCTATCCTTGCTTTCCGATCAATTGCCATCGGCGGTGCTGCCTGCTGCCCAGGGCCGAATCAGAGATGCCCTGGTCTTGGTGGCGCAAACGACAGAGACTGTGCGCGGCGTCATGGAGGAATTGCATCCTGCGCTGCTGGAACAGTATGGACTGAATACCGCGCTGCGCTGGCATGGTGAGGAGTTTTCCGGGCGTACCGGCATTTCTTTTCGGTATGCCGCCAGCGACAATCTTTCCCGCTTGCCGGGCAAAGTCGAGACCACGCTATTTCGCATTGCTCAGGAAGCGTTGATCAACGTTGCCAAACATGCCCACGCCACCGAAGTCTCCGTTTCCCTGACCCGGGCATCGACAGGCATCGAGCTGAAGGTCTGCGACAACGGTATCGGCATCGCACCGGCGCGGCTGCTCCAGCCAGCGGCAGGCAGCGGTTGGGGGCTGGCCATCATGGCCGAACGGGCACGCACGATTGGCGGTGTGATGCGCATCACCCCCGGCGACGACCGTGGCAGCAGCGTTGTCGTAACGATTCCAACCAGCCATCCGGAGGCCGCATGACCATTACCGTTCTGATCGCCGACGACCACGCCGTGGTTCGCGACGGTTTACGCCTGCTGCTTGAAAACCAGTCGGACATTCGCGTCATCGGTGAAGTGGCTGATGGCCGCGAGGCAGTCGAGGCCGCTATTCGCTTGAAACCGGACGTCGTGCTGATGGACCTTGCCATGCCGCTTCTGAACGGCATCGAGGCCACTGCCCAGATCATGGAGAAGCAGGAGACAGCAAAGATTGTCATGCTGTCGATGCACTCTACCGTCGAACACGTTTTCCGGGCACTCCAGGCGGGGGCCCAGGGTTATCTGCGCAAGGAATCGGCCGGCAATGAAGTGGTCGATGCCGTACGCATGGTGCATAGCGGGCGGCGCTACTTGAGCCAGATGATCACCGAATCGGTGGTTGACGACTATGTACGGAAACGCGCCGTGGAAAGCCCGCTGGAGTCCCTCAGCCAGCGCGAGCGGGAAATCCTGCAATTGCTGGTCGAAGGCCGTTCGGGTATCGACATCGCCCACCAGCTCAATATCTCGCCGAAAACGGTGGACACCTATCGCAGCCGCATGATGCAGAAACTCGGCATCGGCGATCTGCCGGGTTTGGTCAGGTTCGCGCTGCTGCACGGTCTGACCACGCTCTGAGTCGAACTTTTTGATCTAACTTCAAGAAACGCGCTGAATCAAGAAATCAGCAGCGCCTTGTGGGACTTATCCGACATACAACAATCGGCCCGGCGTAGATCATCGAAACACTGATGAATCCACCACGGAGCACCGAATGTCAGAAGACAGCAAGAGCAAAACGCCGCTAGACAACAACCGCCGCAAGTTCCTCAACACCGCCGGTATCGCGGGCATGGCCGGGGTCGGCCTGGGCTTGGCCGGCTGCAACAAGGCCGAGCAGGGCCAACCCGCATCCGCAGCCAAGCCGGTCAGCGCCGACGCCCACAGCAAGGTCGAGGTGAAGCCGGGGCAACTCGATGATTATTATCTGGTTTCCAGCGGCGGCCACTCGGGCGAAGCCCGTATCATGGGCGTGCCGTCCGGCCGGACGCTGAAGCGTATCCCGGTGTTCAATATGGACCCGATGTCGGGCTGGGGCATTACCAACGAATCGAAGAAGATTCTCGGCACCAAGGCCGATGGCAGCCTCAAGTACCACACCGGCGACACCCACCACGTGCACGGTTCATACGCTGACGGTACCTACGACGGCAAGTATTTCTGGATCAACGACAAGATCAATAATCGCCTGGCTCGTATCCGCGGCGACTATCTGGAAACCGACAAGATCACCGAAATTCCCAATGTTCAGGGTTTCCACGGCATTTTCCCGGACAAACGCGATCCGGTCGATGCCAGTATCAACCACACCACGCGGGTATTCTGTGGCGCCGAATTCCACGTGCCGCTGCCCAATACGCCCAAGGACTGGCAGAACCCGGCCGGCTATGGCTGCCTGCTGACCTGCGTCGACTCCGAAAGCATGGAAATTCGCTGGCAGGTCAAGATTGACGGCAACATGGACCTCTGCGCCACCTCCTACGACGGCAAGCTGGCGGCCCTGAACTGCTACAACACCGAAAACGGTCTGGTCTTTGCCGACATGATGTCGGCCGAGAAGGATGCCTGCATCTTCTTCAACGTTGAGCGCATCGAAGCGGCCGTCAAGGCCGGCAAGAGTTTTACGATCGGGACATCCAAGGTGCCGGTCATCGATGGCACCCGCGATGCCAACAAGGATCCGAAGACGGCCCTGACCTGTTACGTTCCTGTGCCCAAGAACCCGCACGGCGTCAATATTTCGCCGGACGGCAAGTACTACGTCTGCGCCGGCAAGCTGTCGCCGACCGCCACCGTGATCGAGCATGCGCTGGTCCTGAAGTGGTTCGACGGCGAAATCAAGGACACTCAGGACTGCGTCGTCGGCGAACCGGAAATCGGCCTTGGCCCCTTGCATACCGGCTTCGACAACAAGGGCAATGCCTATACCTCGCTATTCCTCGACAGCCAGGTCGTGAAATGGAATGTCGCCGCGGCCATTGCCCAGTACAAGGGCGACAAACAGGTCAAGGTCGTGCTTGACCGGATCGACGTTCATTACCAGCCGGGCCACAGCTATGCCTCGATGGGCGAGACCAAGGAAGCCGATGGCGTCTATTTCATGTCCGGCAACAAGTTCTCGAAAGACCGTTTCCTGCCGGTCGGTCCGGTGCACGTCGAGACCGAACAACTGATCGACATCAGCGGCGACAAGATGGTGCTGCTGGCGGACCACACCGCCCATCCGGAACCACACGACGCGATCATCATTCGCCGCGACATCATCAAGACCAAGCAGATCTACACCCTGGAAGACTCACCGATTCACGTCAAGGGCTTTGACGATACCGGCATCAAGCGCAACGGCAACAAGGTCACGGTGCGCATCATGTCGGTGGCGCCGACCTTCACGCCCAGCGAGTTCGTTGTCAGCAAAGGGGACGAAGTCACTGTCATCCTGACCAACCACGACAAGGTGGAAGACCTGCACCACGGCTTCGCCATCGAAGGCCACGATATCTGCATGATCGTCGGCCCGCAGGAAACCAAGTCGGTGACCTTCAAGGTCGAACGGCCCGGGGTGTTCTGGTACTACTGCACCCACTTCTGCCATGCCCTCCATCTGGAAATGCGCGGTCGCATGATTGTCGAGGCCTGATCGGCCAAAGTTCCTCCCCGAGGGGGGCGGCGGGACTCCCTCCCACCCGTTGCTCCCCTCACCTATGGCTGAATCATGAAGTTGCCTCGTTTTCTGGCAGGTCTCCTGCCCCTGTTGTTGACCCTGTGCTGGTCGCTCTCCGGTCATGCCGGTTCCTACGATGCCCCGCTGCCGGCGCAGTTGAACACCGATCCCGATCTTTGTGCCTACGCGCCGTGCCGGGAGGTGATGCCCGGTGCCGAAACCTTCTCGTTGCGCAAAGGCCGGCCGAGCTATGTCGAGGCCTATCGCGGCAGCGGTCCGGGTCGCCAGTTGCTTGGCTATGTCTTCCTGTCCACCGACATCGTCGATATTCCGGCCTATTCCGGCAAGCCGGTGGTGACGCTGATCGGCATGTATCCGCAGGGGATCATCAGTGGCGTGCGCATCCTCAAGCACAGTGAGCCGATCCTGCTGGTCGGCATCCCTGAGGGGGAGCTGACCAAATTCATCGCCCAGTACGTGGGCAAGTTCGCTGGCGCCAAGGTGGAAATCGGCAAATCGTCGGCCGGGGACGACCGGATTGGCCTCAATGCGATCAGCGGCGCCACCGTGACGGTGATTGCCGAAAACCAGGTGGTGATGCGCAGCGCCTATGCGATCGCCAAACAAGTCGGCATCGTCAAGGCGGTCCCGCGACCCGCGGCCCGCTTTACTGCACAGTCCGGTCTTGCCGACTGGAAAACCTTGCTCGACGAAGGCAGCGTCCAGCACTTGACCGTCCAGCCGGACGAGTTGGGAATCGATTCCCGCGGCCAACCGTATATCGATCTTTATTTTGGCTATCTGAATGCGCCGATGGTCGGCCGCAGCATCCTTGGTGAAGCGGCTTGGAAGCGCCTGATGGCGGATTTGAAGCCGGACGAACACGCGATTTTCATCGTTGCCAATGGTACGGCTTCCTTCAAAGGGTCTGGCTTCGTGCGTGGCGGCATCTATGACCGCATCCAGGTTGCCCAGGAGCTGGACAGCCACACTTTTCGCGACACCGACTACCAGAATCTTTACAGCGTTGCCGCCGCCGGTGCCCCGGCCTACAAGGAATCGGGGATTTTCATCCTGCGCGGTGGCGGCTTCAGCGCCGCCTATCCGTGGAGCCTGGTTTTCCTGGCCAACAAGGTGGATAAGGAAAGCGGCAGCAAGACCTTCGCCAATTTCGAGCGCGAATACTGGCTGCCCGAGCGCTATCTGGAAGGCGGCCGACCGACCGTGATGCGTCCCGACCCGACCTGGGTGCAGGTATGGCGGGGCAAGAAGCTGGAAATCGCGCTTTTTGTACTGCTACTGGCCGCCACCGCCGGCCTCTACGCCATGCGCGACAAGCTGGTCCGCCGGGCGACGCGCAAGGACAAGCGCTGGGTCAGCATTCCCAAGTATCTGACGTGGACCGCCAGCATCGGCTTCGTCGGCTTCTACGGTCTGGCCCAGCCGAGCATCACCCACGTCATGACCTGGCTGCATTCGCTGGTCTATCAATGGCGCTGGGAGTTGTTCCTGTCCGACCCGCTGATCTTCATCTTCTGGTGGTTCATCGCAGCCGTTCTGTTCATCTGGGGCCGCGGCCTGTTCTGCGGCTGGCTGTGCCCCTACGGCTCGCTGTCCGAACTGTCGTTCAAGATCGCCGGCGCACTAGGACTGAAGCGCTTCCAGTTCCACCTGCCGATGGTCTGGCACAACCGTCTGCGCTGGCTGAAGTACGGCATTTTCGTGGTGCTGATTGCGGTGTCCTTCTACGACATCGGCACCGCCGAGAAGATGGCCGAGATCGAGCCCTTCAAGTCGACCTTCCTGGTCGGCGGCGTCTGGCACCGGGCCTGGCCTTTCGTGACTTACTGGGCATTGCTCTTTGTCGCCGGCCTGTTCGTCGAGCGGCCGTTCTGCAAATACCTGTGCCCGCTCGGCGCCGGCCTGGCGATTCCGACCACCTTCCGTTTCATCAAGCTGAAGCGCAAGGACGAATGCACGACCTGCCACGCCTGCCAGAAAGGTTGCGGTTCGCTGGCCATCGCCGATGATGGCCGCATCGACCAGCGCGAATGCCTGCTTTGTCTGGAATGCCAGATCCTCTACTACGACGATCACACCTGTCCGCCACTTTCCCAGGAGCGCCGCCGGCGGACCAAGGCAGGGATAGCACTGACGCCGATCGGCGACGACGGCTACTACATTCCGATCAAGGTTGTTCGCTGATATCGCTCCGGCCATGAAAACCTTCGCCGTCGCGCTGCTCCTGCTCATCAGTTGGCCGCTCTCGGCCGCCGAATGGCAGGTCGCGCCCGGCGCCTCGATCGCTGCGGCGGTGCAGGCGGCCAAAGCCGGCGATACGGTGCGCGTGCAGCGTGGCTACTATGAAGAGCATCTGATCATCGACAAGCCGCTGCGCCTGATCGGCGTCGACCGCCCGACGCTGTCCGGCGGCGAAAGCGGCGACGTGATCCGGGTCAAGTCGCCGGATGTGCTGATCGAAGGCTTTATCGTCCGCGACAGCGGTGCCGACCTGACCGCCCAGAATGCCGGCATCTACGTCGAGCCGGGCTCGCACCGCATTGCCGTGCGCAACAACGCGCTGGTCTACAACCTGTTCGGGGTCTGGCTCGAAAAGCTGAAAGACCCCGAAGTCAGCAACAACCTGATCACCAGCAAGCGCGATCTGTCGTCGGCCCGGCGCGGCAACGGCATCCAGCTCTACAACACGACCGGCGCCCGGATCATCGGCAACCACATCAGCTTCGCCCGCGACGGCATCTATGTCGATGTTTCGCACCACGCAGTGTTTCGCGGCAACAGCATGCACCACCTGCGCTACGGCACGCACTACATGAATTCCAACGACAACCTGTGGGAAGACAACGAGAGTTACCTGAACCGCGGCGGCCTCGCCCTGATGGAAGTGCGCCGCCAGACGGTGCGCAACAACCGGGCCTGGGGCAACACCGACCACGGCATCATGCTGCGCACCATCCAGGATTCGGTGATTGAGAACAACGTGGTCGCCGGCAACGGTCGCGGCTTCTTCATCTATGACGCCGAGTACAACGTGCTGAAGGGCAACCGGGTGATCGGCAACCGGGTCGGCGCCCACGTCTGGGCCGGTTCGATCCACAACGATGTGGACGGCAACGACTTCATCCAGAATCGCGAACAGGTGCGCTATGTCGCGACCCACGACGAACTCTGGGGCAAGCAGAAAGGCAATTACTGGAGCAACTATGCCGGCTGGGATGCCAACGGTGACGGCTTCGGCGACGTGCCCTACGAGGCCAACGACCTGGTCGACCGGCTGACCTGGAAATACCCGCTGGTCAAGTTGTTGCTGAACAGCCCGGCGGTGCACAGCCTGCGCCTGATCGCCCGCCAGTTCCCGCTGCTGCGCAGCCCGAGCATCGTCGACAAAAAGCCGCGCATGCAACCCTTGAACCCTGACTGGAGCCAGTGGATTGACCGACAAGCTCATTGAAATCCGCAACGTGCACAAGGCCTACGGCGCGGTCAAAGCCGTGGACGGCGTCGACCTGACGGTGGGCAGCGGCGAACTGTTCGGCCTGATCGGCCACAACGGCGCCGGCAAGACGACCCTGTTCAAGATGATGCTCGGCCTGCTGCCGGCGAGCAGCGGCGAAATCCGAATCGGCGGCCGGAGCGTCCATGGCGCCGCCTTCCGCGACGTGCGCCGCGGTATCGGCTACCTGCCGGAAAGCCTTGCCCTGTACGACAACCTGACCGGCCTGGAAACCCTGCACTTCTTCGCCCGGCTGAAAGGCGTTGATCGCAGCACCAGCCCGGCCTTGCTCGAGAAGGTCGGGCTGGTCGGCGCCGCCGGGCAGCGGGTGCGCAACTACTCGAAGGGCATGCGCCAGCGCCTCGGTTTTGCCCAGGCCCTGCTCGGCTCGCCACGCCTGTTGTTCCTCGACGAGCCGACCAACGGTCTCGATCCGCAGGGCATCCTCGAGTTCTATCGCATCCTGGCCGAATTGCGCCAGGGCGGCGTCACCGTCGTGTTGACCTCGCACATCCTGGCCGAGATCCAACAACGCGTCGACCGCCTGGCCCTGATGCGCAACGGCCGCATTCAGGCGCTGGGCACCGTACATGCACTGCGCCAGGGCCAGAATCTGCCGCTGACGCTGCGCGTCAGCTTCCGGCCCGGCGATGACAAACTTCTGATGACCACGCTCGCCTCCCTGAACATCGGTCCGGTCGAAACGATCGACGGTATCGCCCGTTTCGCCTGTCCTCGGCAAAAGAAAATGGCCTTGCTGGCTGCCTTGACCGCGGCCGGCCCGAGCATTCGCGACATCGACGTCCATGAACCTTCCCTGGAAGACATCTTCCTCGGCTATGCGGAGGAAGAGGCAACATGACAACCGCCAATCAGGCTTACCCGCAAAAACATGTTGCCCAGCCGCCCACTCGCGGGCGTGCGCATCCCGGGCGTTGCCCGGGCCCCTGCTTACTGCTCGGAGCAGCACCATGAGCGCCATCGAATTCGGCCAGATCGGCGTCATCGCCGGCAAGGAGTTCCGCGATCGCCTGCGCAACCGCTGGGTGCTCGCCGTCGCCGCCGTATTCACGGTGTTCGCGCTGGTCATTGCCTATTTCGGTGCCGCCCAGCAGGGCGCGGTCGGCTGGCGCAGCATCGACGTCACGATCGCCAGCCTGGTCAGTCTGGTCATTTACCTGGTGCCCCTGATTGCCTTGATCCTCGGCTACGATGCCATCGTCGCCGAGCGCGAACGCGGCTCGCTCGACTTGCTGCTGTCGATGCCGATTACCCGCTTCGAAGTACTGCTCGGCAAATTCACCGGCCTGGCCGGCGCCCTCGGTGTCGCCACCGTTGCCGGTTTCGGGCTGGCCGGCCTGCTGCTGTTCTACCAGTTGGGCAGCGCCGCGCTGTTTCATTACGGCGGCTTCGTGCTCAGCGCCTTCCTGTTGAGCCTGTGTTTCCTGAGCCTGGCGGTCATGGTCTCGGTGCTGGCCGAAGACCGCATGCGGGCGAGCGGCATCGCCATCGCCCTGTGGTTCTTCTACGTACTGGTCTATGACCTGCTGCTGCTCGGCCTGCTGGTGATCAGCGAGGGCAAGCTGAACCTGAATTTCTTCCCGGTGTTGCTGATGCTGAACCCGGCCGACATTTTCCGCATTCTCAACATTTTCGGTTTCGAAGACGTCCAGCGCCTCTACGGCCTGGCCACGGTCTTCCCCGAAACCCTGGCCAACCCCTGGCTGCTCGGCAGCGCCATGGTGTTCTGGATCATTGCCCCACTCGGTGTGGCGGCCTGGAGGTTCAAATGAAACAACGCAATACCAGTCGGCAGACCGCAATCCGACTCCTGCCCCTCCTGCTCGGTGCGCTGCTGCTGACGGCCTGCGGCGAGCCGGCCAAGCCGGCACAAGCCCGCGAAATCGCCGCCGATACTTCCTGCTCGCTGGACGGCATGATCCTGCTCGATTTCCCCGGCCCCAAGGCGCAGATTCATTACGATCAGGGCGAACCGGATTTCTTCTGCGACACCCGCGAGATGTTCTCCATCCTGCTGCGTCCGGAACAGAAGAAGCGTGTCGTCGCCGTCTACACCCAGGATATGGGCAAGGCCGACTGGACCCGGCCCGAAGGCCAATGGATCGATGCCAAAACTGCCTTCTATGTCGTTGGCAGCCCGCGCCGCGGTTCGATGGGACCGACTGTTCCATCCTTTGCCCGCGAGGCCGATGCCCGCAAGTTTGCCGAACAGTACGGGGGCAAGGTGTTGCCTTTTGCCCAGGTCAGCATCGACATGGTCGACCTGAGCGGCGGCACCAGCCACGACGAAAAGATGTAGGTCACTGTCGACAAAGACAGGACCCGCAACCCCGAGCCTGGCTCGATCCATTTTTCCCTCAACGTAACGAAACGGAGTGCACCATGAAAATCCTCAATGCCGCCCTGATTGCCGCCGCCCTGGTGACGCTTGGCCAAGCCCATGCCGCCGACGAACTGCCGCTGGCCAAATCCAAGAACTGCCTGTCTTGCCATACGGTCGACAAGAAGCTGGTCGGCCCTGGTTACAAGGAAGTCGCCGCCAAGTACAAGGACGACAAGGCTGCCCCGGCCAGGCTGGCCGCCAAGATCAAGGCTGGTGGCAAGGGCTCCTGGGGCGAAATCCCCATGCCGCCGAACAATGTGACCGAAGACGAAGCCAAGCGTCTGGCCGCCTGGGTGCTGTCGCTGAAATAAGTATAATTTGATTCTTGTCATGGGCGCCGTGTAAATACCCAAGTAAATTACTCAACTATTGACCCTCCAGAGAAAAGGACAAGCCCATGTTCGGAAGCCAAACCAAACGCCAGCTGGCCGCGGCGCAGGCCGACAATGCCGCCCTGCAGGCACGTTCGGCGGCGCTGCAGGCGGAACTGGCGGACACCCAGGCCCGCCTCGCCCAGTCGGAGAATGAGCAGCATGAACTGCGCAAACGCCAGGCGCTGCTCGATGGCGTGCTCGGCAACATTCCCCGCTTCGGCGAATCCCTCGCCGGCATCCGCCTGTCGTTTTCCGGGCTGTCCAGCCAGTTGAACGAGGATTCCGCCAAGGCGCTGACGGCGGCCACCGAGTCCGACTCCAATCGCTCGGCCTTCGAGAAAATCGCCACCAACCTGCATGCCATGTTCGAGCGCATCAGCGCCGCCGGCGACAGTGTTGAAGACCTTTCAAAGCGGGCCGGAGAAATCGGCGGCATCGTCCAGCTGATCAAGGAAATTGCCGAACAGACCAACCTGCTGGCACTGAACGCCGCCATCGAGGCGGCGCGGGCCGGCGAAGCGGGACGCGGTTTTGCCGTGGTCGCCGACGAAGTGCGCAAACTGGCCGAGCGAACCGCCAAGGCAACCACGGAAATCGGTGGGCTGGTTGCCGGCATCCAGCAGGAAACCGGCCAGGCCAAGGCGATCATGGACATCGGGGCGGGTAGTGCCGCCAGCCAGAGCGCCGAAAGCGAATCGGCCATGCGCAGCATGCAGCGCCTGCTCGGCCTGTCCCAGCACATGCAGGACAGCATCGCTTCGTCGTCGCGGCTGGCCAACGCCGAACTGGCCAATATCGAGGAGCTGACCCTGAAGCTCGAGGTGTACAAGGTGATGCTCGGCTTGTCCGATCTGAAGCCGGCCGATCTGCCGGACGAAACCGAATGCCGTCTTGGCCAATGGTATTACGAGGGCGAAGGCCGGGCCGAGTTTTCACGCCTGCCCGGCTACCGCGAAATGGAAGCGCCGCACAAGGCAGTGCATGACCAGGCCCGACAGGCCGTCGAGCGCTACCGCAGCGGCGACTTTACCGGTGCCCTTGCCGCCCTGACCCGAATGGAAGAAGCCAACCTGACGGTCATGGCCGGCATGGAGCGCATCCTGGCCCAAGGCCCGGGGCGTGTGGTCGCGCCATGAATTGCCGACAGGAAACGCAAACGCTGATGGCCAGTGCAGTGGACGACATTGCCGCCGAAATGGGTATCGATGCTGCCGAGATCGAGGCGCGCAAGGCCTTTCTGGAGCTGACCGACGCCGATGCCGAACGCTTGCGCAGCATCCGCGGCAAGCTGGCGGCGGCCCATAACGGTTTTGCCGACGGCTTCTACGAATACCTGCGCCAGCTGCCGGAACTGGCTGCCCTGCTTCCCGACGAGGCCACCGTTGCCCGGCTGAAGGCTGCCCATGGCCGATACTTTGCCAGCCTGACCGATGGCGATTACGGCGATGCCTACGTCGACGGCCGTTTACGCGTCGGCATGACCCATGCCCGCATCGGCCTGACCCCCAAATGGTATGTCGGTGCCTTCCGCAGGTATCTTTCCGACATGCTGCAGGCGACCTGGGCGGCCAGTGGCGAGGAGTTCGCCACTTTCGTCCCGACTTTCGATGCGCTGCTCAAGGTCGTCATGCTCGATCTCGGGCTGACTCTCGACACCTACATCCACGCCGACAAACGCGCCATCGCCCTGCGCGACCGGGCCATCGAATCCAGCGTCAACGGCATCTTCATTGCCGCCGCCGCTCCCGACGACTGCCGGCTGATCTACATCAACGCCGCCTTCTCGCAGATCCTCGGCACGCCACGCGACAAGGTGCTCGGCCAGCCCTGCCTGTGCACCGGGGACGACGACGGCTTCGCGGTCATCCGCAGCGCCATTGCCGAAGGCCGTGACGGCTACACGACCCTGTCGCGCCAGCGCGGCGACGGTTCGCAGCAGTGGATCGAACTGTTCCTGTCGCCGGTGCGCGGCGATGCGAACAGCGTTTCGCATTACGTCGGCGTCCTCAATGATGTCACTGCCAGAAAGGAGGCCGAGGGCCAGCTTGCCTTCCTGGCCAACCACGACTCATTGACCAACCTGCCCAATCGCAGCCTGTTCGACGACCGGCTGCACCAGGCCCTGGCCCGGGCTGACCGCGGCAACGGCTTCGCCATCTGTTTCATTGACCTGGACCGTTTCAAGCTGGTCAACGACAGCCTCGGCCATGCCGCCGGCGATGCCGTCCTGATCGAAGTCGCCAAGCGCCTGGGGGCGGTCTGCCGCGGCGCCGACACCCTGGCCCGGCTAGCCGGCGACGAGTTCGTGATGCTGCTCGAAGGGATGGGTAACGCCGAGGCGGCTGGCGGCATCGCCGGCCGAATCCTCGCCGCACTGGCGCCGCCGGTGCATGCCGGTGGCCGCGATATCGACGTTGCCGCCAGTCTTGGGCTGGCGCTCTATCCCGACGATGGCAACGATATCGAAAGCCTGCTGCGCAATGCCGATGCGGCGATGTATGCCGCCAAGGCAGCCGGGCGCAATACCTTCCGCTTCTACGACGAAGCGATGAACCGGCGGGCCAGCCAGCGCCTGGCGCTGGAAAGCGATTTACGCCGCGCCGTGGCTCGCCATCAGCTCGAACTTTTTTACCAGCCGCAGATCCGCTCCGCTGACGGCCGTCTGGCCGGCGTCGAAGCGCTGCTGCGCTGGCGCCATCCGGAACGCGGGCTGGTTTCGCCGGTCGAATTCATCCCGCTGGCCGAAGAGGCCGGCATCATCACCGAACTCGGTGAATGGGCGTTGGCCGAAGCGGCGCGCCAGATCGTCGCGTGGCGCCAGCAAGGCATCGCGGTACCGCGCATGGCGGTCAACCTGTCGCCCCGCCAGTTTCACGCCACGGACCTGGCCGACCGCCTGGAGCGCATTATGAGCGCGGCTGGCGCTGCCAACGAGTGGATCGAACTGGAGATTACCGAGTCTGCCGCGATGGCCCACCCGGAAGGCGCCGTAGAAGTCCTGCAACGCCTGCGCGACCGGGGCATCCAGGTCGCCATGGACGATTTCGGCACTGGCCATTCGTCACTCGCCATGCTGCGTACCCTGCCGCTCAATGTCCTCAAACTGGACCGCAGTTTTGTCCGGCACCTGCCGGAATCGGAAAGCGACGCAGCGGTGGCCAGCGCTGTGGTCACCCTGGCCCGTCGGCTCGGCTTGTCGGTCGTTGCCGAAGGCGTCGAAACCGAAGCGCAGCAGCAGTTCCTGGCGGATATTGGCTGCGACGTGTTGCAGGGATTTCTGTTTGCTCGCCCGTTGCCGACGGCAGAACTCGAGGCCTGGCTGATCCACCGATACGGTTGACTGATCATCAGCCGCTGCCAGCCTTCTGAGCTCATGCCGCCAAAATGCTCAGGTGACCGAAGGCGATGCAGAGGGGCGTCCCTGGCTGGTGGTTCGCTGATCGCAGGCCGATCAGCCGCCGCCACTGGCCAGCAAAAGCGCTATCTGGTTTTCACCAACCATTTGAGCAAGGTTTCGAACAGTACATTTGGATCAACTGGCTTACCGATGTGATCGTTCATTCCCGCCTCAATACACGCCTGCCGATCCTCATCGAAAGCATTCGCGGTCATGGCCAATATGGGTACCTCTTTACGACCTGGCAAGGTTCGAATAGCGCGTGTGGCATCTATGCCGTTCAGTTTTGGCATCTGGATGTCCATCAAAATCAGGTCGTAGGACTCATGCTTGACCATCAAGAGTGCTTCTTCACCATCCACAGCAATATCGACCTGAAGTCCTGCCTCCTCCAACAACTCCCGTGAAACCTCCTGATTTATGGGCTCATCTTCGGCCAGCAAAATCCTGGCTCCAGCAAACTGGGTCTTGATTCTGGTTTCAGGGGAGTCGCCCGTTAATAAGGGGCTTGGTCCGGGTGAGTTTTTTGACTTGCCGAAGCGGGCGGTGAACCAGAAGGTGCTTCCTGCCTCAGGCAAACTCTCAACGCCAATGTCTCCGCCCATCAGTAATGCAAGTTGCTTGCTGATCGCCAACCCCAATCCCGTGCCACCATATTTTCGGGTCTTTGAACTGTCGGCTTGTTCAAAGGCGGTGAAGAGTCGTTTCAGGTCCTCCGCAGAAATGCCAATGCCCGTGTCCTGAACTTCGAAGCGTAGTAAAACATCGCTTGAGTTTTCTTCTATTGGCATCACGCGCAGCGTGATACTTCCCTTTTCGGTGAACTTGAGCGCATTTCCCGTCAGGTTGAGCAGGATCTGGTTCAGGCGCATGGCATCCCCCTGCAGGGGGAGTTTGCTCAGCGCTGGCGGCAGTTCTATCTGTAATTGCACGCCTTTCTCGATGGCGCTGTGCTCTACAAGGCTCAAAAGGCTCGCCATCACGTCACCGAGCAACAAGTCGTTTTGCTCCAGGCTTAGACGTTCAGCCTCAATCTTCGAAAGATCCAGAACGTCATTGATAACGCTGAGCAAATGCTTGGCGGCTCGATCAATTTTGCCCATCTGATCCTTGATTTTCGGATTTTGGGCCTGGCGCAGCACTATGCCTGTCATTCCGATGATCGCGTTCATCGGCGTGCGCAGTTCGTGGCTCATATTGGCCAGGAAGATACTCTTGGCTCGACTGCCTGCCTCAGCGACAGCCTTGGCCTTTGCCAATTCCTGGGTCCGGCTATCGACCAGATGCTCAAGGTGATCACTGTAGGCGCTGACTTCGGATTCCAGGCGTTTGCGCTCTGTGATGTCCGTATGGGTGCCGGCCATTCTCAACGGGACTTCGTGGTTTTTGGACTTTCCCGCCAAGTGGCTTTGTACTGATGCATGTGCCTTGATCAGGTCTTCCTCGTTGACATATTTGCCCCATTGTTCGGGCGCCAATGTCATCTCGCCTGGCTCATAGCCGAGCATCGTTTCAAATCGCGGGCTGACCGTAAAGGTATTGGAGTCCAGTTGCCAATCCCAGAAACCTTGATCAGAACCGGCAATTACAAGTGCCAGTTGGCGCTTTTTTTCAAGAAGTTCCGTCTCTTTTTGCTTGCGCTCGGTAATGTCAGAAAAGGTGCCGATCGAATCACCGGTTTGTACGTCGAGAAATGCACTTGAAAACTCAACCCAGATAACCTCGCCGTTCTTGCGTAACAATCGGCACTCGCCACGAAAACTGCCCTGATCAAGCATCGCTGGGCCCGCTTTGGCAGCAATCGCCTGGTATTCGTCCTGGTCAAAATAGAGCTGCGACGTTGGCATTCCGAGCAGTTCGTCGGCCTCATAGCCGGTAATCTTCTCGAAGGTGTGATTGACCCAGAGAAAGGTTCGCTGTCTCACCTTGACGATTCCGACCAGAGCGCTATCAAGGATGACTTGCTGCTCATGGGAAATCTGTCGTTCTCGTGAAGTTGCGCTCTGAGCTTTCTCGAGTAGCGAACGAATCAGGCTTTGAAGAAGTATCGACGTTAATGCAATGAACAACAGCCCCTTCACGATGCTTGCCAGAGTGAGCTGTGTCACATCGTTGAATTGCCAGGCAACGATTCTGTCGGTGGCCAATATCCAGAGACTGGCGACGAGCGCATAAATACTGACGATTTTAAGCGATACCCTGGCCGGGTCGATTGGGGAAGCATCAGAGGGCTTTGCTGTTTTTGGCCAGGTCATGCCTTGGATTGTAACAACTGTATTTGTGGAAATACTGGTGACCGAAGCGACAGGCCAAACATCGTTTGGCACGCTTGCCGTGGGGAGCAGGATCTAACCGATTGCTGACCCCGGTTGGCCGCGCGTTATGAATTCCTGTGATGGTTGATCAGGGGCTCAACAAACACCGCTTTCGGTCACATTGCTCAGTGCCGCCCCTCGTTCTTCGCCCTGAACTCCCGTATCGTCTGCAAAAACGCACGCAAAATCGGTGAAGTTTCATCCGTGCGGTAGATGCAGCTGAGATCGACGACGGCCTCCGGGGCGTTGGCCAGGCGGCGGTAGACGACGCCGGGAACGCTCAGGCTGGTGGCGGCTTCGGGAACCAGGCTGAGGCCGAAGCCGGCGGCGACCAGGGCGACACTGGTCGGGGCATCGCCGACTTCCTGGGCGACGTTGGGTTCGAAGCCTTCGTTGGCACACAGCGACCACACCTTGTCGATGAAGCTGGGGCGCGCGCCGCTGGGGAAGAGGATCAGCGGCTGGCCGGCCAGTTCCTTGAGCAGGATGGCCGCCTTGGCCGCCAGGGGATGCTTTTCGTTGACGGCAACCACGATGCTTTCGAGCATGACCGGCTCCGACGAAATGTCGGGCAAGGGCGCCAGCATGCGGTTGAAGCCGGCCATGATGCGGTGCTGGCGCAGGGCTTCGATCTGCTCTTTCTTGCTCATCTGGTGCAGGGCGATCTGCACGTCCGGGTGGCTGGCGCGGAAGGCGTGCAGGACTTTTGGAATGACGTCGAGGATGCCCGAGCCGAAAATGCCAATGTCCATCTTGCCGCGCTTGCCCTGGCCGGCCTCGCGGACGCGCTCGAGCGCCTGCTGCATCAGGTCGCGGATGTTGCGGGCATCGCGCAGCAGCATTTCGCCGGCCTGGGTCAGTTCGACGCCGCGCGCCGTGCGCAGGAAAAGCTGGGTGCCGAATTCTTCCTCGAGCTGCTGGATTTGCCGGGTCAGCGGCGGCTGCGAAATGTGCAGGCGGGTCGCGGCGCGACCGATGTTGAGTTCCTCGGCGACGGCGATGAAGTATTTGAGTTGCCTGAATTCCATGTCTGCCGCTCCGTCAGACGCCATCCTTCTTTTTCAGGCGATATTGCAGTTGCGGCCGGGTGATGCCTAGCGTTCGGGCCGCGCCGGCCAGGTTGCCGTCAGCGCGTTTGACGGCCTCGTTGATCAGCTGGTTTCCCAGTTCCTCGAAACCAATGCCGCTGCTGAAAATGGCTTCGATCAGGCTATCCGGGGCACCGGGTTCCTGTTTTCGCTCCAGACTGCCGGTCTGGGTGATCTGCGCTTCGCTGAAATCGCTTTCGGCGACATTGGCGAACAGGTGTTCCTGTTCGATCCAGCCGCCGTTGGGGGCGAGGATCATGCCGCGCTCGATCATGTTTTCCAGTTCGCGCACATTGCCCGGCCACTGATAGCGCTTGATGGCCTGCATCGCCTTGTCGCTGACGCCGAGCAGCTTCTTTTCATAGAGCGTGCTGAAGCGGGCGAGCATGGCTTCGATCAGCAGCGGGATGTCGGCGATACGTTCACGCAGCGGCGGGATCTGGATCGGATAGACACTCAGCCGGTAAAAGAGATCGGAGCGGAAACGCCCGGCCTTGACGGCGGCCTGCAGGTCGACGTTGGTGGCAGCGACGAGGCGGATGTTCAGTTTGCGTACCCGGTCGTCGCCCAGGCGTTCGATCTCGCCTTCCTGCAGCACGCGCAGCAGCTTGGCCTGGGCGGCGAGCGGCAGTTCGCCGATCTCGTCGAGGAACAGGGTGCCACCGTCCGCCCGCTCGAACTTGCCCATGCGCGAGGTATGGGCGCCGGTGAAAGCGCCTTTCTCGACGCCGAACAATTCGGATTCGATCAGGTCATTGGGCATGGCCGCGCAATTGACCGCGACGAACGGCCCCTGCTTGCGGTTGCTCATTTGGTGAAGTGTGCGGGCGAAGCGTTCCTTGCCGACGCCGGTTTCACCGAGCAGCAGCACGGTGACCTGGGTACCCGAGGCGCGGGTGACGAGGTCATAGGCATGCTGGAAGCCCTTGGAATTGCCCACCAGCTGGGGCGTCTGGGTCTGCTGCGAAATGGTGGTGCGCAGGTAGTCGACCTGGTGGCGCAGTTCCAGCAGATGGTTGAGCATCGAATCGGATTCGAAATAGCTGGCGTGCTGCTCGGCGTCTTCCCATTCTTCCAGCGGCTTGCCGACGATGCGGCAGTTGTTGTGGCCGCAGGCCACGCATTCAATTTCCTTGAACAGGATGAAACGCCCCATGAAGGCCGAGGTGTAGCCCGAGGCATAGCCGATCTGCGACCAGCAGACGGGCTCGTCGGACTGGCCCAGTTCGCGCAGGTGGATGTCCTGCTCCCAGGAGTTCTCCCACAGGAACTCGCCGGAGAAGGTGCCCTTGTCGAAATCGAGGTTCATGTGCACCGGGGTGACGCGCACGATGCCTTCGAGCATGTGCAGTTGCGGGCCGGTGAAGAAGGCGTCCTGCATCGACAGGTTGCCGCGGATGCGCTTGGCCAGTTCGGCATCGCAGACACCGGCGGCGTAGCCCATGCGGGTCAGCAGGCGGCGGGCGTGTTCCTTGCCAACCGAGCCGACCAGTTCGCGGCGCAAGGCGCCGAGTGCCGAGGTATGCATGAGGACCATGCGGTTCTCGGCCAGCCAGATCGTTCCATCCTTTTCGCAAAACTTGACCAGATTGCGCAGGTCATTCGACTCGGGGTACTGAATGGTGGTCATCTTGTCTCTCTGTCACCGCTAACCCCTTCGCTGGGGGCAATCCGGCTATTTCTGGTGTTAACGCCTGCCGGTTTACCGCGGAATGGTCTGCTCCGGTAGATGATATTTTTTCTCGAGATTATTCCACGGTTTCTCTTTTCTGTGGGTTATTGCTCGTGCGTGCAGTCCCCGCCGACGTTCACTTTTTGCTGATGCCCGGGGTGGTTCACCGGCTGCCCGGACTGCACTCCGTACGTATGCAGTAGCTGCGCCCGGGAGTTGATCATTTGATTAACCAGAACGAAATCAATTCATCGGATCGTAATCATGCACTGCAGCAAAACAAGCGTCGTATTTTTGTGATCTCAATAAAAACAGATGCTTATCAAAGTGGCACGCTCCTTGATTAAGAGAAGCCCTGTAGCGAGATGCGCTGCGCAGTTTTCAGGAGAGAAGCGATGGGGCAAGAAGAGAGGCAAGGCAGCACGTTTGATGCAGGGCGTCGTTACGTTCGCATCTGCAAGCGTCGTCCGAATGGCTTCATCGAATTCGAGTTTTCGATCGGCGATCCGGAACTGGCTGTCGAGCTGATGTTGCCGGAACCCGCTTTCCACGAGTTTTGTCTGGCCAACGAAGTCATTGTGCTCGATCCGGCAACTTCGGATCAGGGCGACTGGGTTTCCCGGTTGAACGATGCCTCGCGCCAGGGTTTTGAAGACGCAGTCTGAACACACCATCCCGCCAGCGGGAATAACGAGAGGAGACCTACATGCAGATTGATCTGCGTACCGTGGCAATCAAGCCTTTGCGCCATACCTTCGATCACCTGGTCGAGCGCTTCGGCGACAAGCCGGCCAGCCGTTATCAGGAAGGCAGCTACAACATCCAGCAGGAACACATCTTCCATTACCGGCCGAGCTGGGATGCCGACCATGTGCTGTTCGACAAGAAACGCACCAAGATCCAGATGAAGGACTGGTATGCGCTGAAGGATCCGCGCCAGTTCTACTACGGTGCCTACACGATCGCTCGTGCCCGGCAGCAGGATGCCACCGAGTCGAGCTTCGAGATGATCGAGGACCGCGGCCTGGCCGAACTGATCCCGGCCGACCTGAAGCAGACCGCGCTCGATGTGCTGGTGCCGATGCGCCATGTCGAGTGGGGCGGCAACATGGGTAATTCCTATATCGCGGCCTATGGCTACGGTACGGTCATCACCCAGCCTTGCCTCTATCACGCCATGGACCACCTCGGCGTCGCCCAGTACCTGACCCGCATCGGTCTCGTGCTCGACGGCCCGGACGCCCTCGATGCCGCCAAGGAAGCCTGGATGTCCGGCGCCACCTGGCAACCGATGCGCCAGCATGTCGAGAACCTGCTGGTCCTGCAGGACTGGTTTGAAATCTTCGTCGCCCAGAACCTGGTGCTCGAAGGCCTGCTCAACCCGATGCTCTACGACTATCTGGATGCCGAGTTCTCGGCCAACGGGGGTACGGCGATCTCGATGATGACGCGCTTCATGGCCGAATGGTCCACTGAAACCGCCAAGTGGGTGGATGCCCAGATCAAGGTCGCCGCTGCCGAATCGCCCGAGAACAAGGCTCAACTGAGCGAATGGGTTGAGCAGTACCGCGCCGCCACGCTCAAGGCCCTGGCCC
The DNA here is from genome assembly GCA_018262245.1 of Pseudomonadota bacterium. GTDB lineage: Bacteria > Pseudomonadota > Gammaproteobacteria > Burkholderiales > Rhodocyclaceae > Azonexus. The sequence continues at coordinate 33,150 of JAGTRV010000006.1, read as the reverse complement.
CGATCGCCAAGCGTGCCTTCGGCGACAAGGCCGACGATCTGCTGGCCGAACTCACGTCCGAATTCAATGCCCGCTGCGCCAAGCTTGGCCTGGCTGTGTAGGAGTATCCATGTCTACCGTATTCATCGCTTTTCAAACCAACGAGGACACCCGTCCGATCGTCGAATCGATCCTCGCCGACAACCCGCATGCCGTGCTCGACGAGCAGCCGGCCATGGTCAAGATCAATGCCGAAGGCAGCCTGGTCATCAAGCGCGAATCCATTGAGGAACGCATTGGCCGCGATTTCGACCTGCAGGAGCTGCAGGTCAACCTGATCACACTCTCCGGTTATCTGGACGAGGACGATGACCAGCTGACGCTGGCCTGGAAAAACTGAGCAAGGAGACTCTCATGGACATGAAAGCCAACAAGAAAAAGCTGGGCCTGAAGGAAAAGTACGCCCACATGACACGCGGCCTGGATTGGGAAACCACCTACCAGCCGAAGGACAAGGTATTTCCGCAAGCCACCTTCGAGGGCATCAAGGTGCACGACTGGGACAAGTGGGAAGACCCCTTCCGCCTGACCATGGATGCCTACTGGAAATACCAGGCTGAAAAGGAGCGCAAGCTGTACGCCGTGCTCGACGCCTTCGCCCAGAACAACGGCCACCTCGGGATTACCGATGCGCGCTATCTGAGTGCCGTCAAACTGTTCCTGACCGGCATTTCGCCGCTGGAGTATATGGCCCACCGTGGTTTCGCTGCAGCCGGCCGTAATTTCCCCGGCGTTGGCCCCCGCGTTGCCTGCCTGATGCAGTCGATCGACGAAGTGCGTCATGCCCAGACCCAGATCCACGCCCTGTCGAACTACAACAAGTTCTACGAAGGCTTCCATGCCGGCGCAAGCCACCAGATCGAACGCCTCTGGTACCTGTCGGTGCCCAAGTCCTTCTTCGACGACGCCTTCAGCGCCGGCCCCTTCGAATGGATGATCGCCATCGGCTTCTCCTTCGAATACGTGCTGACCAACCTGTTGTTCGTGCCCTTCATGTCCGGTGCTGCCTACAACGGCGACATGGCGACGGTGACCTTCGGTTTCTCGGCCCAGTCCGACGAAGCCCGCCACATGACGCTGGGCCTCGAGTGCATCAAGTTCATGCTCGAACAGGACCCGGACAACCTGCCCATCGTCCAGAAGTGGATCGACAAGTGGGCCTGGCGCGGTATCCGCGTGCTGAGCCTGGTCTCCACGATGATGGACTACATGCTGCCGAAGCGCGTGATGAGCTGGAAGGAAGCCTGGGAAATCTACTTCGAGCAGAACGGCGGCGCGCTGTTCAACGACCTGGCCAAGTACGGCATCAAGGTCCCGGACTGCATCGCCCAATGCACGGTCGACAAGGAGCATCAGTCGCACCAGCTGTGGCTGACCTTGTGCACCCACTCGCATGCGATGGGCCTGCACACCTGGCTGCCCGATGCCGAGGAGATGGACTGGTTGTCGGCGAAATACCCGAACACTTTCGACAAGTACTACCGTCCGCGTTTCGACGAGCTGCGCGAACGCGCCGACAAGGGCGAGCGCTTCTTCGCCAATACGCTGCCCATGCTGTGCCAGGTCTGCCAGATTCCGATGCTCTTTACCGAGCCGGACGACCCGACCAAGATCTGCTATCGCGAGTCGGAGTTCCAAGGTGAGAAGTACCACACCTGCTCGGACGGCTGTAAGCACATCTTCGACGACGAGCCGGAGAAGTACATCCAGGCCTGGTTGCCGGTATATCAGCTTTATCAGGGCAATTGCTGGCCGGAGGGTACCGATCCGACGGCCGAAGGATTCAATCCGGTGGCCAAGTATCTCGAATGGTGCCACATCGATGCCAAGGACACCGGCGATTACGAAGGCTCCAGCGACCAGGCGAACTTTGCTGCTTGGCGTGGCGCGGCAACCCAGAACACCTGATCAATCAGTATCAACGGAGGGCAGCTTTGCCCTCCGGACAAAAATTTAGGAGACAAACATGGCTGTCACAGCCCTCTACGATTATCAATATCCTGCCGCCGATACTCAGGACAAATTTCATGGTAACCAACTGCTCTTCGTTGGTTGGGATGACCATTTTCTGTTTGTTGCGCCGCTCGCTTTTTCGGTGTCGCCGAATACCAAGTTTTCCGATCTGGTCGAGAAGAACCTGACGTTTGCTTACGGCCGTCACGCCGACTGGGCCAAGGTCGACTTCAGCAAGGCCGTCTGGCTCAAGTCCGGCCAGCCGTTCCAGCCGGATTTCAACAAGACGCTTGCCGAGCAGGGTATCAAGCACAAGGATGCGCTGCGCTTGCAAACCCCGGGCCTGAACGGCAACGGCACCTGTTTCTGAGCCGGGGGCGTCATGGCTTACGAACTGACCATTGAACCGCTCGGCCAGACCATCGAGGTTGAGGATGGGCAGACCATTCTCGACGCTGCGCTGCGCGCCGGCATCTACCTGCCGCACGCCTGCTGTCACGGCCTGTGCGCGACCTGCAAGGTGCAGGTCACGGATGGCGAAGTCGATCAGGGCGAGGCGTCGACCTTCGCGTTGATGGATTTCGAGCGTGAGGAAGGTAAATGCCTGGCCTGCTGTGCCCGTCTCGAATCCGACGTGGTGATCGAAGCCGAGATCGAGGACGATCCCGATTCCGAAAACCTGCCGGTCAAGGATTACAGCGGCGAGGTGGTCCGTATCGAAACCCTGACGCCGACCATCAAGGGCATCTGGCTCAAGCTGGACCGGCCGATGAAGTTCCAGGCCGGCCAGTACGTCAATCTGGAAGTCGATGCCCTGGGTGGCCAGACGCGCGCCTTCTCGCTGGCCAATTCGCCGCAGACCGGCGACATCGTCGAGCTGAACGTGCGCATTGTGCCGGGCGGTCAGGTCACCACCTGGCTGCACGAGCAGTTGGCCGTCGGAGACCGGCTGAAATTCACCGGTCCCTATGGTCGTTTCTTCGTCAAGAAGTCGGCCAATGTCCCGTTGATCTTCATGGCAGGCGGTTCCGGTCTGTCCAGTCCGAAATCGATGATCGAGGACCTGCTCAGCGAAGGCTGCTCCCTGCCAATCACCCTCGTTTATGGCCAGCGCAGCCGCGCCGAGTTGTATTACGACGCCGAGTTCCGGGAGCTCGCCGCGAAATACCCGAACTTCAACTACGTACCATCGCTGTCCGATGAACCGGCTGGCTCCGATTGGTCGGGCTCGCGCGGCTTTGTGCACGAGGCGGCCAAGGCGCATTTCGATAATGACTTCCGTGGCCACAAGGCTTACCTGTGCGGGCCACCAGCCATGATCGAAGCCTGCATCACGACCTTGATCCAGGGCCGGCTGTTCGAGCGGGACATCTACATGGAGAAATTCTTCTCCGCGGCCGATGCCTCGCAACAACTGAAAAGCCCGCTGTTCAAGAACATCTGACCATCGACGGAGCAGCCATGATCTATTTCAACGTGCTGATCGAGGAAACCGGCGAGACCTTTCGTTGCTCACCCAACGAATCCTTGCTGGTGGGCATGGAGCGCCTTGGCAAGAAGGGCATTCCGGTCGGTTGCCGGGGGGGCGGGTGCGGCGTGTGCAAGGTGGAAATCACCTCGGGCGACTACGTCAAACGGGTGATGAGTCGCGATTACGTCAGTGTCGAGGACGAGGCGGCAGGCCGGGTGCTGGCCTGCCGTGTAAAGCCGGCCAGTGACATTACCCTGCGGGTGCTCGGCAAGATGGCGAAAAACGTCTGCCGGACGTCGGCGACACAGGCGGTGGCGGCCGCAGCGTAGCGGCCGAAACGGTCATGCCCGCAGTTTGGCGTTCAGTTGTTCAGCCGGAATGGCCTGTACCGAGCGGAAAGTCAGCAGGATGTGCTCGGACAGGATGGCTGCAGCCTTGTCCGCCTCGCGGTTGATGGCGGCGTGGAGCAAGGCCTCATGTTCGACATGAATATCGCGCGGAATCGGTTGCAGGTAGAGCGACAGGCGCCGATAGCGTTCGGCCTGGAAATAGAGGATGGACAGGAAATGTTTGAGCCAGCGGGAGGGGCAGGCCGCGATCAGGACTTCGTGAAAGATCCGGTTGCGCTCTTCCCATTCCTCGCGGGCTTCGCTGCCGATCCGCTTTTCCTCGGCCTTGGCCAGGCGGTGAAAGGCAGCAACGAGGTCGGCTTCCCAGGCATCGTCGCCCATCGCGATCGACTGGCGCAGGGCCTCGCATTCGAGCATCACGCGGGTCTGGGCAATGTCTTCGAAGTCGGCCAGCGAGACCGGGGCGACGCGGAAACCGCGCTGGCCCTGGCTGACAACCAGGGCGTCGGAGATGAGCAGGGAAAGCGCCTCACGCAGTGTGCCGGCGCCGACCCCGTAGTTGTCCTTGAGGTGCTCGACGCGGAGCTTTTCACCGGGGGCGAGGTTGCCTTCGATGATGTCCCGGCGCAGGGCGCGATAGGCGGATTCGACCAGGGTCTTGGGTTCGGCCAGGCCTTCGGCGACGACATTGTTGTTCATGGTATTTGAATAGCTGACAGGAAACGGACAGGAAAATTTTAACCCGATAACAGCAATTGTCGGGTGTATTTAAAAATCTCGAGAAAACATATTGACATCGAGATTGGTTGTAAATATCGTTGCGTTAAATCGATTGCATGGATTTTGTGCAGTTATCAAATCTAAAAAAGAGGAGCAGACAAATGGCAATGACAGGCGTACTTCGTCCCGGGCACATTCAGATGCGGGTGCTCGACATGGCAGAAAGCGTTGATTTCTATTCAAAGGTGTTGGGCTTGATCGAAACCGGTCGCGATGCCCAGGGCCGCGTTTATTTCAAGACTTGGGAAGAGCGCGATCACAACAGCGTGATCCTGCGCCAGGCCGATAGCGCCGGCATCGACTTCTTCGCCTTCAAGGTCGATAGCGATGCCACGCTGGCCAAGCTGGAAAAGGATCTGAACGCCTACGGCGTCGCCACCAAGCGCATTCCGGCCGGCGAATTGCTGGAAACCGGCGAGCGCGTGCGTTTCACGCTGCCGACTGGCCACGACATCGAGCTGTATTCGCAAAAGACCGCCATCGGCAACGACATGGGCGAACTCAATCCGGAAGCCTGGTGCGCCTCGGCCGAAAAGGGCATCGCCCCGATCCGCCTCGACCACTGCCTGCTCTACGGGCCGGACATCGAAAAGGCCCAGGCCATCTTCCAGGACGTGCTCGGCTTCTTCCTGGTCGAGCACATCGCGCTCGACGACAACCAGGATCTGGCGATCTGGCTGTCGTGCTCGACCAAGGCCCATGACATCGCCTTCGTCCGTCATCCGGAACCGGGCAAGCTGCACCACGTTTCCTTCCTGCTCGAAACCTGGGAGCAGGTATTGCGCGCCGCAGACTTGATGTCGATGAACCGCGTTTCGATCGACATCGGCCCGACGCGCCATGGCGTGACCCGCGGCACGACCATCTACGCCTTCGACCCGAACGGCAATCGCTTCGAAACCTTCTGCGGCGGTAACTATGCCTACCCGGATCAGAAGCCGACGAAGTGGACGATGGATGAAGTCGGTGCGGCCGTGTTCTATCACGACCGCAAGCTGAACGATCGCTTCCTGACGGTGGTGACCTGATGCAAGTCGCCGTCAGCACGCCGGGGATCACTGCCGAGGCAGCCTCCGCAGCTTGTGCGGCGGCGGTTGCTTTCGCGGCGGCCAAGGGCTGGAAGATCAACGTCGCGGTCGTCGACCGCGGCGGCAACCTGATGGCCTTCCTGCGCCAGCCGGGGGCCTTCATCCACTCGATCAATATCGCCATCGACAAAGCCTACACCGCGGCCAGCTTCGGCTTCCCGACCAAGGCCTGGATGGGGGCGATTGGCCACGACGACGGGATGAAGTTCGGCTTCTCCAACCAGCCGCGCCTGATCGTTTTCGGCGGTGGCCTGCCGGTGCCCGGCGAGGGCAGCGAGTGGATCGGCGGTATCGGTGTTTCCGGCGCCTCGGAGTCCGAGGACGAAGAGTGTGCCAAGGCTGGGCTGGCGGCCATCGGGCTGGCCTGACAACAAAACCACAGAGGACAGAATGAAACAGATCCTGAATTTTATTAACGGCGAGTTCGTTGCTACAGGGAAGCAGTTCGAGAAGCGGACGCCGCTCGACAACTCGCTGATCGGCATGGTGCATGAAGCCGGCAAGGCCGAGGTTGATGCCGCGGTCAAGGCAGCGCACGATGCGCTGGAAGGCCCGTGGGGCAAGATGACCGTGGTCGAGCGCACCGATATCCTGAACAAGGTGGCCGACGAGATTACCCGTCGCTTCGACGAATTCCTCGAAGCCGAATGTGCCGATACCGGCAAGCCGAAGAGCTTGGCTTCTCACATCGACATCCCGCGCGGCGCAGCCAATTTCAAGATTTTCGCCGACGTGATCAAGAACGCGCCGACCGAGTTCTTCGAAATGGCGACGCCGGATGGCAAGGGCGCGCTGAACTACGCGATCCGTCGCCCGGTGGGCGTGGTCGGTGTGGTCTGCCCGTGGAACCTGCCGCTGCTGCTGATGACCTGGAAGGTTGGTCCGGCGCTGGCCTGCGGCAACACGGTCGTCGTCAAACCGTCGGAAGAAACACCGTCGACGGCCACCCTGCTCGGCGAAGTGATGAATGCCTGCGGCGTGCCGAAGGGCGTCTACAACGTCGTGCATGGTTTCGGGCCGAATTCGGCCGGCGAATTCCTGACCACCAACCAGAATGTGAATGCGATCACCTTTACTGGCGAGACCCGTACCGGTGCTGCGATCATGAAGGCCGCTGCCGACGGTGCCCGCCCGGTATCGCTGGAAATGGGCGGCAAGAACCCGGCCATCGTTTTTGCCGACGCCAATCTGGATGTCGCGATCGAAGCCACGCTGCGCTCCTGCTTCTCGAACTGTGGCCAGGTCTGCCTGGGCACCGAGCGTGTCTATGTCGAGCGCCCGTTCTTCGAGACCTTCGTGGCAGCCCTGAAGGCCGGTGCCGAAAAGCTCAAACTCGGCGTGCCGAGCGACCCGAGCGCCAACATGGGGCCATTGGTCAGCCAGGAACACCGCAACAAGGTCTTGTCCTATTACAAGAAGGCCGTCGAGGAGGGCGCCACGGTGGTCACCGGTGGTGGCATCCCCGACATGCCGGGCGAGCTGGCCAACGGTGCCTGGGTGCAGCCGACCATCTGGACCGGTCTCGACGACAACGCCGCTGTGGTTCGTGAAGAGATCTTCGGACCTTGCACGACCGTGATGCCGTTCGACAGCGAAGATGAAGTGATCAAGCGCGCCAACAACACGACCTACGGTCTGGCCGCCTCGGTCTTTACGCAGGACGTCAATCGCGCTCACCGCGTTGCTGGTCGTATCGAAGCCGGCCTGGTCTGGGTGAACAGCTGGTTCCTGCGCGACTTGCGCACGCCGTTCGGTGGCGCCAAGCAGTCCGGTATCGGCCGCGAGGGTGGCGTGCATTCGCTTGAGTTCTATACCGAACTCAAGAACGTCTGCATCAAGCTGTAAGGCGATCCGAACATGTCGGCAAACTCTCCTGAAATCGGCCAGCGCATCGTCGCTGGCGGCATCGAAACCAACTATCACGATCTCGGTAGCGGGGCCCCGGTGCTGCTCATCCACGGCTCCGGCCCGGGGGTGACGGCATGGGCCAACTGGCGTCTGGTTCTGCCGGAGCTGGCCAAGACCTGCCGCGCCATCGCGCCGGACATGGTTGGCTTCGGCTATACCGAGCGGCCGGCCGATATCGAATACGGTGTCGATGGCTGGGTCAATCAGGCAGTCGGTCTGCTTGACGCACTGGGCATCGAACAGACCGACCTGATCGGCAACTCCTTCGGTGGCGCCATTGCACTGGCGCTGGCCATCCGCCACCCGCAGCGCGTGCGTCGGCTGGTATTGATGGGCAGCGTCGGCGTGCCGTTCGAACTGACGCCGGAACTCGATGCGGCGTGGGGCTATGAGCCGTCATTGCAAGCCATGCGTGGCCTGCTCGATATCTTTGCCTACGACCGCAGTCTGGTCACCGACGAGCTGGCCGAACTGCGTTATCAGGCCAGCATCCGGCCCGGTTTTCAGGAATCGTTTTCGGCCATGTTCCCGGCCCCGCGCCAGCGCTGGGTCGATGCGATGGCCAGTGCCGAGGCCGATATCCGGGCGCTCAGGCACAAGACGCTGGTCATCCATGGTCGTGACGACCGGGTGATTCCGCTGAGCAATTCCTTGACCCTGAACCACTGGATCGACGACTCGCAACTGCATGTTTTCGGGCGCTGCGGGCACTGGGTCCAGATTGAACACAACCGCGACTTCAACCAGCTGGTCAGCAATTTCCTGGCCGCATAACGAAAGAGCACGAGAAACCATCATGGAACAATCGCAAATCACCCAACTCGGCGACGAGCTCTACGAAGCGCTGGTTGCCGGCAAGACGGTCAGCCCGCTGACTTCGCGTGGCTTCGACATCACCATCGAGGACGCCTACCATATCCAGCAGCAGATGCTGTCGCGCCGCCTGGCCAAGGGCGAACGCGTCATCGGCAAGAAGATCGGCGTCACCAGCAAGCCGGTCATGAACCTGCTCGGCGTGCATCAGCCGGACTTCGGCTACCTGCTCGACGGCATGGTCTACAACGAAGGCGAATCCATCGAGATGAGCTCGCTGATCCAGCCGAAAGCCGAGGGCGAAATTGCCTTCCTGCTCAAGAAGGATCTGAAAGGGCCGGGCGTGACGGCGGCCGATGTGCTGGCGGCGACCGAAGGCGTCATGGCCTGTTTCGAGATCGTCGATTCGCGTATTACCGACTGGAAGATCAAGATCCAGGACACCGTGGCCGACAACGCTTCCTGCGGCGTCTTCGTGCTTGGCGACCAACTGGTCGATATCAGCAATGTCGACCTTGGCCTGTGCGGCATGGTCCTCGAGAAGAACGGCGAGATTGTCGTCACCGGCGCTGGCGCCGCGACGATGGGCCACCCGGTCAATGCCATGGTCTGGCTGGCCAACACGCTGGGCAAGCTGGGCATCACCCTGAAGGCCGGCGATATCGTGCTGTCCGGTGCGATGGGCGCCATGGTTCCGGTGGTCAAGGGCGACAACCTGCGCATGACCATCGGCGGCATCGGCGGTTGTTCGGTCCGTTTCGTCTAAGCCGGCAGCCTGACATGGACTTCCAGATCAAATCGAAGACTGCGGTAGTTTCCGGATCGACCGTCGGCATCGGCTTTGCCATCGCCACCGAGCTGGCTCGCGAAGGCGCCCGGGTGGTGATCAACGGTCGCAGCCAGAAAAGTGTCGATGCGGCGCTTGGCCGCCTGCGTTCGCTGGTGGCTGGCGCCGACGTACAGGGCGTGGTGGCTGATTTGTCCACGGCGGAAGGTTGCCAGTTCCTGTTCGACGCCTGTCCGCAGGCCGACATTCTGGTCAACAACCTCGGCATCTTCGATCCGGTGCCCTTCGACGCCATCCCTGACAGCGAATGGCAGCGCTTTTTCGACGTCAACGTGATGAGCGGCGTCCGTCTGGCCCGTCATTACCTGCCGGCCATGAAGGCGGCCAACTGGGGACGTATCGTGTTCATCTCCAGCGAATCCGGCATCAACACGCCGGGCGAGATGGTCCATTACGGCATGACCAAGTCGGCCCAGCTCGCCGTGTCGCGCGGTCTGGCCCAGAGCTGCGCCGGCACCGGTGTCACGGTCAATGCCGTGCTGCCCGGCCCGACGCGCTCGGAAGGTGTTGGCGAATTCTTCGGCAAGCTGGCCGCCGAGTCCGGCATCAGCCTCGATGAAATGGAACGCCGTTTCTTCGCCGAAGGGCGCCCGACCTCAATTATCAAACGCATGATCGATCCGGCCGAAGTGGCTGCGCTGGTCGCCTACGTCTGCAGCGCGAGAGCGGCTGCGACGACCGGTGCCGCGCTGCGCGTCGAGGGCGGCATCGTTTCCACCATTTGCTGAACAACGATCAATAAGGAAAATATTGATGACCCAAAAAATCAAATGCGCCCTGATTGGCCCGGGCAATATCGGCACCGACCTGCTCTACAAGCTGAAGCGCAGTCCCTTCCTTGAACCGGTCTGGATGATCGGCATCGATCCTGAATCCGAAGGCCTCAAGCGTGCCGCCGATATGGGCCTGAAGACCTGCGCCACCGGGGTCGATGGTTTCCTGCCCCACGTCCTTGAAGACAATGTTCAGATCGCCTTCGATGCCACCTCGGCCTACGTCCATGCCGAGAACAGCCGCAAGCTGAATGCCCTCGGCGTCCTGATGATCGACCTGACCCCCGCCGCCATCGGCCCGTTCTGCGTGCCGCCGGTCAATCTGAAGGAACACGTTGGTCGCCGTGAGATGAACGTCAACATGGTCACCTGCGGTGGCCAGGCCACCATTCCGATGGTCGCTGCCGTTTCCCGCGTCCAGCCGGTCGCCTACGGCGAAATCGTCGCCACGGTGTCTTCGAAGAGCGCCGGCCCCGGCACCCGCAAGAACATCGACGAATTCACCCGCACCACCGCTGGTGCCGTCGAAAAGGTTGGCGGCGCCAAGAAGGGCAAGGCCATCATCATCATCAACCCGGCCGAACCGCCGCTCGTCATGCGCGACACCGTGCACTGCCTGACCGAAACCGCACCGGACCAGGAAAAGATCACCGAATCCATCCACGCCATGATCAAGGAAGTCCAGAAGTACGTGCCGGGCTACCGCCTGGTCAACGGCCCGGTCTTCGACGGCAACCGCGTCTCCGTCTACATGGAAGTCACCGGTCTCGGCGACTTCCTGCCGACCTACGCCGGCAACCTCGACATCATGACCGCCGCCGGTGCCCGCACCGCCGAAATGTTCGCCGAAGAAATGATCAAGGGCACGCTCAAGCTTGAGCCGGTGCACGCCTAAGGAATAAGGAGAAAAGACAAATGACCCTCAAAGGCAAAAAAGTCACCGTCCACGACATGACCCTGCGTGACGGCATGCATCCCAAGCGTCACCTGATGACCCTCGACCAGATGACCGCCATCGCCACCGGCCTCGACGCCGCCGGCGTGCCGCTGATCGAAGTCACCCACGGCGATGGCCTCGGTGGTTCCTCGGTCAACTACGGCTTCCCGGCCCATACCGATGAAGAGTATCTCGGCGCCGTCATCCCGAAGATGAAGAACGCCAAGGTCTCCGCCCTGCTGCTGCCGGGTATCGGGACTGTCGATCACCTGAAGATGGCGCGTGACCTCGGCGTCAATACCATCCGGGTCGCCACCCACTGTACTGAGGCTGACGTCTCCGAACAACACATCACCATGGCCCGCAAGCTGGACATGGACACCGTCGGTTTCCTGATGATGGCCCACATGAACAGTGCCGAAGGCCTGGTCAAGCAAGCCAAACTGATGGAGTCCTACGGGGCCAACTGTATCTACGTCACCGACTCGGCCGGCCACCTGCTGCCGGAAGGCGTCAAGGAACGCCTGTCTGCCGTGCGTGCCGCGCTGAAGCCGGAAACCGAACTTGGTTTCCATGGCCACCACAACCTGGCCATGGGCGTCGCCAACTCGATCGCTGCCATCGAAGTCGGGGCCAACCGCATCGACGCCGCGGCTGCGGGTCTGGGTGCCGGGGCCGGCAACACGCCGATGGAAGTGCTGATTGCCGTGTGCAGCCTGATGGGCATCGAGACCGGGGTGGATGTCGCCAAGATCACCGACGTCGCCGAAGACCTGGTCGTGCCGATGATGGACTTCCCGATCCGCATCGACCGCGATGCGCTGACGCTCGGTTATGCCGGCGTCTATGGCTCCTTCCTGCTGTTTGCCAAGCGTGCTTCGGCCAAGTACGGCGTGCCGGCCCGCGACATCCTGGTCGAGCTGGGCCGGCGCGGCATGGTCGGCGGGCAGGAAGACATGATTGAAGATACCGCCATCACGATGGCACGCGAACGGGGATTGCTGAAATGAAACTGAATCAACAAACCATCGGCCAACTGGCCGAGTTGCTCGAAAACGCCGAGCTGCAAGCCCATGATGTGGTCAAGATCACCGACGCCCATCCCGAGATGGACTGGGATGACGCCTACGCCATCCAGAACGAAATTCTGCGCCGCAAACTGGCCCGCGGCAATCGCGTCGTTGGCCTGAAAGCCGGCCTGACTTCGCATGCCAAGATGAAGCAGATGGGCGTCGAAACCCCGTGTTTCGGCTTCCTTGTCGATTACTTCAGTGTCGCCGATGGCGGTGAAATCAAGATCAAGGAACTGATCCACCCGAAGGTCGAGCCGGAAATCGTCTTTGTGCTGAAAAAGGCGCTGAAAGGCCCGGGCTGTCATATCGGTGCCGTGCTGGCCGCGACTGATTTCATCATGCCCGGCATCGAGATCATCGATTCGCGCTACCGCGATTTCAAGTTCGACCTGAAGAGCGTCATTGCCGACAACTGCTCGTCCTCGCGCTTCGTGCTCGGTGGCCAGATGACGCCGGTGGCCGGTCTCGATCTGCGTACCCTGGGCGTGGTCATGGAAAAGAACGGCGAACCCGTTGCCATCGGCGCCGGCGCTGCCGTACTCGGCCATCCGGCGGCAGCCATCGCCATGCTGGCCAACCATCTTGGCGCCCGTGGCGAAGAGATTCCAGCCGGCACGATGATTCTTTCCGGCGGCGTCACCGAGGCAGTTGCTGTCAGTGCAGGTGATCACGTCAATCTGCGCATCCAGTCGCTGGGTAGCACCAGCGTCAAGTTCGCCTGAGAAAGCCGGAGGAAACATGCCATTCGCACAAATCTACCTGATTGAAGGCCGGACCGACGAGCAAAAGAAGCTGTTGATCGAAAAGGTCAGCGCAGCCATGTCCGAGGCGCTGGGTGCTCCGCTGGAGAACACCCGGGTCTGGATCCAGGACGTACCCAAGGCCCAGTGGGGTATCGGCGGCAAGACCGCAAAGGACTTGGGGCGCTAGTCATTCGACATGGCGGGCGGGGTGCAAGCCCCGGCCCGTCAGGCGGCGCCGGGCCGATACCCGGCAGGTATCAGAAAAACGACTAAATGGTATTGGACGGTATTGGCCGGTGTCGGCCATTATTGAATCAATAAAAAATATCGAGATTTTCTGCAATTCACGGGATGTCAATAAATCCCGGAAAAAGCGGAAGCCGGAGCAAATCAAGGGTGTGCCGCAACAACGGTCGCCCGGTAAGGAGGAGGTTTTATGGGGCGGATATTTGCCACCCGACAATTGCCGCTGGGCATAGCGGTGGCCGGCGCATTGCTGTCGGCCTGCACGCAAGCCCCGGACATGTCCGGTATCGCCACCGAGCGTCAGCGCTCGGTGCATCGTTACGACGTCAGCCAGGCCATTGCCAGCAATGACAAGGTTATCGTCGTCGGCACCCAGAGCGGTGTCGCGCTGGTTTCGAACGACAAGGGCGCAAGCTGGCAGCGTCAGGCCCTCGGCCAGACTTCGCTGGTCGATATTGCGGTTTGCGCTGACAAGACTTTTGTTGCGATCGACCATTATCACAAGGTGTGGTCGGCCGATGCCGAAGGCAAGAACTGGCAATCGGCCAAGCTCGAGCAGCCGCGCACGCCGTTGGCCGTGACCTGCAGCCCGCAGGGTGGCTGGTGGGTGGCTGGCACCAATGCCGTGATCGCCGGCAGTGCCGACCGGGGCAGGACCTGGCAGGTCACCGACCTCGGCGAGGACACCCAGATCACCACCATCCAGTTCGTCAGCGACAAGCAGGCGGTGGCACTCGGCGAGTTTGGCCTGACGGTGATGTCCGACGATGGCGGTGCGACCTGGAAGAAGGGGCCGAAGATTCCGGGCGACTTCTATCCCTACGCGGCGCTGTTCCGCGATGCCCGCGAAGGCTGGGTCAGCGGGATTGCCGGCCAGATGCTGCATACCCGCGATGGCGGCCAGACCTGGCAGAAACAGGTCAATGCCACCCAGGCTTCCCTGAACCGCCTGTTCATGCACGACGGTGCTCCTTTCGCCGTCGGCAACGGCGGTGTCATTGCCCGCCTCGAAGGCGACAGCTGGCGCAATGTGCCTTATCCGGATCCGCTGCCGATGTTCCTCGGCGGCGGTGCCTCCCTGCCGGGCCAGGCGGCGATCGTCATCGGCGGCCCCGGTGGCCTGCTGCGTGCCGTCGGCACAGCCAATAACAAATAGACCAGGGAGCGAGCAACACCATGGTGAGCCAAATCCGTCATTCCATCACCCATCGCCTGCATCAGGGCGAGGAATGGATTTTCCGTAACCCGAAGATCGTGCTGGCGCTGGTTCTGGCCGTGACGATCATGTTCGGTATCGCGCTGCCCAAGCTGCGCATCTTCACCGACTTCTCCGACCTGCTGCCGCAGAACCACGGCTACATCAAGGTCTACAACCGCCTGAAGGAGAACTTCGGCGGCGCCAACATGATCGTCATGTCGGTCGAAGTCGAGCAGGGCACCATCTTCAACGATGAAACGCTGAAGCTGATCCACGAGGCCACACAGGGCATCGATAACCTGCCCGGCGTCAATCACAACCTGGTCAACAGCCTGACGCACCGCACGGCGCGCAAGGTCTTCCTCGATGACCAGGGCGGTTTCGCCTCCGAGTCCTATTACGATCCCCTGAAGCCGACCCGCACGGTTGCCGAGCTGGAGCAGTTGAAGAAGGACGTCATCGCCAACCCGACCATCTACGGCCTGCTCGTCTCGCCGGACATGAAGGCAGCGCTGATCAAGGCGCAGCTCAACGAAGGCGACATCGATTATCCGACCACCTTCGCCGCCCTGCAGGAAGTGCGCAAGACGCTGGCCAAGCCGGGTCATCACCTCTACGTCACCGGTAATCCGGTATTGACGGGCTGGGTCTACACCTACCTGAACCAGATCGTCGAGATCATGGCCTGGACGCTGGCCCTGCTGGCGACGCTGCTCATTGTCTATTTCCGCCGCTTCTACGGCATCGCGCTGCCGCTGCTCGGCATTGCGCTGTCGTCGATCTGGGGCCTCGGCTTCATGGCGGCGATGGGCATCAATCTGGAACCGTTGTCGCTGCCGATTCCCTTCCTGATCGCGGCGCGGGCCACCTCGCACGGTGTCCAGCTGGTGGTGCGCTATTACGAAGAACTGGCCATCGTCCATGATGGCAAGAAGGCCGCGCGCAATGCACTCGATGCCTTGTTCCGCCCCGGCTCGCTGGCCATCATCGTCGATGCGGTCGGCATTGCCGTCCTCGTCCTTGGTGCTGCGCCGTTCAACCACAAGCTTGGTATGGCGGCTGGTTTCTGGGGCTTCTCGGTGATCTTCACGGTGCACTTCATGGTGCCGCTGGCCCTGACTGTCCTGCCGGCGCCGAAGAAGCACGAGAACGGCAACGAAGGCGTGCGCAACTTCCTGGCCAAGGCCATGGCGCTGACCGGTGGTACCGACGGCGGGGCGCGTTCCATCCTGATTCTGACCCTGATCGGCGCCATCGGCGGCACCTATCTGGTCGGCAAGGTGCAGCTCGGCGAATCCGAGCCGGGCTCGCCGCTGCTCCATCGCGACCACGACTACAACGTGTCGACCAAGGCGATCAACACCCGCTTCCCGGGGTCCGAGGAACTGCACGTCGTGGCCCGTACCGACGACAAGGGTGGCATCAAGCGCCCGGATGTCATGGCCGCCATCGAACGCTTCCAGGCGCACATGCTGTCTGATCCGCAACTGGGCGGCACCAAGGCCTTGCCCGGTGTGGTCCGTGTGGTCAACAAGCTGACCCACAACGACGATCCGCGCTGGATGCAGTTGCCGGACAGTGCCGACGAAATCGGCGGTCTGATGTTCGCCTACATGGCCTCCAGCCCGATTCCCGGCGCCCTGAAGGAATTCATTACGCCGGACGAGAACGAAGCCGACATGGTGTTCTATTACAAGGACCATCAGGCCGACACGATCAACCGCATCGTGGCGCTGGCCGAAGAGGGCATCAAGCTGATCGAGAAGGACGTTCCCGGTCTGCACATCGAACTGGGTGGCGGCATCATCGGCGTCACTGCTGCCGGTAACCAGGCGCTGCATACCGACCACATGATCATCATCCCGGCCGTCATGATCCTCGCCTTCCTGATCGTCATGATCTATTACAGCTCGCTGCACGCCGGCTGGCTGATGATCCTGCCGATGCTGTTCTCGACCCTGATGACCTATGCCTACATGGGCGCCCTGAACATCGGCATCAACGTGAACACCGTGCCGGTCATCGCGGTCGGCGTCGGGGTCGGTATCGACTACGCGGTCTATTTCATGGACCGCATCCGTGAAGAGTATGCCCATCTGCGCGACATGAAAAAGGCAGCCATTACTGCCGTGGCAACGACGGGTTATGCCGTCAGTTTCACCGCCGTGACGCTGATTGCCGGCGTCGTGATGTGGATCTTCATGTCCGACCTGCGCTTCCAGTCAGACGCGGCAATCCTTCTTTCTTTCATGCTCATCGTCAATGCGATCGCCGCTGTGCTGATCGTGCCGTCGTGGTGCGTCGTCTTCAAACCCAAGTTTGTGACGGCAGTTCATTACGACGAAGACGGTGTGCTGGAAAACGATTAACAACACTCCGGCTCGACCGGGGGGAACAGCAAGCACTTTTCTAACAACCATTGGGGGTTAAGATCCATGGAGACAAACTTGAATACGGGAAGGCGCCTGTCGCTGCTGGCGGTGGCGCTCACCGCCTCCTTCGCAACGCAGGCGTGGGGCAACGAACTTCCTTCAATGGGCGAGGAATCCTCGCCCTGGCAGGTCGATCTGACTTACGAAAACCACACCGTCAGGCGCGAGCACACCGGTCTGGCCAAGTTCCGCAACACCATGCAGGCCGAACTCGACAAGAAGGTCGGCGATGGCTGGGGTATCCACAGCATCCTGCGCGGTAGCTGGGATGGCGTTTATCGCATGAACAGCAGCGAATACGGCAAGGATGCGGGTGGGTCGATCACGACGCAGTCGACAACGCCAGCCGGTTTGGTGACCAGCCCTTGGGGTGCTGGTCCCGTAACCCATACGCTGGTTTCAGGCTTGGGTTACCCCGGGGCTGCCGGTAACGCTTTTGTCGATTCCTATGGGGCCAATAATCCGAACAGCGGCTTGCGTGTTCTCGGTGATCGCTGGCATGCCACCGACGGCGGCGTTGGCTTCGCGGTACCGGTACGTCCCTGCGACATCGACAGCCGTGGCTGTCGCGATTTCGGCGGTTATGGAAACAAGAAGCTGTCCGAGCTCGAAATGCCGGAATTCAACAGCCGTCTCGACTTCATTCGCGAGCTGTATGCCAAGAAGACGTTCAACCTGGGTGACGGCAAGGATCTCTTCGTCAAGATCGGTAAGCAGCAGGTGGTCTGGGGCCGTACCGACCTGTTCCGCGTGCTCGACGTCATCAACCCGGTCGATTTCTCGCGCAACAATATTTACGACGAACTGTCCGATATCCGCATCCCGATGTGGATCGCCCAGGCGGAATACCGCATGGGGGCCAGCGACTGGATGCAGGATCGCAACTTCCAGATCGTCTGGAACTTCGACAAGTTCCGTCCGAACAATCTCGGTCAGTGCGGCACGCCAAACGTCATTCTCGATGCTGGCTGCTTCTTCCGTGGCATGGCCAACCTGTGGGACAACGGCGGTACGGTGGCCAACTTCGCCAACGTTGGACCGGGTACCTTGCTGGCCACCAACTTCGGTCCTGGTCAGATCGGTCTGAAGGACGTGAACCTGCCGGACTGGAGTCTCTCCAATACCCAGCTGGGTGCCAAGTATGAAGGTGTGACCATGGATGGTCTGTCCTTCTCGCTGAATGCGCTGACCTATCGTTCACAACTGCCGTCGTTGCACGGTGGGAAGCGTGCAACGAACTCGTTTACCGGCCAATACCAGAATGCCTGGCCGTATCTGATCTCGTTCGACATGGAATTCCCACGTGTCAACCTGGTTGGTGGCTCGATGGACTTCCAGATCCCGGCAGCCGGTGCGGCCGTTCGCATGGAAGCGGCCTATACGCAGGGTGAAGAGTTCTCCAACACCTCGCGTGAGCAGCTGTACTCCAAGAACGACGTTTTCCGTGCGGTCATCGGTGTCGACCGTCCGACCTTCATCCCGTTCATCAGCGAAACTTCGGCCACCCTGATCTCGGCTCAGTTGTTCTACCAGCATATCTTCAACCACGAGTGGAAGCAGGAACAGTACGGCCCGGTCGGCATGCCGGATTGGGAAAACAACTTCATCGGCACCCTGCTGATCAAGGGCTTCCTGCGTAACGGTACGGTCAGCCCACAACTGATCCTGGCACATGACTTCCGCGCCAAAGCAACGGCGATTGCACCGCAGGTGGAGTGGAACTACACGAACGACCTGAAGATCACCATTGGCGCCAACTACAAGCTGGCTGATGGGCGCGATCACTGGAATTTCGATGACTGCCGTGCCTGTAATCCGTTTGCGCCATTTACCGCGCCAAACGGCGATGCCAACGCGATGACGTCTTATTCGCGTGGTTTTGGTGGCATGGAACCCCTTGGTCGCTTCCGCGCCGGCCCGATTGGTGCCGCGTTCAAGGAAAACGACATTTTCCTGCGCCTGAATTACAAGTTCTGATCCAACAGAGGAGACAAAGAGTATGAAAAAGCATTTGATTGCCATGCTGCCGCTGATGGCGGCCGGTGTGATGGGCGTGGCGCAAGCCGCGACCGAAGCGGATGTCGACAACTCGTTCAACCCGTACAAGGCCGGCATGCCGAGCTTTCCGGGGCTGACCGCCGGAACCGTGATCAACAAGGCCAACGCCGACCAGTTCAAGGATGTGCTGGGCGCCGGTGTGTACAAGCTGATCAAGGATGGCCTGTTTGAAATGAAGGTCGGCGCCACGACGCAGTTCGCCATCAACAAGAACTACACCGACGCGACCAAGGCCAACCTGAACAAGACCAAGCTGGGTGCCAAGCCGGGTGACATGATCACCGGCTATGTCGCCGGCCGCCCGTTCCCGGAGGAGCCTGATGCCAAGGATGCACGCGCTGGCGAGAAGCTGGCCTGGAACTACAAGTACGGTGTTAACTGGGGCGACGGCGCGGTCATTTCGCCGTTCTACTGGAAGTACCGCAACATGCAGACCGGGCAGGTGGAAAAGACCATCAAGTGGGACTTCCACTTCCTGAACTTCATGCACCGGACCAAGGATGCGCCGATTCCGGAATTCACGCCGAACCCGTCGGGCATTTTCCGCGCCATCTACACCAAGGCCCACGAGCCCAGCGACCTGAAGAACACCCAGTTGCTGATCCAGCGCTTCGAGGATGATGCCAAGCTGGACGATGCCTACCTCTACCTCGGCTTCCAGCGCCGTGTCCGCCGCCTGGCCCAGGGCCAGGTGACCGATGCCTTCCTCGGCTCCGACCTGATGATCGAAGACTTCGAGGGCTACAACGGCCGAGTCTCCGACATGAAGTGGACCTACAAGGGCACCAAGAACGTCCTGTTGCCCATGTGGAATCACGACGAGCTGAAGTTGGCGACCGACATGCCCGCTGAAGCCGATGGCTACAAGTATGTCGACATGGGCGGTCAGGGCAAGTGCTTCTCCGAAGGCACCTGGCAGCTGCGCAAGGTCTATGTGCTCGAAGCGGCGCCGGTCAATACCAACCATCCGGTCAGCAAGCGCGTCTTCTACATGGACGTCCAGTTGCAGAACCTGAACGGTGCCAACGAAATCTACGACCGCAAGGGCGAGTTGTGGAAGGTCTTCATGGTCGGCAAGTCGCACCCCGATCATCACCTGCCGGTCAACAAGGGGGCTGGTATCGGTATCGATGACGCCTTCTCCATGGTCGACCTGCAGTCCAAGCACTGCACCACCGGTCAGTTCAAGGGCCAGGTCGATCCGAAGAAGAATCCGCCGGGACTCTTCCAGGTGCAGAACCTGCGCGGCGGTGACTGATCCAGATAGTCCTGTACCCCGATAACGGGTGTCTCTGCGGTTGAGAGTCGTTCTGCGTTCGACTCTCCTCCAACCTTAGGGGGGCTTCAGGCCCCCCGTTTTTTTGCTGTGAGTTGTGAAATGAAAATCTGTGTAATTCCCGGGGACGGCATCGGTGTCGAAATTTGTGCCGAGGCCGTCAGGGTGATCGATGCCCTGAAGGATATCCATGGCCTGAAAATCGAATATGAGTACGGGCTGTTGGGTGGCGCCGCCTACGATCAGACGGGGCGCCCCTTGCCGGTCGAAACCTTGAGGCTGGCTGACGAAGCCGATGCCATCCTGCTCGGTGCCGTCGGCGGCCCGAAGTGGGACAAACTGCCGGCCGAGTCGCGCCCCGAGCGCGGTTTGCTGGGGATCAGGAAATATCTCGGGCTCAATGCCAATCTGCGTCCGATCAAGGTCTATCCGGAACTGGCCAATGCCTCGACGCTGCGCCCGGAGGTGGTCAGCGGACTCGACATGATGATCGTCCGGGAACTGACGGGCGATATCTATTTTGGCCAGCCGCGCGGGATACGGACCTCCGGGTTCGAACGCGTCGGTTACAACACCATGGAGTACTCCGAATCCGAGATCGCACTGATCGCCGAAATGGCGTTCAGGATTGCCCGCCAACGGAGTGGCAAGGTGATGTCCGTCGACAAGATGAATGTGCTGGAGTGCATGCAGCTCTGGCGCGACGTGGTGACCAAGGTCGGCGAACGTTTCCCGGATGTCACTCTCGATCACATGCTGGTCGACAACGCGGCCATGCAACTGGTCAAGAACCCGAAACAGTTTGATGTCCTGCTCACCGGCAACATGTTCGGTGACATTCTCTCGGACGAAGCGGCGATGCTGACCGGTTCGATCGGCATGCTGCCTTCGGCCTCGCTCAATGTCGAGGACAAAGGGATGTATGAGCCTTGCCATGGTTCAGCGCCGGACATTGCAGGGCAGGGAGTTGCCAATCCCTTGGGCATGATTCTGTCGGCAGCGATGATGTTCCGCTATAGCTTGGGCCGGCCGGACATGGCCGATGCGATCGAATCAGCGGTCCAGACGGTATTGACGAATGGCGCGCGGACCAGGGATATTTTCCAGGCCGGTGACCGTTTGGTTTCCACTTCCGAAATGGGCGGGCTGGTCGAGGCGGCGCTAAGGCGACTCAGCTAGGCCAGTGATAGCAGATGGGCAAATTATCCCGGAAAATCCACCCGGAAATCCTTGCCTGCCGGGCAGTTTGGTCGCACCCGTGCACTTGGGGAAAGTGTTTTTCTGACCGGCAATTGAAAGGGGAACTGTTCGGCATCGATTAAAATTCAGCCGAATGAAGGTATTGGGGGGGGCGCTGATGATCAAGATGTTCCGGGTATTTCTAATGTGTATTGCCGGGCTGGTGTTCTTTGAGAATGCCTATTCTGCGAATGCTTCAGTGCAGGTCATTGACGAACAGTTGGCGGATGCCGCATTAAACGACTTGGCCAGTGGCGCGGGAAAACTCGCCCAATTTCGCGGCAAGCCATTGCTGATTAATGTCTGGGCGAGCTGGTGTGGGCCTTGCCGAGAGGAAATGGGGTCGCTGGAGAGGTTGGCCAAGCGCTATGACGGAAAGCAGATCAATATCATTGGCATCTCCACCGATGATGATCGTTCGGCGGCCCTCGCCTACCTGAAGCGCGCCGGAATTACTTTTCGGAATTACATAGATCGAAATCTGGTACTGGAAAAAATTCTGCGCGCTGATCGATTGCCGTTGACCGTTTTGGTTGATGCAGATGGGCGGGTGATCAAGAGGATTTATGGCTCACGCAACTGGGATAGCCCGGAGGCAACAAATCTGATTACCCAGGCTTTCCGGTTGGGTGCGCGGTAGGCTCGTGTTTGTTAATGCAAATAAAAGACGAAAATTCCGGCCCCAAGATCTGGACTCGCTTTTGAGAAACCGGTGACCGCGTAAGCTTGAATCTTCCAATGTTGGTCCAGTTTGTGCGTGACAAAGCCAGTCACTTCACGGAGAGGGGCGCCGTTCTCGGTTATTTTTTGACGATAGTCGTAGCTGAGGCCGACGGCTGTTGGCTGAGCAGCTCGAAACGACCACCCGGCCGATGTGAACCAGGGATTCTTCAGGTTTAATCCCTCTGGATCCCCCATTTTTTTGTATCCCAGGGTGCCAAAGACCGTATGGCGATCTAATGTCCGATAGATCTCGGTTTGAATGGAGTAGTCATTTTCTCCGGTACCCAGCCCTTCATTTTTGTCCGCAGTCGCAAATTTCACTTTTGCGCCAACATCGATTAGCCATGGCCCGCTGGCCAAAACACTATTGCTGGCGGCGACTACGAAATCGCCAAATCCGGTCGCTTTATGGCGAGAACCTTGCCCGTTATTCAGGGTGATTCGGTCTGCACCACTCCCCGATACGCTGGATGGCCCCGTGGACTCTATGTACGGAATTGTTGCGCGCAGTGTCCAGTCGGAAAACTCGTATTTCGCGCTCAGAGGAATGCTCAGGGTCTCGGTTTTATCGGCAGCACCATATTTGCCGGTCGAGTAGTCGACACCGGAGCTGAATGTGAAAGCCTCATCCGCGTGGGCGTTGAGTGCGGGGAGCAGGCAGAGAAGAAGAGGTAATTTGATTTTCAAAATGCGCTTGGAATTTTTGTGTCGACGAATTTTAACCCGGACAAACCATGCAGCGTGCTTCATCATGGGTAAGCGCGTGATGAACTAGTGCCTCTCCGGGCGCTCGATTCGTGAAGGCTTCTCGACCTTCTCGACCTTCTCGACTTTCTCGACTTTCTCGACCTTCTCGACCTTCTCGACCTTCTCGACCTTCTCGACCTTCTCGACCTTCTCGACCTTCTCGACCTTCTCGACCTTCTCGACCGGCTCAACCCTCTCGACTTTCTCAACCTTCTCGACTTTCTCAACCTTCTCGATCGGCTCAACCCTCTCAGCCTTCTCGATCTTTTCAGTCAAGGTTCCGAGATTGGCAATTTCCCGAGAGGACATCGTGCTGTTGCGAGAATCAACGCGGGCGCTATCCAACGCTTTACGCCCCTCGACATTTGCCACCTCAAGATGATCAACCTCGAGGTGTCCATTCTTGCCAACCTGCAAATCGACAAAGATGCGCTGATTCAATTGCAGGGATTTTGCTTGAACTGTCGTGACCGAGAAATCAAGGTCGCCCGATCGAATTGCGCCTCGGCCATTCGATCCCTGAACCAGACCTTCCAGCAGAATTCGGCTGGCCGTGCCTTTGAAACGATAGGTCGGATCCGCCGCCACCGTCGTTGGCACCAGTTCGCTGCCCGTCCATTTGCCTTTGACCAGTGCCGAGTTTGATGCCAGCGGCGCACTCAGGGTAACGCCATGGATCTTGGACTGAACGACGGGGCCCAGCACGCTGGCATGCTTCAAGCCGGGGGCTGCCTGAATCCGCGTCGCAAACAGCGCGCCGTTCGCACCGCTCAAGCCGCTGACCTTGACCATCTGGCCAACGGCCAGGCCCGGTCCGCCGATTCGGGTGCCGGGGTTGATTGCCACGGTTTGGCCGAGGACCTGGATTGCCTTGCCGCCGCGAGGCAGGTGGGTGATCGGGCCTTCCAGCGCGTTCAGGACCATGATGTTTCTGGCTTGCAGCCCCTTGGCTGAACTGGCTGCCTCAATGGAGACGACCTGGCCGACAGCGAGCTTGTCGGAGCCCGATGTTTCACCGTTTTCGCTGACCGGAACGCCTTGTTCAAAATGAACTTCGAGACCATTGACGCAAACCGACGCGAAGCCGCTGATGACCCCGACGATGCCGACAGTCGATCCATCGGCGACAGGCATGCCGGTTCCCCCGATGCCACCACCGACGGCCGGCGAACCGGTTCCACCAATGCCTCCGCTGCCGGTTGAGGATTCGCCGTTTTTTGCCTGGCGTGACTGGGCTGGTGCACCGGTGCCGCCGATCCCGCCAATGCCGCTTCTCGCCAGATGGTTGTTGCCCGGTTGCTCCGGGTCGACGCAAAAGGGGTTGGCCTGCGCGGTAAAAGGAAGGGCGGCGATGAGGAGCGAAAGCAGCAGTCGTGTCATTTTTCAGGCGTTACGTTTTGGTCGTCGGTGCTGTAAAAATAGACACCACAAGTGAATCGTTTGGATTGTCCCGTGCTGCCTGGCGCTTTGTTTTCGTCAAGCGCATGATCCTGCTCGGCCATCGTATGGAGGGTGGTAAGGACCTGCATGCCGAGTTCCGAGGCGCGACCGCGGAGTCGCTCGACCTGTTCCTCGCTCAGGCCATCGTGGTGCACGCTGCGTTCGAACCATGGGCTGTTTTGAGCGAGTACGTTATCCGCCGCAGCGGCAGCATGGTCGCCAAGGTTGTGGCCGTAGTAGGCCAGTTTTTCTTTCAGGCCGTCTTTGGGAATGAAGGCGTTGCTGACGAGCACGACCTCATCCGCTTCGTTGATGGTGACGACCCCGAGGCGCAGCCATTCATCGAGCACCGATCGCGGGCGAATGTCCTGGCTGATGCTGGCAACGAGCGCTTCGAAAGAGGCTGTGCCATGGTTTCCGCCGAGTCGGGAGAGCGGTCGTGGCTGGTTGTCGGCATCGACCCATTGCCGGCCGGTCAGCCAGGCGGCAACGATTTGCGAACTGAGTGATACTTTTGGCGGCAGGTTGGCTTCGAGACCCGGCAGTTCACGCAAGCGTTTCACGTCTTTGCGGTGCACACCGGTAATCAGGTTGATCCGGCTGTCGGTTGATGCCTTGTTGTCGAGTTTGAAGTCACGTTCGGCCACTTCGACGAAAACGCGCTTCAACAGTTCGATGGCCATCGGCAGTGTGATTTCATGCGCCAGCATGACGCGCACAACCGGTGCCAGCACGCGGTGCATTGCTGAGAGTAATACCGATCGCAACGGTGATTCAGTCATCGGGATATGCTTGTGTGGACAATGGCTAGAGGAGACACCGAATCGTCCGGAAGGTTCGTGCTGGCAGAAGGGGCGGGGGCAGACTGCTTGCGCCGGTCCTGGTGAGAACGTCGATCAACCAGAATCGGTCCATCCATGGTCAGATATGGCGGTTGGCATTCAGGCAGTATTCTACGCCCTTGCCTTTGCTTCTCGGCCAAGGTTTGCATCCAGTCCTCCGGAAAGGGAGGCAGTACAGCGGTGGTTGCCATTTTCTCCTGCTCCTCGGCTTCGGCTGGCGGTCCATGAGGGCTTTGGATTGTCCGTGGAATATTTTCCCTCTTATTGGGGCCGAGGTAAATAGAAGCGAGCGCGTGCCAGGTTTTTTGAAGGGGTGATTACTCGCCGTGGCGCGTATCGACCTGGATGCCGATTTTCTTCAGCATCGGCGTCGGCAGTTCGCCGCCTGCGCAGACGATGATCCCTTCGTTGCGACGCTCGATCGTTGTCTCCCCAAGCTTGAGGGTGACGGATTCAGGGTGGATTTCCTCTACCGTGCTCTCCAGGATCTGCTCGATGCGTCCGTCCGCAATGGCTTCGGCCAGTCGCGTGCGGTTCTTCGGCTTGACGCGATCGAAAGCCTTGCCGCGATAGCTCAGCGTGACGGTCGTGCCCGGTTCGTTGCTGATGTCGAGCGCCGCTTCCAGCGCACTGTCGCCTCCGCCGACCACCAGAATGTGTTTGCCGCGATACTGCTCCGACTCGATCAGCCGATAGACCACCTTGGGGTGTTCCTCGCCCCTGGCGCCGAGTTTGCGCGGCGTGCCGCGTCGGCCCATGGCGAGAAGAATGCTGGCCGTGCTGTAGGTGGCTTTATTGGTGCGCACGCTAAAACGTTCTGCCTCCGGCGTAATTTGCTCCATGCGCTCGCTGAACCGGATATTGGGGGTGGCTTTATCGAGAACGCCGGTCCAGATTTCCATCAGCTCTTCCTTGCTGATCTCGCGAACCTTGATTTCGCCGATCAGTGGCAGATTCATCGGGGCGGTCATGACCAGTTTGTTGCGTGGATAGTGATAGGTCGTTCCGCCCAGGGAATCCTCCTGCTCGACGGTGATGTATTTCAGCCCGGCTTCCTTGGCTGCCAGCGAGGCGGCGATGCCGGCCGGACCGGCGCCGACGATAAGTACATCGTAGTCGGCCTGGTTGCGCGGCCGGGTCACGATGGTCCGGATGGCCTGGGTTCCCTGGCGGATGGCGTTGCGGATTAGGCCCATGCCACCCAGTTCACCTGCGATGAAAATGCCCGGAACGTTCGTTTCGAATTCGGGATTGACCTGCGGAATATCCATGCCGCGCTTGGCTGTGCCGAAAACCAGTTTGATCGCACCGACCGGGCAGGCCGGGGCGCAGGCGCCATGGCCAATGCAATGCGACGGATTGATCAGGACGCCTTTTCCCTTGATGACGCCCAGCGCTTTTTCGGGGCAGGCGCGAGCGCAGGCACCGGAGCCCATGCAGATCGAGAGGTCCACCACCGGGTGGAGCGATGGCGGTTCGGTCAGCCCGGAGTCCTGTGCTTCCTTGAGGACGGCGTGATGGACTTCGGAATCCTTTTGTTTGGCGCGGACATGCAGTACGCCTGGAATCAGGATCAACAAGACGGGGACGAGGTAAAAAATCAGGTCGGACATGATGCCGATAAGGTCGATAGCTTGCGCTCAAGTGCGGTCAGCGTGCTCATCGGATCTTCGCCGCCGGCGTGCTGGATGATGCTGATGACCGGAGCCAGAGGGGCGCCTTCTCCAATATTTGGCGTTCCGGTGGCCGCCATTATGCTCCGGGCGACCGCCTCGGCCTGGATTTCCGTGGTGTTCGGCAGCAGAAGCATGAAGGTCGTTTCGTCCCATCGGCAGGCGGTGTCCGACGTGCGCAGGCGGTCGCTGATGGCGACTGCGTAACGACCGGCCTGTTCAGTGATCTGCTCACCAATACCCGCCGGAAGACGACATCCGATCAGACTCATCGGAAACTGATAACGGTCGGAAATGGCTGCGACGTGGGCAAGTTCCGCCTCGAAGCATTCCGGTGAGGGGAGCCCGGTCTGGGCATCAAAGCTCCAGTTTGGGCTCGGTGCCGGGCGGGCAATTTTGCGAATCAGGAAAACCAGGCACAAGGCGAGAATCAGGTGCTCGTGGACACGTTGGTGCTGATCTGCGAACTGCCAGGTCAGCACGACGAAGAACACCCCCAGTATGAGCGAGAGCTTGATCGAGAAAGCGCGGTATCGCCAGGCCCACCAAGCCGCAATGAGTGGTGACCAGAAGAGGAGCGTCGAGGCCAGGGTGCCACTCGGGTTCGGACTGAAGCCGAATTGCGCCCCGAGGCTGGCGACAAGGAGGGTGTAGATCGACAGGTCGATTGCCATTCCGGCCATGTTGCGCGCCGCTTTCCAGCCGGTCAGATGCGCTGTCCAGATCGCCAGCAGCGGAGCGCAGATGGCGAGGTAGATCAGGCTGGTTCCGGTCGGCCATAGCCGCTGACATTCGGCGCCGGCGATGACGAAAAAGCCCAGCAAGGCGCCGAGGGCGCCTCTGGTTTCGGGACGGTGCAGCGATCGATCGGGTTGCTTCGATTTGTCGCTCATGTGGCCTTGCTCACCTTGATGTTGTGTACCTGAATGAATTATTTTTTTGGTATTCTTTGATCTGTGTGAAATTTTACCCCGCGCAGCGTCGTTGCTGAAAGAACTCTTGTTTTCAGCGGGATACCAAAACTTGGCTCCATGCGAGCCGGATAGTACGAGTCTATGACAGCAAGTTCGCTTGGCCCGATGACAGTGATTTCGATGGAGGGTGAAGCCAAGACCCCCAGCGAAAAGGTATTTCGCGGTGCCTGGCGGAGTTCTATTTCTGTGCTGGTTGCGTTGGTTTTGTTCCTGGCGTGGCTGGTTCGGACCGGGGGGCTCTACGACGCCGGTTCGGACTTCGGCTATAACCTCGGTTTGGTGGGCGGTTTGTTGATGCTGAGCCTTTTGCTTTATCCCTTGCGCAAGCGTATTGCCTGGCTTGATCGCGTGGGGAGCATGGAGGGCTGGTTCAAGTTTCACATGATCGCCGGGATTACGGGGCCATTGCTGGTCTTGTTTCACTCGACCTTTCGCACCGGTTCACTGAATGGCGCCATGGCGCTGTACGCCATGTTGCTGGTCGCCTTGAGCGGGGTGGTCGGGCGCTTCATCTATCGCCATATCCATCGCGGGCTTTACGGCCAGCATTTGACACTGGCGGATGTTTCGGCCGACCTGAAGGCCAGCGCGGACACGATGGGCAGCATTTTTGCCTTGCGCCCCGATATCGAGCCACGGTTGCGTGCCTTCCAGGATGCCGCCTTCGACAAGCAAGGTGGTCTGGGCGCCCGGGCATGGCGCTTCATCACCCTGCGCTGGCGGAGTCGCCGCCTGGCGCGGACCGTTCGCGATGATGCGAAGAGCGTTCTGCGTCGCCAGTGGCGCAAGCAGGGCGGGGATCGCCAGGCCTTCGTGGCGAGCTACCAGTCGGCGCGCGAACGCATCGACCGCTATCTCGATTCGGTGGTCAAGGCATCCCAACTCAGCGTTTGGGAAAAGCTCTTTTCCTATTGGCACGTCGTCCACGTTCCTTTTCTTTACCTGTTGGTTTTCAGTGGAGTCGTGCATGTCATTGCGGTCCACATGTATTGATCAGTTCATCAGGTATCTGATTCTTTGCGCTGCACTGGTGTTTGCCGGTGCAGCTGCGGCACAAACGATCGAAAAGGTCCTGATGCCCGGTGAGCTTATTTCGGGCCACGCCAAGTACGAGCAGGAGTGCAAGCAATGTCATCAGCGTTTCGACAAGGCGGCCCAGACCAAGCTTTGCCTCGATTGCCACAAGGACGTGGCGGCCGACATTCGCACCAAGTCGCGCCTGCATGGCCGTCTGGACGACAATAATTGCCGCAATTGCCATACCGACCACAAGGGGCGGAATGCCAATATCGCGCCGCTCGACAAGAAAAAATTCGATCACGCCCGGACCGATTTCAAGCTGCTCGGCGCGCACAAGGAAAGCAAGTGCGAGAGTTGCCACCAGGCCAAGCTGAAGTACCGCCAGGCGCCCAAGTTGTGCAACGACTGCCACAAGAAGGACGACCAGGAAAAAGGGCACAAAGGGCATCTCGGGACCAAGTGCGAGACCTGCCATAACGAGAAGAAGTGGACGGAAACCCGTTTCGACCACGAAAAAACCAAGTTCTCGCTGATCGGTGGCAAGCATGCCGACGTCAAGTGCAAGGAGTGCCACGCCGACAAGACTTACCAGCAGACGCCGCTAACCTGTAACGGCTGCCACAAGAAGATCGATCAGGAAAAAGGGCACAAGGGCCGTTACGGCACCAAGTGCGAGTCCTGTCACAACGACAAGGGCTGGAAGGAAATCGATTTCGATCATGATCACGACACCCATTACGCCCTGAAGGGCAAGCATCGCCAGGCCAAGTGCAACACCTGCCACCTGCCGGAAAGGGGTTTGCTCTATCAGCAGCAGAAACTGCCGACCAAGTGCATCGCCTGCCACAAGAAGGACGATCAGGACAAAGGCCACCGCGGCAATCTGGGCGAAAAGTGCGAGAGCTGCCACAACGAGCGTGGCTGGAAGAACTCGAACTTCGATCACGACGACACCAAGTTTCCGCTCCGCGACAAGCACAAGGACGCCAAGTGCGACACCTGCCACAAGGGCGGCGTCAGTGGTCCCAATGCCAAGTTGAAGCTGGAAATGGAGTGTGTGGCCTGCCATCGCAAGAACGATGACGAAAAGGGGCACAAGGGGCGCTACGGGGACAAGTGCGGCACCTGCCACACGGCCAAGGAGTGGAAGAGCAGCATTTTCAACCACGACAAGGAAACCAAGTATCTGCTCAAGGGCAAGCACCGCGAAACCAAGTGTGATGCCTGCCATCTGCCGGAAAAAGGGCCGATCTACAGCAAGCTCAAGCTGGAGCAAACCTGCATTGCCTGTCACAAGAAGGACGACAAGCACAAAGGCCAGCTTGGTGAAAAGTGCGCGAGCTGCCACGACGAACGGCAATGGAAGGACGTGCCTTTCGATCACAACAAGTCACGTTTCCCGCTGACCGCCAGCCATGCCAAGGTCGAGTGCAAGAAATGCCACCTGACGCCAGCGTTCAGGGATGCGCCGCTGACCTGCTACGGCTGTCACGAAAAGGACGACAAGCACAAGGGCGGCTACGGCAGGGAATGCGAGACCTGTCACACCACCGGCACCTGGAAGTCCTGGGATTTCGACCATTCGATCACGCGCTTCAAGCTCGATGGCGGGCATGCCAAGGTCGAGTGCAGGGACTGTCACAGGGAGTCGAAGACGAAGTCGGTGAAGCCCTCGATGTCCTGCTTCAGTTGTCATGGACGCGAGGACGTTCATAACGGCGCTTTCGGCATCCAGTGCGAGACCTGCCATGTCTCGTCGAACTGGAAATATGTCAAACGATAGGTGGAATCAATTTTGTGTGATAATTTCCCACAAAATTGATTTTGCTAAATGGGTGGCCAATGCCGCTGCATGGATTTAACGATGACTGTTTTTTTCGTTTCCGCTGGCTTGAGAGGTGATTGAATGAATCTTCTGCGCCGCCTCCTGATGATTTTTGTTCCGCTAGCCATGCTCCTGTTGGGGGCGTGGGGTGAGGCTATTGGCCAGGCGGAATCGGGCGGGGCGGTGCCGAGTCTTGTCTTCGAACATGCGAAGACGGGCTTCATTCTCGATAACGCACACAAGATGGTGCCCTGCGAGTCGTGTCATACCGCAGGTACTTTCCGTGGAACGCCGAAGGTGTGTTCGACTTGTCATGCCGGTGCCGGCACGCGTGCGCCAGGAAAGTCGCTGAAGCACATTCCGACGGCTGCGGCGACCTGCGACAGCTGCCATGGCACGATAGCCTGGCAGCCGGCGCGGATGGACCATAACGTGGTCAGTACGATCGCCTGTAGCAGCTGCCACAACGGCATTTTCACGGAGGCGAACAGCCTCGCCAAGCCGGTGACTCACCTGCCAACCAACGCGGCATGCAACAGTTGCCACACCAGCGTGACGGCGTTTTCTCCCGCCGCCATGAACCATGCCGGTACTGCCGGACAGTGTAATTCGTGTCACAACGGGGCATTCGTTTCTGCCAATGCGCAGACCAAGGGGCCCAATCACGTCGCCACGACAGCACAGTGCGACCAGTGCCACCCCTCAACGAGCACCTGGTTTGCCAGTGTGTTCGATCATGTGGCAAGCCCGCCGGTCACCGGGCGCTGTTCCGATTGTCACAACGGTTCGCGTGCGGTGGGCAAGTCGAGGAGTCATGTTCCGACCACCGCGCAGTGCGATACCTGTCATACCAGTACCATGTCCTTTGCTGGCGCGCGGATGGATCATTCGGGAACAAGCGGTGCCTGTTCGAGTTGCCACAGTGGCGGTTACACCGCCGTCAACGCGTTGGCCAAGCCGGCTACTCACGTATCGACGAGCGCCCAGTGCGATGGTTGCCATCAATCCACCGTTACCTGGCTCGGCGCCAAGTTTGACCACACGACCGTCTCGCCGGCCGCGGCTGGTCGTTGCGCTACCTGTCACAATGGAACCACGGCGGTGGGCAAGCAGGCATTCGCTGCTCACATTCCAACGACCGCTTCGTGTGACGTCTGCCATACCAGCTTTAGCGCTTTTGCCCCGGCGCGCATGAATCACGCCGGCGCAACGGGGCCGGCAGCCTCCGGAAACTGCGCGACTTGCCACAGCGGTACGTACATTTCGAGTAATGCCCAGACCAAGTCGGCTACACACAGTTCAACCGTCGCACAGTGCGACACCTGCCACGGTTCGACCAGCACCTGGGCGACGGCGACCTGGAATCACGCGGTCACCGATACCAACTGTTCGAGCTGTCATAACAACAACCCGGCCGTGGGCATGCCGACGACCCACATTCCGACCACGGCGCAATGCTCCAGTTGTCATAAGAACACCACCTCATTCCGTCCGGCGGCCATGGATCACACAGGCCTGACGGATTGCCGTTCGTGTCACGGTGGGGCTTATGTTTACGCCAATGCCCTGACCAAGCCGACAACGCATATTCCGACCACGGCGCAATGTTCGACCTGCCACACTGGTTTCTCGGTATTCGCCCCGGCCAGCATGAGCCATGCGGGTACCAGCGGACCGGTCGCCGCCGGAAACTGCGCTACCTGCCATGGTGGCGCCTACCTGGCGGTCAATGCGCAGGCCAGACCGATTTCGCATATTCCAACCGGCACCCAGGCTTGCGATGCCTGTCACGGAACGACGGCCTGGAAACCGACGACGTTTTCGCATACCGGCGTGGTGGTCGGTAGCGGCACCTGCGCCACCAGCTGTCACGATGGCACCCATGCGCTCGGCAAGCCGGCAACGCACTTGCCGACGACCGCCGCCTGCGACGTGTGCCACACCAATTTCACCGCTTTTGCGCCAACCCGGATGAATCACACCGGTACGACCGGGCCGGCGGCAACGGTTAATTCCGGAACCTGCTCAACCTGTCATGGTGGCGCGTATGTGGCGATTAACGCGCAGATCAAGCCGGCCAGCCACGTTTCCACCACGGCGCAGTGCGACAGCTGCCACACCTCGACCGCCAGCTGGGCAACCAAGGTATTCAACCATGCTAGTGCCAGCCCCGCTGCCGCCGGCAACTGCTCGACCTGCCACAATGGCACGACGGCCTTGGGCAAGCCGACGACACACATCCCGACGACTGCGCAGTGCGATACCTGCCACGGCAATTTCAATGCTTTCCGCCCGGCGACGATGAGCCATACCGGTACGACGGGGCCGATCGCTCCGGGTAACTGCTCGCTCTGCCACGGGGGGGGCTACCTGTTTGCCAATGCCTTGGCCAAGCCGACGACCCATGTCCTGACCAACATGCAGTGCGATACCTGTCATACCGGGGGCTATACCTCCTGGACGGGGGCGAAATTCATACACAGTGCGACCGCGACAGGTTCCTGTTCGACCTGCCACAACGGATCGACAGCACTGGGCAAGCCGACCTCGCATATTCCGACGACGGCGCAGTGCGACAGCTGTCATGGCAACTATGTGGCGTTCAAGCCGGCGGCGATGAACCACAGCGGTACGGCGGCGCAATGTTCGACCTGCCATAGCGGCACCTATACTGCGGTCAAT
>JAGTRV010000367.1 GCA_018262245.1 Pseudomonadota bacterium | reverse complement strand
CGGAATTCCCGTGTGCGGGGTTCCCTGATGGTGATGAAACGGCGCGCGCCGATGGCTTCGGCCTGATTGACCACCTCGCCAAGCGGACGGGTGATGGAACGCAAAATCCAGGTGCCGATCACCCCGCATAACAGCGCGCTGGCCAGGAACCAGGCAAGCAGCCTGAGGTTGCCCTGCCACAGGGCCTGGTAGGCAAAGCGGTTATGGCTGATCACCTTCAGCGTGCCGTACTGGCGCCAGCCATCCTGCACCTGGGCGATGCCGGGCTCGCTGTGCAACGGGATGAAGTTGACGAACCAGGCGGGCACGGTGTCGGCAGCCGCCTCGCTGACGCGCTCCACCATCACTTTGCCGGAGGGCGAGGTGAGCTTGATGCTTTTGTAATGCCCGATATCGAACTGGGCGGAAAGCAGCAAATCGATCAGCACCGGATCCTTCTCGATCTGCGACATCGACAGGGCCAGCGAATTGGCATTGTCGATATTCTTCAGCCGCAGTTGATCCTCCAGATAGCTTTTTGCCGACCAGACGCTGACCAGAAAACTGATCCCGAACGCGATGGTCATGATGGCCGCCACGGCCAGCCAGAGTTGCTTGGTGAGTGTCATGACATTTCCCTGAGCAAGAGGTGTTTCATTCGATTCCTTCTTCCCGCATCCTGGCAAGCACCGATTGCCATTTCGAGAGTCGTTGCGAAGCGCTGGTCGCGCGGGGTGCCGCTCCCCCTGCCCACAAGCCTTCGGCGTTAAAGCCAAAGATCGTGGTCAGGTCAGCGCGGCGGGATGCGGGTCGTATATCCGAAATTAGGTTATCCAGCACCAGGGGTTCGTCGTCTGGAGCCGGATAATAGCTGAGGACCATGTGAGCCTGGACGATGGTGCTTTGCGGTCCGCCAATGCGGGCCTTGACGTAGGTCAGCCGCAGTTTCTCGGCAGGAATATTCAGGAGCTTCAACGTCACATATTTGGCAATCGCAAAATCCTCGCAGTCCCCTTGGGCACGGCCCAGCACTTCGAGGGGCGTTGCCCAGTAGTCCTGCTTGCCCCAGATATCGCTGTCTTCGCCAAAACGGATTCTGCGATTGAAAAATTCATTGACCCGACGCAGCTTGGCCGCATCGGGCTGGGTGGCTGCCTGGTTCAGCAAATCGCGCCAGGCCACCACCGAGGCGGCCCCGGAATCGCCGTAACGCTGACCGGCCAGCAATAGCAGACGGTCCAATTCGACACCTGCAAAAGCCAGACTTACGCTGAAAACCAGAAAAGACACCAACTGCCAACGACCCGGTTTTCCGTCGGGAGGCCACAGATTCGTCATGCTGTAGCGATTCAGCATGGGGACAGGCGTGGAAAGCTTTGGCTGATGACCCGACTGATAAACGCCGGAAACCGCTGGGTGCCCCGGTTCTGTGTCCCCAAACACCCCGGATTGATCGATTTGCCGAGAAGACTCAAAACGATTTCCTGCAATTGGAATTCAACTGCATGCCATTGGTAAATAAATGTAATCCGCCCTGTCTGGTATAAATTTTGCCGCAAAAAAGCCGTTGCAGTTCGCATACCAAGTTATCGGATGTGTTCCGAGAGGCTGAAGGAATGCCCAAAAGAAAAATTGCGCTGCTTTTATCATTGATGTGCCTATTCCCGGCGTCTGCCGGGGCGCAGCCAATCGTCACGCTGCAAGACGCTGTCAAGAAGGCCATTGTAAGCAACCCCGAGGTGCAAGCCCGCTGGCATACTTTTCTTTCCTCCCAGCATGAAGAGGATGTCGCCCGCGGCAGCTATTTTCCCCGTGTGGACCTCAGCGCGGGTGTGGGGCGGGAACGCCAGAGCCAGCCCAGCCTGCCGACCACCAACTTTACCCGTCATGGCGCCGCGTTGACGCTGAATCAGATGATTTACGACGGATTCGCCACGCGCGAAGAGGTCGCCAGACTGGCGTATGCCAAGCTGGTGCGTTATTACGAAGTTCTCGATGCTTCAGAGTCGACCGCGCTGGAAGCCGCCCGAGCCTATCTCGATGTGCTGCGCTACCGCGAACTGTCCCTGCTGGCCCAGGATAACCTTGCTCAGCATGAACAGGTTTTCTCCCAGATCCAACAACGCGTTCAGGCCGGCGTGGGGCGGCGGGTTGACCTCGAACAGGCAGGTGGCCGTCTGGCTCTGGCCAAATCGAACGCACTGACCGAGGCCAGCAATCTGTACGATGTCAGCGCGCGCTACCAGCGCATCGTGGGCGAGCTGCCACCCGGCGAAATGACCACGCCCGCCCCCATCAAGCAAAGCATCCCGCCTACCATCGAAGGAGCCCTCAAACTGGCCTATCAGGGCAGTCCGGCATTCAATGCCGCCATCGAAAATGTACGGTCCGCCCAAGCCGAAGCACGTGGGCGCCAGGCCAACTTTCAGCCACGGGTCGATCTGCGCGCCAGCACGGATGTTGCCTACAACATCGATGGGGTAGATGGACGGCAAGATGACCATATCGTCGAACTCGTCGTCAATTACAACCTGTTCAAGGGCGGCTCCGATCG
>JAGTRV010000171.1 GCA_018262245.1 Pseudomonadota bacterium | reverse complement strand
GTAGACGCTACGGGAGTAGGCAACAGCCTTCTCGACATTCGGCTGGGCCAGGGAAGCCTGGATGGAGATGGCTTCTTGCACGTCCTTGGCGCCGAGCAGGGCCTTGGTGCCGGAGACGGAGTCTTCCAGAACGGAACGGGCGGTGTTCAGGTTCAGGGCAGCGATGCGCTCGGCGGAAGCCAGGGCAGCGTTGGCAACGGACAGCAGGGAATCAACGGTTGCCTTGTTGGCAGAGGCGAATTGTTCCGGGGTGGTGAAGTTGAAAGCCATGGGATATCTCCTGAATGAATTTGTGACGAACTGGGGAAAAACCGTTGCAGCGCGCTTTCATCAAGCAATGTTGCACCGCACCATGGCCTTTATTATAGGGATGATTGTCATGTTGTCAACAATATTTTTGTGCAGTGCACAAAAAATAATTAAGCCATGAAAATCATGTGCTTGTCAGGTGCTGCGGCGCCTGATTTGCTGCGGTTTTGCAGCAGTTGGCGATGCAAGACGCACTACTGCGGTGCGGCTTGCAAGTCCAGTCCGCCAGAGCCCTTGAGCTCCAGGCGTTCGCCGCGGGCAGCTGGCCGTTGTGCCTCGCCATCCTTGTTCTTCGGCTGGATCACGGCGCGAACCCGCGGCGCCGGGCCTTTCGGGTCACGGGTCTCGCCGGCGGTGACCAGGTACTTTTCGCTAACGGCGTCGTACCAGATGTAGTCGCCCCTGACCAGGTCTTCGCCGCTCTTGACCCAGGCGCGATGGAAGAGCTCGGCGATTTCGCTGTTGGTGTTGTACTCGATGCGCTCAGCTTCGCCTTCGACGTACTCCTCCTTGCCCTCCCGCTTCTGGCGGAAATAGGCGAGCCCATTCTTGCCGTTAAAGGCGGTCCCTTTCTGGAATCCGTACTGGTCTTCCGTGATGACCACCCGGTCGGCCTTCAGAATCATCGTTCCT
This sequence comes from Pseudomonadota bacterium, assembly GCA_018262245.1. GTDB lineage: Bacteria > Pseudomonadota > Gammaproteobacteria > Burkholderiales > Rhodocyclaceae > Azonexus. The sequence continues at coordinate 6,735 of JAGTRV010000171.1, read as the reverse complement.
TTGGTGATCACGACATCGCCTTCGAGAATCTGGATTTTCTTGGCGTCATCGATCGAAACACGGCTGGCTTCCAGCAACATCGGCTTGTCGCGGTCGGCCTTTTCGGCGTGGGCGGGCAGCGTGGCGAACAGGCAGAGGGTGAGCGTGGCAAGGCGAATGATCATGGCGTGGCTCTGGGTCGGATATATTGGCCTTTGACCTGCGATTGCAGAACGAAGGTGGAGTTGTTGTTGTCAATATGGGCGCCGACGCCGGTCATCCAGGACTGGCCCTGGGTGATCTCGACCGGGCTGTTGGTAAAGGCAAATCCGGCATCGGGCTGGGCGGTGAGGTCGGGCATGCGTGCCACCAGTTCAAGGCGATCCGCAGCACCAGCCCGGGTAACGCTGACATTTTCCCAGATATAGACGGTTTCGCCCTTTGAGGTGACCTTGGCGTAGTTGCCCTTGACAGTAATCGAGGGGGCGTCGGGGCGGTAGCTGATCAAGATCGGCGACTTGAGTTCCGATGAGTCGTCATCGGGGAAATGTTCGAGATAAGGGGCCGTCAGGCGATACCTGACCTCTCCGGTTGCATCGAAACGACGAACGGTGAAGTTCTCGGCAATGGCATCGGGGTCGTGGCGGAACTTGCCGTCATGTTTTTCGTTGCCGGAGTCGATCGTGCTCTGCAGCCAAAAGGTCAGTCCTGCCAGCAGGGCCAGCATGATGATTGGAAAGAGTTGGCTGGGCCAGTGCTTCATTGCGGGTCGAGATACGGCGCAAAAGCGGCATCGAGCTTGCCCTGGGCGGCAAGGATGAATTCGACCGCTTCGCGCACGGCGCCATGGCCGCCGGCCGCCTCGGTGACGGCGTGGGCACGTTCCTTGACGATAGCCCGGGCATTGGCCGGGGCGATGGCCAGGCCGCATTGCGCCATGGCCTTCAGGTCGATCAGGTCGTCGCCCATGAAGGCCAGTTCCGACCAGTTTAGCCCCAGTTGCTCGAGCAGCTTGCCGGCGACGGTGCGCTTGTCGCCGACACCATGGAAGACGTGCTCGATACCAAGGTCTTTGGCCCGGCAATTAACGACATTGGAGTTGCGGCCGGTGATGATCGCCACTTCGATGCCGGCCCGTTTCATCAGCACGATGCCGAGGCCATCCTGAACGTTGAAGGTTTTGAACTCGTGGCCGTCGTCGGAATAGTGCAGGCCGCCGTCGGTCATCACGCCGTCGATGTCGAAGGCGACCAGCTTGATGCGGGCGGCGCGGGCTTTGGTGTCCATCAGATAACCTTGGCAGTGAAGAGATCGTGCATGTTCAGCGCGCCGATCAGGTGATTTTCAGCATCGACGACGAGCAGGGCGTTGATGCGCAGGCGCTCCATCATTTCGACGGCTTCGACAGCGAGGCGGTCAGGGCCGATGGTGCGCGGCGCGGCGTGCATGACCGAGGCGATGTCGCCCTGTTGCAGGTCGATGCGTTTTTCGAAAGCGCGACGCAGGTCACCGTCGGTAAAGATGCCGAGGACGATATTGGCCGGATCGGTGATTGCGACGAGCCCGAGGCCGCCACGCGACATGGCGATGATCGCGTCGGTGATGGGGGTGGCCGGAGTGACGGCGGGAACCTTGTCGTCGGCGCGCATGACATCGCGCACATGGGTCAGCAGGCGGCGGCCGAGCGAGCCGCCGGGGTGCGAACGGGCGAAATCTTCCGGCCCGAAGCCACGGGCATCGAGCAGGGCGACAGCCAGGGCATCACCCAGGGCGAGTGCCGCCGTGGTGCTGGCCGTGGGGGCCAGATTGTGCGGGCAGGCTTCCTGTTCGACGCCGGCGTCGAGATGAATGTCGGCTTCACGAGCCAGCGTTGAGGTCGGAACGCCGGTCATTGAGATGATCTTGGCGCCCTGGCGCTTGAGGGTGGGCAGGATGCTGAGCAGTTCGCCGGATTCGCCGGAGTTCGACAGGGCAAGCAGCACGTCATCGCGAGTGATCATGCCCAGATCGCCATGGCTGGCTTCGGCCGGATGGACGAAGTAGGCCGGGGTGCCGGTGCTGGCCATGGTCGCGGCGATCTTGCGGGCAATATGGCCGGACTTGCCCATGCCGCTGACGATCAGACGCCCGTGGCTGTTGAGGATCAGCTCGACGGCCTTGGCGAAATCGCCGTTGATTCGGCCCTGCAGGGCTTCGACGGCGGTAGCCTCGATGCTCAGGGTCTGGCGACCCAGTTCCAGAGCGCGTTCCGGCGAAAAGCGATGGGGTTTAGGGCTTGGGTTCATGGGCTGGCTGCGGTTATGATGTTCCAAGTATACCTGAATCGCGAAAACGGCCCTTGAGCGCACTTTCCCTCGTCCTTCTGCTGCTTGGCGCCTCGGTCCTGGCCGTGGTCATCTGCCGGCGCATCAACCTGCCGCCGGTGCTCGGTTACCTGTTCGTTGGCAGCGTCATCGGGCCACATGCGCTGAACCTGATGCACGACATGCACCAGGCCGAATATCTGGCCGAATTTGGCGTCGTTTTCCTGATGTTCTCGATTGGCCTCGAGTTCTCGCTGCCCAAGCTGTATGCGATGAAGCGCATCGTGTTCGGGCTTGGCCTGCTGCAGGTGGTTCTCAGTATGGCGCTGGTTGCCGGCCTGGTCATGCTGTTCGGGGTTAGTTGGCAACTGGGTATCGCGCTGGGCGGGGTGTTCGCCATGTCATCGACAGCCGTGCTGACCAAGTTACTGGCCGAGCGCATGCAGCTCGATTCGCCGCATGGTCGGGAAATCATGGGTGTGTTGCTGTTCCAGGATCTGGCCGTCGTGCCTTTGCTGGTGATCATTCCCTCGCTGACCGAACCGCCGGAAAAACTGGCCATGCTGCTCGGTGTGGCCTTGATCAAGGCGATTGTCGTGCTGGCGGTGATTCTCGTCTTTGGCCAGCGCCTGATGCGCAAGTGGTTCCATTTTGTCGCCCGCGCCAAGTCATCCGAAGTGTTCGTGCTCAATGTGCTGCTGATTACCCTCAGCCTCGCCACCATCACCGAACTGGCCGGGCTTTCCTTGGCGCTGGGCGCTTTCGTGGCCGGCATGCTGATTTCGGAAACCGAATACAAGTTTCAGGTGGAAGAAGACATCAAGCCCTTCCGCGATGTGCTGATGGGGCTGTTCTTTGTCACTATCGGCGTTAAGTTGGACCTGCATATTCTGGTCGGGTTGTGGTGGCAGGTGTTGCTGGCCTTGGTCGCGCTGCTGGTGATCAAATCGCTGGTTGTTGGTGTGCTGTCGTGGCGGCTGGGCGCTTCGCCAGGAAACGCCATCCGCTCGGCCTTGTGGTTGTGTGCCGGTGGTGAGTTCGGCTTTGTGCTGCTTGGCGAAATATTGCATCTGCCTAGGGAAATCCAGCAGATCGCATTGACGGTGCTGGTCTTGTCGATGCTGATTGCGCCTTTCATCGTTCAGTACAGCGAACGGGTCGTCATGCGTTTCGTGGCGAGCGAATGGTTGATGCGTTCAATGCAATTGACCAAGATCGCAGCCCAGTCAATGGGGTCGGAAAAGCATGCCATTCTTTGCGGTTTCGGGCGAAATGGCCAGTATCTCGCCCGTTTTCTGGCGCAGGAAGATATTAATTACGTGGCTCTCGACCAGGACCCGGATCGTGTGCGCGAGGCCGCTGCCGGTGGCGAAAACGTGGTTTACGGGGATGCCGGACGGAAAGAGGCGTTGATGGCCGCCGGGCTGATGCGGGCCAGCGTCGTTATTGTGACTGTCAGCGATACGCCCCTGTCTGAAAAGATCTTGCATCATGTTCAGGAATTGCGTCCCGATGTACCGGTGATCGTGCGTACCGCCGATGAACGCGATATGGAGCGCCTGACCCGGGCCGGAGCGGCCGAAGTCGTGCCGGAGGCGCTGGAGGCCAGCCTGATGCTGGCTTCCCACGCACTGGTACTGGTGGGTATCCCGATTAACCGGGTGCTCAAGCGCGTTCGCCAGACTCGCTCAAAACGTTATAGCCTGTTGCGCGGCTACTATCGAGGCATGTCGGACCGCGATCATGATGAAGAAGACGAGTACCAGCCTCGTCTCCACTCCGTGCTGCTCGTTTCCGGTTCTGCCGCAATTGGACGGACGCTGGATACGCTGAATCTCGACGCACTGGGTTGCGAGGTCAGTGCCATTCGCCGGCGCGGCATCCGGGCGCTGGAGCCGGCTCCGGAGACCCGGCTGGAGGAAGGCGATGTCGTGGTCTTGCTCGGCCTTCCCGAAGTGGTCATGGCGGCCGAGGAAAGGCTGCTGCAGAATTGAAAAAGCCCGCCGAAGCGGGCTTTTTCAATGGTCATTTTGCCATCAGAATGTCATGCAAACGGTATAGCCGGTAGTATCGAAATCAGCGGTCGTTGACGCGATGGCAGCTGCCGGAGCAGCAACTGTCCCACCGGTCACCAAGGCGCGCACGCGAAGCGATCCGGTCGTTGTGTTGTTGTCGTCTATGGTGGCATCAAGCTGACGCGCAAATTTTCCCAGAATGCCGCTGGAGCAAAAAACGTAGGTTCCCGTCATGCCAATAATCGGGATTTGCGAGGTGATCGCCCCGGTCAGGCCAATACGCCCGCCTTCAACATTGATCGGGTAGTACTCGGCCTGGGTCATGTCGGTCGGTCCGGCCAGAAAATTGGTCAGTCGAACGGCTCGCCAGTATTTGGCGGATTCGTCGGTAGCTGTTTGGGAATTCCATTCACCGTCGATACGGCCGTTTCCGTTTCCGGCATCCGATGGGAGGCCTCCGGGAAGATTGGTCTCGGCGCGAAGATCATCTCCCGGCACAGCACGGAAGCGATCCTGATATCCATAGATGGCCAGCGGTGCGTTCTTGAAATCATTCGCCAGATTCTTCACCTTCGCGCTGTTGATCAGCTCCTGCCCCTTCAGAACGCCACCCAGCAATAGGCCAATGATGACCAGAACGATGGCGATTTCGACCAGGGTGAAGCCTTTTTGTGTGTTTTTCATGGCATGCTCCGTTAAATGTTTCTGGGTGCCTATCTGCAAGTTCCGTGCCTATGACTTTTGGCGTGGATTTGGCAATTGTGGTAGCGGAGCAATCAACTTGTGTCGAAAAATGAACAGGGTGTCTGAAAAATGAACGCCGGGGCTTCCGGAAAATTGACAGTTCGCCTGGCCAATTGGCCACATCTGCTGCTGGCCGGCCATTTGTTGATGTTGCACGCCCTGGCTTTTGGCGGCTGGCAGATACCTGCGGTCAAATTGCTGTGGCTGGTGGCTTTGGGACTTTTCCTGATCTGGCAACCCTTTGTCGCCGGTGAGCGGCGGATCAGCCTGCGCCAGAGCATCATGCTGCTCGGGGCCGTGCTTGTCTCAACCCTGTTGCTGGGGCCTTGGCTATTGCTGATCTGGTGCGGCGCGCTGGCCGCCTCGATTGGCGGGCGGGGCCTCGGGGCCGAGAACCAGCGCGAGCGGGTCGGTTATCTGCTGGCCTTCGGGTATTTGATCGGGCTGACGGTGCTGGGGGTGGTCCCGGAGCTCTCGCCGGCCGTCCTGATTGATCCTGACTTGCGCGGCTGGGTGGCTCGCCTGATGCCGGTGGCCTTGCCGCTGCTGCTGATGTTTCCGGCGCATGCGCCGCAGCGCCGATCCGGCGAGGCCTTCGATCTCTTTTACGGGATGCTGGTCTTTCTGGTGCTGGCGGTTTTCGTGCTGGGCGCGTTGGCTTACATGCTGATTGCTGGCAGCGGCTATATCGAATCACTGTTCAAAACGTCCATGGCTGTCGCTGGCGCCTTGTTGCTGGTTGCCTGGGCATGGAATCCTCGAGGCGGTTTTTCCGGGGTTGGGTCGGCAATTTCGCGTTATCTGCTGTCGCTGGGCATGCCTCTGGAGCAATGGCTGGTGCAGCTTTCCGAAGAAAGCGAGAGGCACTCCGATCCGGCACGTTTCCTCGGGGCCGTCATGTCCCGCCTGGGGGCAATGCCGTGGGTACTCGGAGCCTCCTGGGCGGCGGGTGAGATTGAGGGGCACGCCGGCCATGCGCTGGCATGTCGAGTGGCTGTTGCGCCTGGTGATCGAGTTTTATCTGGTCAAGCGGCAGAGTGAGCAGTTGCAACGCCTGGGTTATGTCCAGGCAATTCACGAAACCGGGGCGCGCGTTACCCACGACGTAAAGAATTTGCTGCAGTCCTTGCAGGCCCTTTGTTATGCGGCGACCCAACCGGGGGATCCGGCCGAAGTGGCGGGTTTGCTTGGCCGACAGTTGCCGCAAATTGCCGATCGCCTGAAGGCAACGCTCGACAAATTGCAGTCGCCACAGATGGAAACTGTCGGGAATGTGGCGGCTGATATCTGGTGGGCCAGACTGAAGGATCGCTATGCCCATGCGCCGGTCGATTGGCGCGACAGTGGCGGGGCTGGCCGCATGGTACCGCTCGGGTTGTTCGACAGCGTGGCGGAGAACTTGCTGCAGAACGCCATGGCCAAGCGCCAGCGCGAGCCTGGATTGCACATTGGCGTGGCTTTTATCGACGGTGGTTTGACCGTCGGTGATGATGGCACCGCCATTGAGCCGCTGAGAGCCAAGGTCTTGCTCAATGAGCCGGTCAATTCCGAGGATGGACTCGGCATCGGGCTCTATCACGCCGCCCGTCAGGCTGAGGCAATGGGGTATCGCTTGTCTTTGGCGGAAAACAGGCCGGGGCGAGTGGCGTTTACGCTGTCGCCAGGCTCGTAGTCGATTTGCCATCCTGCCGGCC
>JAGTRV010000366.1 GCA_018262245.1 Pseudomonadota bacterium | reverse complement strand
AGGTCATCGAGCGCCTCGGTGAGGCCCGCGAGTGGCACTTCGCCTTCGCGACGCTGGCCAAGCACGGCAAAACGCTCGGCATCTGGTTTTCAGCAACGGCCAGGACGCGTTCGGTGCAGCTCAAGCGTTTGTTTACCAAGTACAACTTTCCGGGTAATAGCGAGGCGGTCTTTGAAGCCAGTCTGCAGGGCTAAGCTGCGGCGAGCAGTGCGCCGGCCTCCGCCGATCAGGTGAGGCCGTTTGACCAAAGGAAAGCCCGTGGGCTAATGCGTTAGCCCACGGGCTTTTTCTCGTCCGCATTGAGTCCGGTGGCGTCACGCGTTCGCGTCGGTCCCGCGTCGGGAAGTACAATGCGCTGGCAGTACTGGAATCCACCTTCTCAAGGAGATCAACATGGCACTTTCAATGTACGATTTTTCAGTTCCCGTCTTGAAACAGGCACTCAGCAGTCTCGCCGCCATTCTTCGCAAAGCGGCAGATCATGCCGAAAGCAAAAAGATCGATCCTGCCGTATTGATCAGTGCGCGCTTGTTCCCCGATATGTTTGCGCTGGCCAAGCAGGATCAGATCGCCACCGATCAGGCCAAAGGCTGCGCCGCGCGCCTCGCCGGGGTGGATATCCCGTCGTTCGACGATAACGAAACGACTTTTGCCGAGTTGCAGGCGCGCATCGAAAAAACAGTTGCTTTCCTCGACAGTTTCAAGGCGCCGCAAATCAACGGCAGCGAGACGCGCGACATCGTGCTGCAACTGCGCGAGAGAACGGTTGAGTTCAAGGGGCAGGATTATCTGCTCAAGTGGGTGATGCCCAATTTCTATTTCCACGTCACTACCGCCTACAACATCCTGCGCCACAATGGCGTCGATATCGGCAAGCGCGACTTCCTGGGGAGTTGATCCGGGCTCAATGACCGGCTGGCCAAACGCCGGCTGCCGAATCTGCGGGGTGCGTTCATATTGCACTTCCGGGATCCGCAGGGGCGGGTATACACAAGCGGCAAAGAACAGGATTTACGATGAACGAATTGAGTTACTGGCTACTGCGCAGCGACAATCAAGTGCTGACGATGGTCGGCGCGGTTCCCGAAACGATCTTTCCACGCGGACGGGCTGCGGATTTTGGCAATCCTGAGGGCGCGCTGCTGGTCGGGCAGTGGCAGGGGCATCCATGCTATGCCGCCGAGATCGAAGGTCTTCCGGATCTCCTTGGCGGAGAGTTGGTCCCGGTACGTAGCGTATTTGGCCTGGCGGGGGCCGAGGCCTTCGCCTTGGCTGGACGCGCCACGCAACTGATGGATTGGCGCAAGAACCATCGCTATTGCGGCCGTTGCAGTACGCCGACGACGATGAAAACCAACGAGTTCGCGATGGCTTGCCCGGCCTGTGGGCTGCTCGCCTACCCGAGAATTTCGCCGGCCGTGATGGTGCTGATCCAGCGCGGTGACGAACTGCTGCTGGCGCGCAGCCCGCATTTCAAGCCAGGCGTTTTCAGTGCCCTGGCGGGCTTCGTTGAGGCCGGCGAAACGCTGGAGCAGTGCGCGGTGCGCGAAGTGCGCGAAGAGGTCGGCGTCGAGATCGGCAACCTGCGCTATTTTCGCAGCCAGCCGTGGCCGTTTCCGGATTCGCTGATGCTGGCTTTTTTTGCCGACTACGTGAGCGGGGTGATCACCCCTGACCCGTCGGAGATCGAGGCGGCCGGCTGGTTTTCACGCAGCGCCTTGCCGCCGTTGCCCGAACCGGTGAGCATCGCGCGTCAGCTGATCGACGCAGCGTGCCGATAAGAGTCTGGTGCTAATAAATCAGCGTGCGCCGGCAGCGCTGTAGGCGCCCACCGATTCATCGTTGCTGCGGGTGTGCTTGAGCTTGGCTGCGATGCGGGAAATGAACGAGATAAGCTGGATGACCGCATACGTTGCCGGGAAGACCGTCACGGCCAGCAACAGGCGAAGTTCGAAGGTATGGGTCATCAGAAAGGTTTCGGAGATCGGGGGCATGGCGGTTTCCTGTCTTAACGTGCGCCGGCGGTGCTGAAAGCACCCGTCGCGACATTGTTGGCGCCAAAGCTATTGAACTTGGCGAGCAGGGCGGTGGCGGCGCTGGCGAGGAACGAGACGGCTTGGATCGCGGCATACGAGACCGGGACGATAATCACGGCCAGTAAGAGACGAATCTCGAAAGCGTGCGAGAGCAGATCAAAATCGGTGATGGGGTTCATGCGGTTTTCCTGTCGTAAAGTTTTGTCAGTGTTGCGTAATATGAAATTTCTTTTCAATCTACGAACGGATTTTACTTGCTGACGACGAGTGGGTCTGTTGCGCTTTTTCCAGGATTCTGTAACGGGTCGTGACGTTGCGCGGTGCCGGCCGCAAGGTATTGAAAGCGGGTGTTCATGCCGACCGGAAACGCTTGCCGAGTTGTGTCAGCGAGGCGGTTAAGCTTGCCGCGCCTGTTTCCGGTCGGTTCTTGAGGCATCATGTCAGTCGTGCTTAGCGAGTGCCAACAGCGCTCGGACGAATCGAGGCGAAGCTGCCGAAGC
>JAGTRV010000047.1 GCA_018262245.1 Pseudomonadota bacterium | reverse complement strand
CAATGTAGCGACCCGCCCGGGTAGCAACGAGCGCGTCGATTTCGCCATCCGCCTGCCGGGCAAAGACGACGGTGCAGTCGTCTGGCTGCCGATCGACGCCAAGTATCCGATCGAGGACTACCAGCGTCTGCTTGATGCTCAGGAGCGAGCCGATCCGGCGGCGGTCGAGGACGCTTCGCGGGCCATCGAAACGCGGCTGAAGAACGAGGCCAAGAGCATCCACGAGAAATACGTCTCGCCGCCGCATACGACTGATTTCGCCATGCTCTACCTGCCGCTTGAAGGTCTCTATGCCGAGGCGCTGCGCCGGCCGGGGCTGGCTGAGACGCTGCAGCGCGATTTTCGGGTCAGTCTGGCCGGTCCGACGACCTTGGCCGCGCTGCTTAACAGTCTGCAGATGGGCTTCCGTACGCTGGCTATCGAGCAACGTTCAGCCGAGGTCTGGGCCGTGCTTGGTGCAGTGAAGACCGAGTTCGGCAAGTTTGGCGAGGCGCTGGCGCATACCCGGAAGAAGCTGGAGGAGGCAAGCAACAGTATCGCCAAGGCGGAAACCAGGACCAGGCAACTGTCGCGCAAGTTGAAAGAAGTCGAAGCGCTACCGGCGGCAGAATCTGAACAATTGATCGGTGTGGTGGAATTTGATGGTGAAGACGAGTGAATTAGAAGTTGCCTACAAGGCAACGACCTACCGGGTGTATCTGTCTGGCGGAATCTGCGACCTGCGTATTGGCCAAGCATGCGAAGCGCTGCGTTGCTGGCTGGAAACGGCTGATTGCGAGCAGTTTTCGATCATTACAGCGTACAACCCGGGGTCGCAGCCGACCGATGAGGCGATCAATGCCGAGCGGCAAGCACAGTTGGAGTGCGAACTTCTGGAAGGCAATTACGAACCTTATGCTGGCCAGAATGTTCCGGATAGTGATGCCTGGCCAGTCGAGGAGAGTTGTTTCGTACCGGACCTCGGACCAGAGGATGCTTGTGCATTGGCCGAAGATTACGGGCAGAATGCAGTAATCAGCGGTGGCGCCGACGGCGTACCGCATCTAGTCTGGATAGAAGCAAGCGAAAAATGAGCATCAAAATCGGCCGTTTCGAAGTCCGGGGTGAGTTGGGACGTGGCGCACAAAGCGTGGTCTATCTCGGCTTCGATCCCCAGTTGCAGCGTGAAATTGCCATCAAGACCCTGCATTTTTCTCGGCCGGACCCTGCCCAGAACAAGGTTTTGCTCGACGAGGCACGGACCGTCAGCAAGATGCGCCATCCCAACATCGTGCCGATTTTCGAGGCCGGTGAGGAGCGCGGCGATCTTTATCTCGTTTTTGAGTACGTGCCCGGCAAAAATCTCGCGGAATTCCTGCGCCAGAGCGGTGCGTTGCCACCGGTCAAGGCGGTGACCATCCTGGGCAAGGTGCTTGATGCCGTGGCCCATGCCCACGCCCAGGGCATCATCCATCGCGACCTGAAACCGTCCAATATTCTTCTCGATGACGATGGCACGCCGCGAGTCATGGATTTCGGTATCGCGGCACGCATCGACAGTGCGAGTGAAGGTACTGACCGGGTGACCGGAACGCCGGCCTATATGTCACCCGAGTACATTCTGAAGCGCGAACTCAGTGAACGTTCGGATGTTTTCTCAGCCGGTGTCATCCTGTTCGAGATGCTGACTGGCCGCCGCGCGTTTCCTGGTGACAACGTCTCCCAGATCATGCAGCGGGTGGCCCGGGAGGATCTGGTATTGCCCGACGATGCAGCGGTTGATGATCGTTTGAGCAGTGTTTTGAACAAGGCGGTGGCCCGTGATCCGTCAGTGCGCTTTCAGACGGCGGCGCAATTTGCCGAAGCTTTGGACAACTATCTGAACCCGGAAGACGAGCTTGGCGCGACCGGTGCTGGCCGCCAGTCGACACTGGAGTTCTTGCTGCGCCGCATGCGGCACAAGAGCGACTTTCCGGCTTTGTCCGAGTCAGTCAGTGCTATCAACAAGATCGCCAACAGCGAGACGGAGAGCATCGATAAGCTTTCCAATACTATCCTCAAGGATTTTGCACTGACCAACAAGTTGCTGCGACTGGTCAATTCTGCCTACTTCAGGCCGGCAGGTGGCGGCTCCATCAGTACGGTCTCGCGAGCCGTGATCGTGCTGGGTTTTGAGGCCGTTCGCAATATTGCCATCACGGTCCTGTTGTTCGAACACTTGCAGAACAAAGGCAATGCCAACCAGTTGAAAGAGGATTTCCTGCGTGCCAACCTGGCTGGTGTTCTGGCCAAGGACATTGGTGCCACCGCGCACATGCGCGATCTGGAACAGTCCTTCATTTGCGCTTTATTCCACAGTCTGGGTCGCCTGCTGTCACAGTTTTACTTCCCCGAGGAGTCGGACGAGATTCGGCGTGTCATGGCCCAGAAGAACTGCAGCGAGGAGAGTGCAGCGCTGCAAGTGCTGGGTATTTCCCTGGAAGATATGGGCATGGCCGTTGCCCGCCAGTGGGGCTTCCCGCCGCTGATCGTCAGTTCAATGCGGAAGTTGCCGGCAGGGCCGGTCAAGAAACCGGCGCAACAGGAGGACAGACTGCGTGTGTTGTCCGGATTTTCCAACGAATTGTGCGACTCCATCGCTCAATCGACACCGGAAATTCGTGACCGTGAGCTGAAAAAAGCAATGACGCGTTTTGCCGAGGCGATTGATCTCAATCCGAAAGATGTGTTTCAGACGGTTCAGCGAGCTGTTGAGGAAGTGGCTGATTTTGCCCGCGTCATTCACCTCAACCTGCAGCAGACAAGTTTTGGCAAACAGATGCGTTTGTTCGCTAAAAAGGGGGGGGCTGAGGTTGGTGATACTAACGATACTGATTTCGCGGATGGTACCGTCCTTGGCGAGAGTGACCCGCTAGGCGCCGTTGATAGCGAAGTCGGTTTGCAGGTTCTCGACGCGCAGGCTATTTTGACGGCGGGAATTCAGGACATCAGCAACACCCTGATCGATGGTTTCCAGTTGAATGATGTCCTGCGCATCATCCTTGAGACGATGTATCGTGCCATGGGGTTCAAGCGGATCGTGCTGTGCATCCGTGATGTCAAGGCTGGGGCCATGCAGGGGCGCTTTGGTTTTGGGCCGGATGCCAACGAGCTTGCCCGGGCGTTCCGTTTTCCGCTCAGCTTCACACCTGACATCTTTCATGCAGCGACATCGAAGGGGGTTGATCTGCTGATCAGTGACATCAACGATCCGAAGATTGCTGGCCGCATTCCCGACTGGTATCGAAAGGCCGTCCCGGCCCACTCATTCGTCCTGTTTCCGCTGAATATCAAAGGGAATCCGGTAGCGCTGATCTATGCCGACCGCGATGAGCCGGGTGGGATTTCGATTCCGGAGAAAGAGTTGCAGTTGCTGCGGACGCTGCGCAATCAGGCCGTGCTGGCTATTAAGCAAGGCTCCTGAAACGACCTGTGTAGGGGAGGGGGGCTGGCCAGGCACGCGGAGCGTGGGGCAAGGCACGCAGGCGGCGGGGATAGCCTCTCTCTTGATTTAAGCTAAGCGTTGAAGGGGCAAAAAAATACCCGCAGCAGCGGGTATTTGGGAATTGGTTCAGTCAAACTTACCAGAGCTTCCACCAGGCTGTCTTGCGCTCAAGGCCATCATTGTAATAGCGGCTGTTCGGGAAGTTTTTCTTCATCACACGCTGAGCGTCATCGCGCAGCTCATTCATGCCCATTTTGTCGTAGGAGGTAACCAGAATGTACATGGCTTCCTCAATCGCCGGGGCCTGTGGATAGGTCTTGACCGCAAACTGTGCGCGGTTGGCAGCTGCAATATAGGCACCGCGTTTGACGTAATAGCGAGCAACGTGGACTTCCAGAGAGGCCAGGGCATTGACCAGATAGTTCATGCGCAGGCTTGCATCGGGTGCGTATTTGCTTTCCGGGAAGCGGGTGACCAGTTCCTTGAAGGCATCGAAGGCCTCCCGTGCTGCCTTGGGGTCCCGCTCGGTTGGATCCTGTGAGCTGATATACGCGGTCAGGCCGAGATCTTCGTTGAAGTTGATCAGGCCCTTCAGGTAATAAACATAATCAACGGTCGGATGACTGGGGTGCAACTTGATGAAGCGGTCACAAGCGGCCAGCGCCGAGCCGGGTTCGTTGCCCTTCCAATAGACATAGCCGAGTTCGAGTTGGGCCTGTTGTGCATAACGACCGTAGGGGAAGCGTGCTTCAAGCTTTTCCAAGTACTTGGCAGCCTTTTCCCAGTTGCCGTCGGCCTGAGCATCCTTGGATTCGGAATAGAGCTTGCCGGCTGACCAGCCGCTTGTTTCGTCAAACTTCTCGGAAGTCGAGCCGCAACCGGCAATGAATGCAACAACGAAAACAGCCATCAACAAGCGGAAGAAGGCGGGGAATGTCTGGAATGCGGGTAAACTTCGCATCATGAATGATCCTATTGAAGATTCCGGCGATTATAGCCGAACTGAACCGCTCCGCCTGACCGTTCCTGATGCCTCTTATGGCCGCCGTCTCGACCAGGTGCTGGCTGAACTGCTGCCGCAACATTCGCGTAACCGTCTGCAGGGTTGGGTCCGCGAAGCCTGTGTGCAGGTTGATGGCAAACCGGAAACCGAACCCAAGCGCAAGATGATGGGTGGAGAGAAGCTGCTGGTCAGCGAGCCGGAAGACGTCCGCAACCAGCCAGAGCTGCCTGAAGATATTCCACTCGATGTCGTTTTTGAGGACGAGACGCTGCTCGTCATCAACAAACCGGCCGGGCTGGTGGTCCACCCGGGTAGCGGCAATTGGAGCGGCACCTTGATGAATGCGCTGCTTCACCATGTGCCAGGTATCGAGGTCGTGCCGCGAGCGGGCATCGTGCACCGGCTGGACAAGGACACCAGTGGCCTGCTGGTTGTTGCCAAGACCCTGGAGGCGCAGACGGACCTTGTTCGCCAGCTGCAGGCGCGGACGGTGCGGCGGATTTATCTGGCCTTGGCTGCGGGCGCGATGAAGCACGAAGGTACGGTCAATGAGCCGATCGGACGGCATCCGTCGCAGCGCATCAAGATGGCCATCGTGCCGGAAAACCGGGGTGGCAAGCCGGCGATTACCAATATCCGCATTCTGGAGGCATTTACCTACACGACCTTTGTCGAGTGCTCGCTGGAAACCGGTCGTACTCACCAGATCCGCGTGCACATGGCGGCGATCCATCACCCGCTGGTTGGTGATCAGGTCTATGGCAAGCACAACCCGAAGTTGCCGGAATTTCCACGGCAGGCGCTGCACGCCACCCGCCTTGGCCTGGTTCACCCGCTTACCGGTCTGAAAATGCAGTGGGAAGTGCCGATGCCGGAGGATATGCGTAACTTGCTCGATCACCTGCGTTATGGCTGATCTGCTTACTCCGGACTGGCCGGCACCAGTTCGGGTTCGCGCCTTGCAAACGCTGCGTACTGGTGGTTGCAGCCCGGCGCCATGGAGTAGCTTCAATCTGGGAGACCACGTCGGGGACGACCAGGCTCGCGTTTTGGCTAACCGGGCAAGTTTGCGCAAGTATCTGCCAAGCGAGCCACTGTGGATGAAACAGGTGCACGGTATCGCTGCAATCGACGTCGGAAACTCGCCGAGATCGATGGAGGCTGATGCGGCATTTACTCGGCGCACCGATACCGTGTGTGCTGTGATGACTGCCGATTGCTTGCCGGTACTCTTCTGCGATCGTGCCGGAACGGTGGTCGCTGCCGCTCACGCCGGCTGGCGTGGATTGGTGGCTGGCGTACTGGAAGCCACGATCAAAAATATGGCGGTGCCTCCCGAAGAAGTGCTCGCCTGGCTCGGGCCGGCGATCGGTCCGCAGTGTTTCGAAGTCGGCGCTGAGGTGCGTGCTGCTTTCGTGGCTGCCGACCCCGAGGCTGATCGTGCATTTCTGCCATCAGCTTCCGGCAAGTGGCTGGCCGATATTTACGCCTTGGCCCGTCGCCGCTTGCGGCGTAGTGGCGTCGAACGCATCTACGGCGGCGGGGCATGTACCGTCAGCGAACATGAGCGCTTCTTCTCCTACCGTCGTGATGGCATCACCGGGCGCATGGCCACGCTGATCTGGCTGGCGACCGACGGCGTATAATTCCCGGCTTTTCATCGAACCGAACTCCGTGAGCACTCTTTCCTGGATCATTGTCGTATCGCTGGCCGGCGGCGCATTGAGCGTCATTGCTGCGGCGGTGCTGAGCATTGCGCTGGGAACGCATCGCATCAGCATGCTGATTTCCTATGCGATTGGAGCCCTGCTCGGGGCTGCGTTTCTCGAAATACTGCCGCATGCGCTGGAACATGGCGATACCCATCGGACGGCGGCGACTGTCCTGTTCGGGATTTTGGCGTTTTTCGTGCTGGAAAAGCTGGTGCTCTGGCGGCATTGTCATCACGACCACTGCGAGGCGCACGATGCTCATGCGCCAGCCCATGACCATGGGCGGTCCGGCCTGCTCATCCTGGTGGGCGATACCTTCCACAATTTCGTTGATGGCATCCTGATTGCCGCGGCCTTTCTCGAAAATACAGAGCTTGGCATCGTCACGGCGCTGGCGATCATCGCCCACGAAATTCCTCAGGAAGTCGGCGATTACCTGATCCTGCTCCATTCCGGCTACAGCCGGATCAGAGCCCTGGCTTTTAATTTGCTCTCCAGTCTGGCGACGCTGGTCGGTGCCATGCTGGCCTACTTTGCATTGGCCCAACTGACCGAATGGATTCCGTCGCTTCTGGCGCTCGGGGCTGCCAGCATGATCTACGTTGCGGTGGCTGACCTGATTCCCGGGTTGCACAAACGCACCGCCCTCAAGGAATCAGTCTTGCAGGTACTGTTGATCGGGGCAGGTATCGCCTCTATCGCCATCGTCCAGGCGCTGGTCGGCGAGTGACTCGCAAACTCCCCGGCGTTGCAGCCGGGGCCTGGGGCCGTTCAGTCAGCGTCGTTTTCTTTGTTTCTTTCGGCCATCATTTCCCGGTAACGCTTGCGCTGCCTGCGAATCTTTGATCCGCTCAGATACAGGATGATCCCGCAAGGGAGGGCGCCGTAGAACAAGAACGAGATAATCCCGGAAGTAATGGTCGGTTCATTGGCGGCGACCAGAACAGTCACGTAAAGCCAGCCGATAACGATGATGATGGCGAAGGGCATGGCGCGCATTGTATTTCGTGTCGCCCCAAAAAGCTAAAGCCCGCACTTGGCGAGCTTTGCGGTGATGAGGCTGGGCGAATCAGTTATTTCCCGGGCAAATTCGCACTTGCCTATCGCTTTATTTCGCCACTTGTCCCATGGGCTCGGATTGTTACGCTAGAGAAAGATTGTGCCGAAGATGAAGAGGGTCGCAATTTATGCAGCGAGCACTTCTGGCAGGCCTTTCGTGGGTGATTTCCTTGTTGTGTAGTGCCTGCCGATTGTAACAATGTACATATTCAGGCGCTTCAAGGGCGCCCTAATTATGCATGCAAATGCATTGACAGCGCTGAAGCGGGTATGGAGAATCCAAAAGCTCAAACCCCGATAACAACAGATACGAGTCTTCTCATGGCGCAGGGACCGAACGATAACGAAGCATTCATGGGTTCTGCCACGCAGTTTATGCAGGCCGGCCAGAACATGATGCAGCAGTTCATGGATTACCTCGGCAAGACAGGCAATTCTGCCGCCAAGATTCCTTCCCCGGCGGTTGATCCGCAGGCCATGACGGCACTGCAAAAGCAGTTCATGGATCAACAGATGTCGCTCTGGCAGTCTGTGTTGGGCAAGCAACAGGGGCAGGAGCCTGTCTTCAAGGTTGCACCGGAACCCGGCGATCGCCGCTTCGCCGCACCGGAGTGGAAAGAAAGCCCGATTTACGATTACCTGCATCAGGCCTATCTGCTCAATACCCAGTATCTAAAGCAAATGGTCGAAGTGATCCCGGCTGAGGATGAGAAAGCCAAGGAACGCATGCGTTTCCTGGCTCGCCAGGTCGCCGATGCGATGGCACCGTCCAATTTTGCTGCGACCAACCCGGAATTCATCAAGCTGGCCATGGAAACGAAGGGCCAGAGCATCACTGACGGTATCAATAACCTGATCAAGGATTTCGAGAAGGGCCGTATCTCGATGACCGACGAATCGGTGTTTGAGGTCGGTCAGAATATTGCAACGACTGAAGGTGCCGTTGTCTACGAAAACGAGTTGATGCAGTTGATCCAGTACGCGCCGCTGACCCAGAAGGTTGGTACCCGGCCACTGCTTGTTGTGCCCCCGTGCCTCAACAAGTTCTACATCATGGACTTGCAGCCGGATAATTCGCTGATTCGTTTCATGGTTGAGCAGGGCAATACGGTTTTCCTGGTTTCCTGGCGTAACCCGAAAGAAGAGCAGGGTCATCTCGGCTGGGATAACTATCTGGAGAATGGCCCGATTGCCGCGCTGCGTGTGGCCCGGGAAATCACCAAGGTCAAGCAGGTCAATGCGCTCGGTTTTTGCGTCGGCGGCACTATCCTGACATCAGCACTGGCGGTGCTCAAGGAGCGTGGAGAAGACCCCGTCGCCTCGCTGACGCTGCTGACAACGCTGCTCGATTTCTCCGACACCGGTGAAATCGGCCTGTTCATCGACGAACAGGGTGTTGCTGCCCGCGAAGGTACGATCGGCAAAGGCGGGCTGCTGCCGGCCCGCGACCTGCAGAACACCTTCTCTTTCCTGCGTGCCAACGACCTGGTCTGGAACTACGTGACCGGCAATTACCTCAAGGGCGAGAAGCCGAAAGCCTTCGATCTGCTCTACTGGAATTCCGATTCGACCAGCCTGCCGGGGCCGTTCGCCTGCTGGTACATGCGCAACATGTATCTGGAAAACAATCTGCGCGTGCCGGGCAAACTGGGCATGTGCGGGACGAAGGTCGACCTTGGCAAGCTCGATATGCCGGTCTACCTGCTGGCAACGCGCGAAGATCATATCGTACCGTGGCACTCGGCCTACCAGAGCACACGCATTCTCGGCGGCAAGATTCGTTTCGTGTTGGGCGCTTCTGGTCACATTGCCGGCGTGATCAATCCGGTCAGCAAGAACAAACGCAGCTACTGGATTAACGAAGATGTGAAAGCCGATGCTGAGGGCTGGTTGGCCGCAGCAGAAGAGATGAAGGGGAGCTGGTGGGCCGATTGGGCTGGCTGGCTGAAACCGTTGTCAGGAGAACAGCGGGCACCGCGTAAACCGGGGAATGCCAAATATAAGCCGATCGAACCGGCACCAGGCAGATACGTCAAGGAACGCGCGGTATAAGAACTTCTCACGGAGACAAAAAATGTCGCGAGTTGCACTGGTTACAGGAGGGATGGGCGGTCTCGGTGAGGCCGTCTGTATCAAGCTGGCTGCGCTGGGCTTCAAGGTCGTGACGACTTATTCGCCGGGTAATGCCAAGGTACAGGACTGGCTGAAGGGAATGAACAACATGGGGTACGGCTTCAAGGCCTACCCGTGCGACGTGACCGATTTCGAGTCGGCTCGCGAATGTGTCGAGACCGTGACCAGGGAAGTCGGTCCAGTCGATGTGCTGGTCAATAACGCCGGGATTACCCGCGACATGACCTTCAAGAAAATGACCAAGGGTGATTGGGATGCGGTCATTCATACCAACCTTGACTCCGTGTTCAATATGACCAAACAGGTCATGGATGGCATGATCGAACGCAAGTGGGGCCGCGTCATCAACGTTTCTTCGGTCAATGGCCAGAAGGGCGCTTTTGGCCAAACCAACTATTCGGCAGCCAAAGCCGGCATGCATGGTTTCACCAAGGCGTTGGCTTTGGAGGTCGCCAAGCAGGGCGTGACAGTCAACACCATTTCTCCCGGCTATATCGGTACCAAGATGGTGACGGCCATTCCGCAGGAAATTCTCGATTCAAAAATTCTGCCGCAGATTCCGGTCAATCGGCTGGGCAAGCCGGAAGAAATCGCCGGCCTTGTCGCCTACCTCGCTTCCGATGAAGCGGCGTTTGTGACGGGAGCCAATATTTCCATCAACGGCGGTCAGCACATGTACTGATCGGCGTCATTTTTTACCCCGCTTTAAATTAACAACAGGAAGGAATAACTATGACTCAACGTGTTGCTCTCGTTACCGGCGCTATGGGTGGTCTTGGAACCGCAATCTGTCAGGAACTGGCCAAGGCTGGCCATAAGGTGGTTGCCTCTTACCACCCGCAATTCGACAACAAGGATGAGTGGCTGAAGGAAATGGCAGCTGCTGGTTTCAACGATTTCGTCTGTGTCGCTGGTGACGTGTCTTCGCTGGAAGATTGCCAGAAAATGGTTGCCGAAGCTGAAGCGGCTTGCGGCCAGGTCGACATCCTCGTGAACAATGCCGGTATCACCCGTGACCGCATGTTCGCCAAGATGGAAAAGGATGGTTGGGATGCCGTTATCGCTACCAATCTGACTTCCCTGTTCAACATGACCAAGCAAGTCTCCGCCAAGATGGCTGAGCGTGGCTGGGGTCGCATCATCAACATCTCCTCCGTCAACGGCGTCAAGGGTCAGGCTGGCCAGACCAACTACTCCGCTGCCAAGGCTGGTGTTATCGGCTTCTCCAAGGCTTTGGCTGCCGAACTGGCCGCCAAGGGCGTGACGGTTAACGCGATCTGTCCGGGCTACGTTGCCACCAAGATGGTTATGGCAATCAAGCCGGAAGTGCTGCAGTCCATCATCGACACCGTGCCGATGAAGCGTCTGGCCAAGCCGGAAGAAATCGGTGGCGCCTGCGCCTACCTGGCTTCCGATCTGGCCGCCTTCATGACCGGCGCCACGATGAATATCAATGGCGGTCTGTACTACCAGTAAGATGGTTGTCCATGCGTTGCAGTGAAGCGCATGAAAACAAAGAAAAAGCCCTGTAAATCAGGGCTTTTTTATTGCCATTCTTGGTTGTTTAGGCTTTCTTGTGGCGACTAAAGCCTAGAGCGGCTAAACCCAAGCCAAGAAGTGCAAGCGATGCTGGTTCGGGAATATTATTCTGCGGATCACCTGATGGAGTAAAAGACTGGATGTTTGTCATACCGTTTGCACCAACGGTGATGAAGCCAGTTAAAAGGTTTTGGAAGGCCTGATTTCTCAATGAGAAGCTCCCGCCTTGGACACTTAGCTCTAAATGTGTCCCATTTGGGGTGTCGAATGTTTCATCAAAAAATATCCCGTTAAAGATACCGTTCTTGTATTGAATTGCAGGGCCACCTTGAGTACCTGCATCGCCAAAATGGAAAGACAGACTGCCAATATTGAATTCGAAAATGCTGTTGTTTGTTACGTTTGGAATTGCACCGATAGAAAATACGTTTGCGGTTCCAGAACTGGGTACCGGCACGGTGCTATCAAAGATGAAATGACCAGAAACAACTGCTGGATTGGCGCAGTTGAAGCAGGAAGTGGAACTGAAACCTGTAATGCCTGCGGCGGTTAGCCTGCTTACAAAACTTGAGGTAACACTAAACAAACCGCCGCCAAAGTCTGCGCTTTCGTATACAGGTGTGGCCCAGGAATTGGTGGCACACAATGATGCTAAGGATGTTGCTACTACTGCTCGTATTAGCTTGGTGCGCATTGGTGTTCTCCTATGGGTGAAGACACAAAGCAGTATTTTCTTGGCGCCTTGTCGACTTGAAGGTCGTGGCGTCAGCCGACGCAAATTCCGGGCCATTATGATCGGAGGGCTGTTGTTTTTTATTGAAATCAATGTATTGCATAATCAGCAAGAAACTGATCTCTGCATATCAGCTGGTTGTTGTAAGGTTATTCGACAGTGCTAATGTGTCATTTCGCCTCGAGCAGATTTTCCCTTGGGATTCTCCAATTCGGTCACGCTCTACGATCAATCCCATTCTGATGACTTTTCGGTGCTCATTCCCATGGGATTCCCTCAAACCTCTGTCACGCATAAGTACAGCCGGGACTAAGAATAGGGCTAACAGGATGGCGATAGAGAGCAGCAGGTGATTGGCGAGAGTGAATTGCAGCACGGATTTCTCCATTAGAGTTTTGTTTTAATTTAGACAGGTGCCCAGAGTAGGTATTGCCGAATGAGACTGCTCGCTCTTTAAAGAGATTTGACGCGCATGAGGCGCATCTACAACCTGTCGCACCCCGACGAAACCGTGAGGGAAGGTGTTCTGCCGGGGCTTGGCTTGATGGTTATGCAGGCGGCCGAAGAGTTGGGCATCAACAGGGCAACGTTGTCGTGCGCTGAACGCTAAGGCTGGTGTCAGTATCGACTTGGCGCAGCGCCTCCGGGTATGTTTAGACGGCACGACAGCGGAGAGCTGGTTGAAGGGGCGGCTTGCCTACAATCTCGGGCTGGTTGAGCTGTATTGGCCGGCGGTCAGCATCAGGCGTGCTCAGGCAGCGTGAGGCTGCCGTACGGTACGCCTGGCACGGCTCAAGTGAGTAGCCCGGCTAGGGGCTTACTCGGTAGTGAAATTACAGGATTGTTGCAGAACAGTGGATAGCGGCAGCTTGTTGTCTCTACCTGAAGCTCATTGCAACATTCGGTATGAAATATTGCTGAAGTTTTGCAATGCAACAGGGAAGGGCGCCTCCGGGCGCCTTTTTTTTACGCTATAATGCTGCACTGCACTAAAACTTTGTATTGAGGATCGCCGCATGTCGGAACCGGTACGCCTGATCAAGAAATACCCCAACCGTCGTCTTTACGATACCAAGACGAGTGCGTACATCACTTTGGGTGATGTGAAGGACTTGGTCCTCAAGTTCGAAGTGTTCAAGGTGATCGATGCCAAGACTGGTGATGACCTGACCCGCAGCATCCTGCTCCAGATCATTCTTGAAGAAGAAACCGGCGGTGTCCCGCTGTTCTCCAGCGAACTGCTTTCTGGCTTTGTCCGTTTCTACGGCAGCACGATGCAGGGTATGCTCGGCAAGTACCTGGAAAACAACATGAAGACCTTTGTTGATTTCCAGCAGAAATTGCAGGATCAGTCGCGCACCATGGGTGGCCCCAACGGTGGCGACAACGCTCACATGCAGGCGGACTTCTGGAACCAGTTCCTGAATTTTCAGCAGCCAGCCATGCAGAGCATGATGACTACCTATATGGATCAGTCCAAGAAAATGTTCCAGTCGATGCAGGATCAACTGCAAAGCCAAACGCGGAACATGTTCATCACCGGTTTGCTCAATCCGGCGGATAAGGAAGAGAAGTAATCCGTTTGGCTGGAGTGTGACTCCGGCCGGCATTGCCTTTTCGTCCGGCGACTATATCCAGTTGCGTTATTCTGGCGGCGCCTCTTACCCGTACGTTTGTATCGTCAGCAGGGTTCTCTTTGTGTCCCGGATATTGCAGGGGCCTTGAGTTCTGCTGCGTCGTAGATGACCCCATCGCCGAGATTGCTAAAGGCTGGCTGCCATACGCTTGCGAATGTGCGGGCGCCTGCCTCTCCGTTGGCAGAACGATATCAACGGCTATTATTTTCTCCCATGCCATGCCAATTCTCGAGCCTGGATTCGCCGATGCTGTGGTTTGGCTCGTCTGTTAATCAGGAGGCTAGATCTGGCAGTTTTTTGTGCCAATGAGCTTACTGCCTCGGGAGGTTATGCGACGGAATCAAATCCGGTATCGGGCCATGGATCAGTCGAATCTGCATACTTGTACTAGATTGTTATTTGGCTATAGAGGAAATCCACAGTCGACTTATCGATACAGGATACTGTAGTTTCTGAAATACTATTTAGCATTTGTTATCCAATACACTGGAGGTGGCTGGGTGCTTGGGTTTTGTTATTTTTTGCCAAGGCGACGAAGGCTAAGCAGGCGGCAATGAGCGTCAGTTCGCGTGATCGCTTTATTCTATTGGCGACGGCTGGTTACACAGTTTTCTCCCTGCTGTGGATATTCCTGTCCGACCAATTGATGTCGGCATTTGCCGACATCAATTCCATGGTTTGGCTATCAACAGCCAAGGGAATATTTTTTGTCATTGCGACAGCCGGGATGTTTTACCTCGCCATGCGTGCAGTGCCCACAGACAATGCTGCACTTAGCGAAGGCTTACTGAAATCACTGCTTGATCGTTCAATGCAGGGACGATGGCCACGTTGGGCGGTCTATATTTTCGCTATTCTGGTTACGCTGCTGATGTTGCTGGTGCGGGCAAGTTTGCCGCTCCCATTCGACGAACGGCCAATGCTCATTTTGTTCATGTTGCCGATCATTCTCAGCGCCTTGCTGGGGGGCTTGGGGCCAGGGCTTTTCTCTACGGCATTATCGGCGCTGGGTGTGAATTTCTTGTCGATTGCTCCTCTGCGCGGCCTTTATATCGCCTCCAGTTACGATCTCTTTCATTGGAGTTTCCTGGTCATTAACGGTGTCGCCATCAGTTTGCTCAGTGAAGTGCTACGTAAGGCGCGGAGCAAGGCAGAGGTCAACCGCCAACTCCTTGACACGATAGTGTCGGGTACATCGGATGCCGTCTTCCTGAAGGATGCCCAAGGGCGTTACCTCTTGGCAAATGCCGCTACAGCAGGCTTTGTTGGCAAGGCGCAAGAAGAAATCATTGGTCAGGATGATACTTTCCTGTTTCCGGAAGAAACGGCCCGTGATTTGATGACCAGTGATCGTGTGATCATGCTGGCAGCTCGAAACACAACTCACGAAGAGTGCCTCAGAACGCTGGATGGCAAGGAAATGGTTTTCCTGGTGACCAAGGGGCCGGTTTTTGACCACCAGGGGCGTGTTGTCGGGCTCTTTGGTATTTCGCGCGAAATCACCGAGCTCAAGCGGGCAATGGCGGCATTGGTGGCCAGTGAAGCGGCCCTGAAACTGGCTCAACGCCAGGCCGGTATTGGTAACTGGACATGGAATATTGGAACTGGCGAGCATTCATGGTCCGAAGAGGTCTATCGTATCTATGGCCATGATCCGCGTTTGCCGCCCCTTGGTTATCCCGAGGTTAGTCAATACTTTATGCCAGAAAGCTGGAGGCTGCTTTCAGCTACGATCGAGAAATGCCTGGTTGATGGCGAACCCTACGAATGCGATGTCGAGCTAATGTCACCGCCCGCTACTAGCTGTTGGGTGGCTGTGCGCGGAGAGGCGACACGCAGGCCTGATGGGACGATCATCGACCTCCATGGCACGATTCAAGACATTACCGAGCGCAAGCGGAGTAGCAAGGAATTAGAGCAATACCGCCATCACCTTGAGGAGCTGGTCGAGAGCCGCACCACTGAACTGGCGACGGCGAGAGCTTCGGCCGAGGCTGCAACACGGGCCAAGAGCGCTTTTCTGGCGAACATGAGCCACGAGATACGAACGCCGATGAATGGAATCCTCGGCATGGTTCATCTGATGCGACGTGCCGGGGCAAGTCCGGCGCAGCTTGAGCAGCTCGACAAGATTGCCAGCTCCGGGACACACCTGCTTGTCATCATCAACGACATTCTCGATTTGTCCAAGATTGAGGCCGGAAAACTCGTTCTGGAACAGGAAAATTTTTCGTTGTCCGAGGTGGTGAATACGGCCTTGGCGGTCATTGCCGGGGCTGCTGCAGCCAAGGGGCTGACGGTGAATGCTGATGTGTCCTCTATTCCACAGGCGTTGCGTGGCGACCCGACCCGGCTTTCACAGGCGCTTGTTAATTATCTAGGCAACGCGCTCAAATTTACCGAGCGAGGCAGCATTTCTCTGAAAGGCAGCGTCGTCGAAGAAACAGCGACGGATTACCTGCTGCGCTTCGAAGTCAGCGATACCGGCATTGGCATGACGGCCGAGCAGCAATCGCATTTGTTCATTCCTTTCGCTCAGGCCGATAGTTCTACGACGCGTAAATTTGGCGGCACAGGCCTAGGCTTGGCCATTAACCAGCACATTGCTCAGATGATGGGGGGGGAGGTCGGCGTGAGTAGTATCCCCGGGCAAGGCAGTTCCTTCTGGTTGACCGTGAGACTTGGCAAAGGGCGCTCTACTGGGCAGGCAAAGCCGACTCTCGCGAGCGACCCCGAGGAGGTTCTTGTGAGTGAGCATCGTGGTCGACGTGTGTTGCTGGTTGAAGATGAACCGATCAATCAGGAGGTAGCTGGAGAGTTGTTGCGAGAAGTTGGCCTGGAGGTCGAATTGGCAGCCGATGGCTTACAGGCCGTGCAGCTGGTCGTGGAGAATGACTACGACGTGATCCTGATGGATATGCAGATGCCTGAAATGGATGGTCTGGAGGCAACAAGGGCAATTCGCAAACTGCCCGGACGCCAGACTGTTCCCATTCTGGCCATGACCGCCAATGCCTTTGCCGAAGACCGTGAGAGATGCATGGCTTCCGGTATGAACGACTTCATTCCCAAACCGGTCAATCCGGATGTCCTTTACGCGACGCTGCTGCGCTGGCTGACGGTTCGCAGCTAATCGATTGCCTTGCAGGGCATCGGGCTGGCTAACGTTTTTGGCGAGATATAGTTGCTGCTCCGCGTTTGTCATGGCATTCGGCAGCAGGGGCGGCAATCGTGATGATGCGGCGATGCTTTGCTCGCTATCAGTTTCGCTGTCGGGCAGGTGATGGCCCTTATCGGGTTACGGGTTGAAAACCGAGGCCAGGAGTGCCCGGTAGCTGCAGGCGGCCGCCGATGATGGTCGGAGCCATACCCGTATCTTGCGCAAACCAGTCTGCTGTTGCCAGCCCGTGTATCGAATCTGGCGCCACAGCCGCCGCTAGTTGGGCGCAGGCGAGCAGACCGCAGCTGCTTTCAAGGCTTGAGGTAATTATGGTTTCGATGCTCGAAGCACGGGCGCGCAAGGCCAGTTCAATGCTGGCCAGCAGGCCGCCATGGCGAGCTGGTTTGATGATGATGCGGCGTACCGGTGGGTGCCGGAAAAAATGCGTATCGAGGAGGTTAATCGATTCGTCGATGGCGAGCGGGAATGCTGCAAACGACTGTAATTTGGCGAGCAAGACCGGATCAGGATCGCTGAGCGGTTCTTCCAAACCTTCAATAGGCAGAACGGCGCAGGCTTCGATGAAGGCTCGCGCATCGGCAAATTGCCAAGCCTGGTTTGCATCCAGACGAAAGCTCAGTGTTGGCGGCAGATCCCGGGTGAGCTGCTGCAAGTAGGTAATCTCGTCGGCCAGTGCTTGTCGGCCAACCTTGATTTTCACGACGGAAAAACCGGCGTCGACAGCACTCTTGAGCGCGACATGGTCGACGGTGTCAATCGCACCCAAGTTGGCGTTCGTCCTGATGGAAAGAATAGGCACTTCCCCGCTCAGCCAGGCATGGAGAGGAAGCCCCGCTTTTTGGGCGGCCAGATCGAGGTGCGCAGTTTCGTCGGCAAAGGCTGTTGCCGCGGCTTCGCTGATGCCGAATTCAGGTAGCGGGGCCGCATCACCCCAGCCGGTCAATCCGTCTGTTGTCTGAAGTCGAAGCAGGCGGCCGCAACGCTCGAATAATGTTCCCCGGCTGGTTTGCCAAGGCCGATTTAACGGGAGCCGGTAGGGCTGCCAGTCGGCTGCAGCGATGTTCACGGCCGCTTGCGGTACTTGCCGAAATCGGGTGGCCGGCGTTCGAGCCAGGCGTTGCGGCCTTCCTGGCCTTCCTCGCTCATGTAGAAGAGGCCGGTGGCGTTGCCGGCCAGTTC
>JAGTRV010000365.1 GCA_018262245.1 Pseudomonadota bacterium | reverse complement strand
GGCGAGCGGCGCATCGCCCCCGCGCATGCGCAGCAGCATGTCGCTGACAACCTCGACGTCGTTGTCGAAGGAGCCGTGGGCAAGCTTGATGCGGCCGGCGCCGGTGGAAACGTATTCGCGCCGCTTGCCGTGCAGGCGCAAAGACATGCCGGCGGCGATGCCGGACCATTCCGCCAAGATCGCCCGGATGCCAGGATCGTTCGACCATTGGTCCTC
Source organism: Pseudomonadota bacterium (assembly GCA_018262245.1). GTDB lineage: Bacteria > Pseudomonadota > Gammaproteobacteria > Burkholderiales > Rhodocyclaceae > Azonexus. The sequence goes on along the minus strand of JAGTRV010000365.1, from coordinate 2,340 downwards.
GGGCGCGCTGTCCGGCTTCCAGGCCCATTCCATGCCGAGCAGAGGGGTCTTGTGGCGTACTTCGAGGGCGCGGCTGACCAGGTAGAGCAGGGATTTGCCATAAGGACCGACGGTGTCGGCCTGCTCGCGCTCGTCGTCCATGATGTCCACGTGCACGCTGCCGGGGGCGAGCTTGCCCGCCTGGATCGCCGTGCCGTAATGCTGGGTGGCAAAGTCGACACTGCAGGCAGGCGCGAACAGGGTAAGGCTGGCGGCGGACAGCCGCTTGTCCAAAAGCGAGAAGAGGTGGCCGAGGACGATGGAACCGGCCGAGTGGCCCGCCAGGTGAATCTCCAGATTGGGGATACGCTTTTTCAACGCCAGCAGATGCCCCCCCAGCAACCGCAGGCCGGCGCCGGACAGGGCAGCGGCCTCGGCGTTCTGCTTCATCTCGGACCACATGGGCTTGACCAGCAGACTCTCGCAGGCGACCTCGATGGATCGGTCGCGCGCGTCGGCCAGGGCCTCCTTGATCTTGTCGGCCACGCCCTCGTCGCGCATCTCGGGCTGCCCGCGAAAGATCTCCCGAACCGAGTCCTCGAGAATGCCGCCAATGCTCTCCAGCGCCCCGCTCTTCCAGGTGACGAACAGCGGATAGATGCCGTTCTCGCGAAAGTAGGGCGCCATCATGCGGATGCGGATCAGGGAGTCGGCCTCGCTGTTGAGGCCGCCGTGCACGTAAAGCGCCAGCTTGCGCGGCTGCTTCGCCGGTAGCGCGTCGAACCAGGCAGAGGGCTGGCTGAGGCAGACCTGCTCCGTGGCCTTGAACGCGTTCTCCGTGCTGACGATGCGGTTGATGGGCATGCCGTTGTTGCCCAGCACCAGGGTGTGCAGATAGGCCTCGCTCTCGGTCAGCGGCCGAACGTTTTCGTTGCGGTAGTGGAAGCCCTGGCCGGGCGCCTTGTCCTTGCCCGCCCGGCCGGTGGGACGCGATACCGATTCCTGCAGCGGCCGGGTGCTGAAGCTGACAGGCGCAGTCGCCGCAATCATGGGCGCACCCATGACAGCAACCCAGGCGTCGGTACCGTTGGTGACCCAGTCCTCGTAATCGAGGATGGCGAAGCCGTGATAGCCCCAATCCGGCCCCCACGAGTTCTGCACGATGAAGCCCTCCTCGGTGTAGCCGATGATGGCAAAGGCGTGGCCGCCGATGCTTTTTGCGTCCTGGCGGATGACCACCGGCTGCCTGGTCTTCTTGAGGAACCAGCCATTGTGCACATTGGCTGAACAGCAAATGGCGCCCACCTCGAGGATGGCGGACTGGAGGTCGCTGATGCTGCGCTTCTCGATCCGGTAGTAGGCACCCAGGGGATGCTGCGCGGCTTCCTGCTCCCAGCCGGTCTTCGGTGGAACAAAGACGATCGCGTCTTTCTTGTTGCGGTAGGGCCACGTCTCATCCTTGCACACGCCATGACGGTGCCAGCCCTTCATCGCACCCCGGCAGCTGGAGCCTTCATAGTCCTCGCCGGGCCATTCGTCGTACATCCGAGCCATGTGATAGAGCATGCGGGGACTGACTGTCTTCAGGCCCTTGGTCTGATAGCCGTTGTTGCGCCAAAGCAGAAAATTGACGGCTGCCGCCAGCCCGAATCCGGTGCAGGCGCCCTCCTCGCCCTGGTCCAGCACCAGCGCCTCGGCATACGCCGGCAGGAATTGATCGATTTTCTCGATTTTCGGCCAGCGCGCCGGCAGCGAGACCAGCTTGGGTTGATAGACCCGATCGCGCAGGTCGATGCGGTCGGGCCGCGCGTCGAAGGTGCGCTTGTGATAAGTCTGTGTGGGCATGGTGGACCTCCCTGTCGTTGCGCTCAGCGAACAACCAGTCGGTGATCGGCCGCTTGGACCGACAACTACGGTGCAACGCTTTCCTTGTTGACCTTAGCAAGCGCCACCCGATGTGCCAAGGGATAAACCCCGGGCTGCGCTCAAGGGCGGGTTCATATGGGAAGTCGATGCAACCTCATGGGCGCCGTGGGTGTTGCCGCATCGATCGCGCAGCGTCTCTTCGTGATCGACCGAGGAAGTGTTTCTGGCGAGGCCTGGCTCGTCACCCATTAAACAGCCGAACGTTCATAAGAAAGGCCAGCCTCCCGGCTGGCCTCTTGTGTGTGCCTGCGATCATTCGGATGGGTCACATGCTAAGCGTCAGCCCCTGGTATCTCTGCCCGTCCCGCTTCGCCAACTGGCGAGGCAATCATATAAATCCTGGAATTCGGGAACCAGGCACACCCCGTCGATCGGCTTGCGGATCGGCTTGACGCCATAGCCGCCGGCCCACAACCCCGTCTCCGCGGGTAGCGC
>JAGTRV010000170.1 GCA_018262245.1 Pseudomonadota bacterium | reverse complement strand
CCCGCTTCGCGCGACAGGGTGCCGGCGATCTGCCGCGCCAGTTGATCGCTCAAACCGGAAAGCTGGCGGCGTTCGTTGAGCGGCAGGCTGCGTTTCGAGCGGCTCAGCCAGTCCGCGGCCAGACTTGCCCCCTGCGCCTCGGTCAGCCACTGGCCGTGCTCGTAGAAGGCCGACAGGCGTTCGGCGGCGAGCGCGAAGATCAGCGCCACCCGCGTTCCGCGTTCGCTGATCGAGGTCGACTCGGTCTTTTCCCAGGCCATCTTTCACTTTCCTAGCAATTTACAGGCGACGAAACATAGCACGCTCGGCCTGCGATGATCGCGATGCCTGGCGCAGCCATGTTGCACATGCCTCCGCCGTACGATGCAGCGGCAAAATACAAATGCGAATTGTTGTTATTTGCAGGTACATATTGTTACAATTCGCCCGAAGTTCAAATTTCATCATCCGCCCAGCCAGCCACGGTCACGCGCCAGCCAGACGCTCCCAGCCAGCCACGCAAATTCCATTCAGGGAGTTTCATCGTGATTGCGTCACTGGCTTTGCGCCCCCCCAAGACACGCCTCAGCGTGCTCGCTGCAGCCATCATCGGCCTGCCCCTCATTTCTCATGCCGCACACGCCGACGATGGCGAAAAAATGCTCAAGCAAGTGGTCGTCACCGACCAGCGCGAAGCGCAAATCGAGCGCAAGGAGAGCAATGTTTCGAAGATCATCATTTCCGAAGAGGAAATCGAGCGCTTCGGCGACGTTTCGGTCGGCGACATCCTGAAGCGCCTGCCCGGCACCTCCTTCACCGGCCCGGCCGGGGTGACCAAGGATGTGCGGATGCGCGGCATGGACAAGGGCTATACCCAGTTCATGATCAACGGCGAGCCGGTGCCCGGCGCCACCAAGGAGCGCCAGATGCAGGTCGACCGCCTGCCGGCCGACATGATCGAGCGCATCGAGATCATCCGCAACCCGAGCGCCGAATACGAATCCGGCAACGTCGGCGGCATCGTCAATATCGTCTTCAAGCAGCGTATCGACGAAGTGACCCGCACCCGCCTTGCCTTTGGCCGCAACGGCGACATGAATGTCGGCGATGCCATCGTCCAGACCAGCAAGCGCTGGGGTGACTTCGACCTGCTGCTCGCCGCCTCCTACACCAAGGGGGCCGAGGATGTCATCGAAGAGAAAAAGACTTTCGATGTCAAAACCGGCAAAGTCAGCGGCACCGAATACAAGCCGAAACCAGTCGAGAAGAGCGAGTTCCTGTTCACGCCGCGCCTGACCTGGCGCTTTGGCGAAGACAAGCTGACGCTGGAGCCCTTCATCTCGAAGGGCACCGAGGACAAGACCGAGAACAACACGGTGACCAACACCAAGGTCGTCACCAGTCGGGTCGCCACCACCGAAAACAAGGACGACAAGATCGCTCGCCTGGCCGGCCGCTACGATGGCAAGACCAACTGGGGCAACTGGTATGCCAAGGCCGGCAGCCAGCAGACCACCTCGGTCAAGGACAAGGTGACCTGGACCGACAGCTACAACGCGACGACTGGCGCCTACACCGGTGCCAAGCGCGCCACCGAGAATGAAGAGCTTGAGGAAACGATCAACTACACCGGTGCCGGTCTGGTCATGCCGCTCGGCGACATGCACCGGGTCAGCACCGGCGTTGAAGTCCGTTTCTCCGACTACAGCAGCCGCAAGCCGAAGACCGAGCAGTCCTTCAGCGCCAAAGGCGTGCCTGGAGCGGTTTCCGACAAATCGGGGGTACGCGACAAGTTCGATATCACCGAGGACAAATTCATCTTCTACGTCCAGGATGAAATCAGCCTGTTCAAGAATCACTGGCTGACGCCGGGTATCCGCTACGAGCGAACATCGCGAGAGTCTCAGGGCGGCAGCGGCGCGGCGCTGAGCGACACGCAGCAGGCGAGCAATCCGTCGCTGCACTATCGCTGGGCGGTGATGGACGATTTGAACATTCGCTCAAGCATCGCCAAGACGCTGAAACTGCCGAAATTCGACCAGCTCAATCCGCTCAGCGAATTGAAGACGGGCAGCGCCAGCGATCCCGACAAGGCCGGCAATGCCGGGCTGGCACCGGAACGGGCACTCGGCCTGGAAGCCGGTTTCGAAAAGCTGTTCATGGCCAATCGCGGCATTCTCGGCGTAAATTTCTATAACCGCGATGTGCAGGACTTTGTCGAGGAGCGGACCAAGCTGGAGGGAACGCGCTACGTCAAGCGGCCGCAGAACGTCGGTGACGCGCACTTCTGGGGCATGGAACTCGATCTGCGCTTCCCTTTGTATGAAAAACGCGGCCATGTCCTGAACCTGGTCGGTAACCATTCCGAATTGCGCGGCCGCATCGAGAGCCCGAGCAAGGGCAAGATCGACGTCAAGGAAATGCCAGAACGGGTGACCAACCTCGGCCTCGACTACCGCCATCGACCGAGCGCTTCGTTTGCCGGATTCTCGGTCAATTACGTTCCGGAATTTTCGACCAACAGCACCAATGACGATGGCGTACTGGAAGAAAAGACCTGGGGGGCGCGTACCGGCCTCGATCTCTATTTCGGCAAGGCCTTCAGCCCGCTCGCAGAGATCCGGCTGATCGCCCGCAACGTGCTGTCGGTCGAGAAGGAAGAACGGACGATCAAGCGCGACGAAAAAACCGGGGCGATTACCGCCGACGAATTCAAGGTCGAGCGTTCCAAACCGACCGTGATGCTGACCTTCGAAAGCCGTTTCTAAGTTGAGTCGCGGACCGATGGTTGGTCGGCAAGGCACGGCCCCGTTCGCGGGGGCCGTACTTTTTGCTGTCGCCTGCCAGCTTTGTGCGCAGGAAACCACGCTCGGCGAAGTAGCGGTGACGGCGGTTCGCAGCAACACGCTGGAGATGCGCCGCAACGCATCGGCCGGCAAGCTGATCTACGACCGGGAAGAACTGGATACGATGGATGCCGGCAGTGTCGGCGAGCTGCTGCGCAAGCTGCCCGGCACCGGCGTCTTTGCCGACCCCGACAGCCGGCGCGGCCGGGGCAAGGGGCGCGATCGGCACCTGCCGCAGATCCTGGTCGACGGTCAGCCGCTGCCGGGTGGCGACAATTCGCCGGGCGCCGCGCTGCGTCTTCCGGTCGACCTCGTCGAACGGGTCGAAATCATCCGCAACAGCACGGCCGAATTTCCGGTCAGCAGCCCCGGCGGCGTCATCAACCTGATCCTGCGCGACGTACCGCCCCGGGCGACGCGCGGCGCACGACTGGCGCTCGGCGCCAGTGCCGGCGAACCGATTGTCCGCGCCGAAGGCCAGTATGGCGAACGACTCGACGATTTCGGCTACCTGCTCGGCGGCTCGCTGCAAAGCCAGCCGCTCGTCGCCCATCAAGACACCGATATCCAGCGCTTCGCCAACGGCAGCCGCAACGCCTGGACGCAGGAAAAAATCGAACAAAGCGGGCGCGACAACAATCTGGCCCTAAGCCCGCGCTTTAGCTGGAACCTCAGCGGCGGCCAGCAGTTCACGCTCAGCCCCTTGCTCAACCTGACTGAAAATGAGCGAAATACGCGGGTCGACCGCAGCGCTTACGCCGATCCGCTGGCCGGTACCGGCCTCGCCTACGCCGGCCATGACCGTGAACTGGAAAACGGCAGCCGCGGCAGCGGCCGCCTCAATGCCGAGTGGAAGCAGCAGCAGGCGGGCAATGGCGAATTACTCGCTCGCCTGACCATACAGGGCGAGTACGAAGAGAAGGACAAAGCGGTGCGCAAGTACGATGCCGGCGGTGCCGGCACCAGCAGCACCGATGAAAGCACCCGGCGCCGCGAGCGCGAAATCGGCGGTCTGCTGAAAGGCAAGCGCCTGTTCGCCGACAGCCATTTCGTCACGGCCGCCATCGAATGGCGCGGCAAACGCAGCGACGAGAGCCAGGACAAGCGCAACAACGGCGTCGCTGTCGCGGCGGGTGCCGGCAGCGGGGCCGACATCGAGGACAGCCGGCAGGTCGTCTGGGTCCAGGACGAATGGCAACTGGCCGACGAGCATGTGCTGACCCCCGGCCTGCGCTGGCAGATGCAGAAGAGCTCGGTGACCGATGGCGCCGGCGTCACGGTCGAGCAGCGCTACAGCGCCCTTGATCCGTCGCTGCATTACCTGTGGCAGGTGACCAGCGAATGGAACCTGCGCAGCAGCGTCGCCCTGAACGGCAAGCCGCCCAATGCCAAGGACCTCAGCCCGGTCGTCCGCACAGCCAGTGGCACCAACACCTCGTCCAATCCGGACAAGGCGGGCAATCCCGGCCTGGAAGCCGAGCGCACCCTGAGCTTCGAAATCGGCGCCGAACATTTCCTGGCGCAGCGGGCCGGCTCGGTCGGCGTCTCGCTCTTTCACCGGCAGATCAGCAATCAGGTACAAAAGCTGATCCAGTACGAAAACGGGCGCTGGGTCGAACGCCCCTACAACGTCGGCGATGCCGAACAGCACGGCGGCCTGGTCGACTTCAAGTGGCGCACCGATGCGCTGCAGCTGCCCGACCTGACGCTGCGTGGCAATCTGGCCTACAGCGAAACCCGGCTGCTCGACCCGGTCCCCGGCCTCGGCGCCGGCGAAGGGCCGCGCCGGAGCGCCAATCTCGGTTTCGACTACGAACTGGCGGGCTGGCAGACGACGCTCGGCGGCAATTTCAACTACATCGGCGCCCTCGACCGCGAGAGCAGCGCCAGCGTCCGTCAGACCCAGGGCCCACGCCGCCAGTTCGATCTCTACGCGCTGTACCGGATCGACCGCCAGTTAAGCCTGCGCCTGTCTGCCCAGAACCTTAGCCAGGCGACGCGCTACAACGATCTGCAGGAATACGACAGTACCGGCCAGCTCAGCCGGCTGGAGAACGACCGTGAAAAAGGCATTGCCAGCTATTTCATCGCACTGGAAGGCAAATGGTAAGCCCGCCTAATCGTCGGAGACCTCACCCGACCTCCCCCCTCGTCCATCAGGAGAAACGATCATGAAAATCAACCTCAAGGCCCGCAGCTGGCACACCTGGGGCAGCCTGGTCCTGGCGCTGCCGATCCTTATCGTTGGTGCCTCCGCGGTCTTCATTGCCCACAAGAAGGCGCTTGGCACAGAGGAAATTTCCGTCAACGCCAAATGGCTGCCCGGCTACCAGGGCGCCGAGGCCAAGGCCAAGGGGGTCGAGCCGCGTGCCGCACTGGCCACCCGGGGCGGCACGACCTACGTCGGCACCCAGCAGGGCTTGTACAAGCTCGAAGGCGAGCGACTGGTCGAAGTCGAGGCGCTGGCCGGCAGCCAGATCCGCGGCATTGCCGAAGCGCCGTTCGGCCGCGTCGTCGCAGCCAAGAGCGGCATCTGGCTGGAGAAGGATGGCCGCTGGGAGCGCACGCTGAAAGGAGATGCCTGGCAGGCCACCAGCCAGCCCGACGGCAGCATCATCGTTGCGCTAAAGGACAAAGGCCTACTGGCGAGCCGCGATGGCCGCCAATGGCAGGGCAATGCCCTGCTCAGCGCGGCCCTCACCGGGGTTGCCAGCGAGCAGGCCGACAAACCGCTGAGCCTGGGCAAGCTGATCATGGATCTGCATACCGGCCAGGCGTTTTTCGGCAAGGACGGCGAATGGATCTGGGTCGACCTGATCGGTCTTGCCATGTGCCTGCTGGCGCTGACTGGCGTCTATATGTGGTGGCGGGCCGAGAAGCGCAAGGCTGCGCTGCTCGCGGGCTAAGCGACATGGCATTGATCCTCGCCGCCCTCAGCTTGCTCGCCCTGTTCAGCATCGCCTGGCTGACCATCGACGGCCTGCGCGCCATCGGCCGCCGCCGATGCGCCGAAGCCGCCAGCAAGCCGCGCCGACTGCTCGTCGCCAAACGTCGCGAAGTGGCCGGCGAACTGCTCTGTCTCGAACTGGTCGATCCCCAGGGCAAGCCCCTGCCCGGCTTTCGGGCCGGCCAGCATCTGCTGCTGACAGCACCGGCCGGCAAGCACGGCAAGGCCATCCAGCGTGCCTATTCGCTCGCTGCCTGGGCGGCCAGGCCGGCTCACTACGAACTGGGCATCAAGCGCGAAGCCCAGGGAACGATGACGCAATGGCTATGGCAGAACCTGCAGGTCGGCGACGGTATCGACGTCTCGCGGGCGCAGGGGGATTTCACGATCAAACCCGGTCGGGGTCCGCTCGTCCTGATCGCCGGCGGCATCGGCATCACGCCGCTGCGTGCCATGCTGCAGGCGGCGCTCGACAGTGGTCGGCCGATCAGCCTATTCCACGCCGCCCGCAGCGCCGAGCAACTGCTTTATTGCGATGAATTCATCGCCCTGGCCGGCCGGTACGCCCATTTCAGCTACCAGCCCTACCTTTCGCGCCGGGCCGACGACTTGTCCGGCAAGCGCAGCCGTCTCAATGCCGGGCACATCGTCGATGCCATCACGCGGCCAACGACGGCAGATTTTTATCTGTGCGCCAGCAACAGCATGATGGCGGATCTGCGGCATGGCTTGCGGGCGCGGGGCATCGCCGAAGCACGCATTCATCACGAAGCCTTTGGTGTCGGCGAAGGCGCTGGGCAAAATGGCCTGACTCTGGCGGTCGACCGCGCCGGAACGACCAAAACCCTGGTCACCGCCGGCGAGCCAACCGTGCTCGCCGCGCTGGAAGCCAACGACGTCACGGTCAGCGCCGAATGCCGGGCCGGCAGTTGCGGCCAGTGCGTCGCCGAACTGAACAGCGGCGAAGTCGACTGGCTGGTGCAGCCTGAATTCGCCGTCGGTCCACGCCAGTTTCTACCCTGTGTCTGCACCGCCCGTGGCGACCTCAGCCTGTCGCTGAAGTAAAGCCTGGCGGCCCGCCGACGCTCAAACCTCGCGCCGGCGGAAAACCCAGCGCTGCGCATCGGACACTTCCGGCGCGAAGGCGTAGCCGTCGTAATCGAATTCCTTCAGGCCTTCCGGCTCGCGCAGGCGGTTGAGGACGGCGTAGCGCGTCATCAGGCCGCGCGCTCGCTTGGCGTAAAAGCTGATGATCTTGTACTTGCCGTTCTTCCAGTCCTCGAATACCGGCTGAATCAACTGGCCGTTAATCTTGCGACCGACCGCCGCCTTGAAATATTCC
>JAGTRV010000046.1 GCA_018262245.1 Pseudomonadota bacterium | reverse complement strand
AACGAACTGGGTATCGGTCCGGCGACGCCGCTCGGCAGCCGCAGCAACGACAGCTTCATCACGTCCAAGGTCAAGGCCCGCCTGGTCGACACCAACCAACTGTCCGCCAACCACATCAAGGTGCTGAGCGAACGCGGCATTGTCTACCTGATGGGCATCGTCAATGAGCGCGAAGCCAAGGTCGCGGTCTCCGTGGCTCGCACCACGGCCGGCGTCGTCAAGGTCGTCAATGTGATGGAAATCGTCAGCGACGATGAAACCCGCCGCCTCGACAATCAAGTCCTCGGTGCCCGTTCGGCGCCACCGCAAAGCGCCCCGGTCGAGAATCGCTGACCCCCTCGCCGGGCAAGGCCCGACAGGAGTAAGCTGACAGGGCGTGCCGCATGGCACGCCCTGATTGCATTTTGGGGGGCATCATGAATCTCGAAAAAGTCATTTTCGGTTTCTTCATCCTGCTGGCGGCCACGCTCAACTTCGGATTCTTCATCGGCGACATCGCCAGAGCGGAGTTGCATAGCGTCTACGAACTGGCGGCCGCGCTGTTCGTCAGCCTGATCGCCACCGCGCTCAAATTCGGCGACCGCACACAGATCGGCGCCATCCACCTGTCCACCAGTCTGGTTGCCGACCTGCAACTGATCGCCGCCGCCGTCACCTGGGGTATCGCCGAACACGTCACCGGCGTCGGCATGACGGCGCATGTCACGTCCAGTGTCGTTTCCCTTTCCGGCGGTGCGCTATTCGCCAATATCGTCTCGGTCATCATCCTGATCGTCGAAACGGTCATGCTGCGCCGCTAGGCCAGCCAAGAGCCGCGCGTGAACAGCGCTTTCTTCCTTGTCCTCCGGCGCATGCGGGCGCCGATCATTGTGCTGATCGTCATCTATGCGATCTCGGTGGTCGGTCTGACGCTGGTGCCCGGCGTCGATGCCGAAGGCCGGATGACGGCACCGCTCAGCTTCTTCCACGCCTTCTATTTCATCAGCTACACCGCTACCACCATCGGCTTCGGCGAGATTCCCGCTGCCTTTTCCGATGCCCAGCGCCTGTGGGTCACCGTCTGCATCTACCTGACCGTCGTCGGCTGGTCCTACTCGGTGGTCACGCTGATTGCCCTGCTGCAGGACAAGGGTTTCCAGAACACGCTGACCGCCAACCGCTTCACGCGTCGGGTTCGCCAGATCAAGCAGGACTTCTACTTGATTTGCGGTTGCGGCGAGACGGGCAGCCTGATCGCCCGGACCTTCGACCAGATCGGGCAGGCTTTCGTCGTCATCGAGAGAGACGAACTGCGCGTCGAAGAACTCGACCTGCTGGATTTCAAGACCGACACCCCCGCCTTTGCCGCCGATGCCCGCCAGCCCGACAACTTGCAACTGGCCGGTCTGATGCACCCGAAATGCCGCGGCGTACTGGCCATCACCAACGACGAGCAGGCCAATCTGGCCATCGCCATTGCCGTTCGCCTGCTCAACCCGGACATTCCGGTCATCGCTCGCGCCGAACAGGGCAGCATCGCCGCCAACATGGCCTCCTTCGGCACCGACTTCATCATCAATCCCTATGAACGTTTTGCTGACCGGCTGGCGCTGGCGGTTTCCTCCCCAGAACGTTTTCGCCTGATCGAGTTGCTGACCAGCCTGCCCGAATCGCCGATCCCGGAAACCCTGCGCCCGCCGCGCGGCCACTGGATACTCTGCGGCTACGGCCGTTTCGGGCATGCCGTCGCCGAGCGACTGCGCGGCACCGGCATCACGCTGACCATCATCGACCCAAGCGCCCCCGATGCCAACCGCGAGATTGCCGGCGATGGCACGGAAGCCAGCACCCTCCGCCAGGCCGGCATCGAGCACGCGACGGGGATCGTCGCCGGCAGCCGCAACGACATCAACAATCTCTCGGTCGCCATCACCGCCAGCGAGATCAAGCCCGATCTATTTGTCGTCGCCCGCCAGAACCATGCCGCCAATAGCGCGCTATTCACCGCCTTTGACGCGGATTTCACCGTCTTGCCCAGTCGCATCATCGCCCAGGAATGCATTGCCATCCTGACGGCGCCACTGCTCGCCCGTTTTCTCGATCACGTCAGCCAGCTGGCGGAGAGCCACTGCGAACAACTGGTCAAACGCCTGCAAGAAGCCAGTGGCGGCCTGACGCCAGTCATCTGGGACATTCGTCTCAATGCCGCCGAAGCCCCGGCTACCTGGCAGGCGCTGATGCACGACCGGAAAATCCGCCTCGGCGAAATCCTGACCGATGGCGCCGACCGCGACAGTCGCCTGCCCGCGGTCCCATTGCTGATCGAACGCGGCCGCGACTACGTTCTGCTTCCGGCCGATGACTTCCGGCTCGAAGCGGGTGACCAACTACTGTTCGCCAGCGCCTTGTCCACCCAACGCAAGCTTGAGCTGACCCTGAAAAACGCCAATGAACTCGACTACGTGCTCAGCGGCCAGGAAAACTCCGGCAGCCTGCTCGGCAAGCTACTGAAAGCCAAGTCGCAGCACTGAATCGGGGAGCGCACCTTGACCCCATTCAAGCGGCCAGCACCCGGCGCAAGCCGCGCATCAGGGTGCCAAGTCCGGGCAGCTTCATGTATAGCTCTTCACCGGTATCCCAATAATCGCGGTGGTAATTGACCTTGCCCTCAGCATCGAACCTGAGGTGCGAAACGCCGCGCATGACCTGCGCTTTGCCCTTGCCCCACAGTCGAACCCGAAAATAGAACTCCCAGACCAGCATGGCACCATGCTGATCGACCACTTTCTCGGTGACGACAAAGCGTGGCTCGGCAACCTGGCCGAACATGTGGGTGAAGATGCGCTGGATGGCAGCAATGCCGCGCACCTCGTTGAACGGATCCTTGAAATAGGCGTCGGCACTGTAGAACTCGGGAAAGCGGGCCACGCTGTCCGGGGCGAAGTCGTTGTAAAAGCAGATCAGCTGGTCGAGATTCATTTCAGCCTCCGGTAAAACGACGAATCAGCGGGAAGTACCAGCCATAGGGCAAATGGGCGAACAGCTTCATCAGGCGGGTGAAGCGCTTCGGAAAGTGGATTTCGAAATGCCCTTTGCCGAAGCCGTCGACCATGGCCCGTGCCGCCTGTTCCGGCGTTTGCAGGGCGGGCATGGCGAAATCATTCCTGGCGGTCAGCTGGGTCGAGACAAAACCCGGATTGATCACCCAGACCCCGATGCCCTTGGGCGCCAGATCGAGATGCAGCACTTCGGCAAAATGGATCAGGGCCGCCTTGCCCGGCCCGTAGCACAGCGCCTTGGGCAGGCCGCGGTAACCGGCGACACTGGCCACAAACGCTATGCCGCCACCCGGCTGCAGATCGGCCAGAACAGTATCCGCAAGGCGCATGGCTCCGTTGAAATTGACGTCGATAACCCGCTCGGCCACAGCCAGATTGAAGTCGTCAGCCCGCATTGGCACATAGTCACCGGCCAGATAAACGACCAGGTCGACGCCGCCCCAGACTGCCAGCAAGCCTTGGCGTGTCGCGCCCAGACTGACCCGGTCGGTGGCATCGCAGGGCAGCAGCAAGGCATCGCCAAGACCCAGCGCCAGCAACTTGTCGACGCTGCGCGCCGACAAGGCCAGCCGAGCACCGCGCCCGGCCAGTTCGCGGGCCAGGGCAGCGCCGATACCGGATGAAGCGCCAAGCAGCCAGACGCGTTTGCCTTGCCAATCGGTGATTTTCGGGTTCATGGCGCCGACTGCCGCTTGACGAAGCTCAGCGTCACTTCGCCCAGGTTGAAACCCCATTTGGACATGTACGAGCGGTTCATCATCACCTTGTCGTCCATCAGGAACATCCAGTCGTCGAAATCAACGTTGTAAACCTTGCCGTCGACCGGCAGCGCCAGCACATAACGCCAGCGCAGCGCATTGCCGGAGACTTCGCCGATTGCCTCGCCGATCACATCATCGGCCTTGCCTCGATAGGTGCCATCCGGCTGCCGGGTCAGCGTCCAGACACGACGCGAGGTGGTTCCGTCAGACCACTTGAAATTCTCGTCGAGCACGCCGACATCGCCGGTCCATTTGGCATCAATGACGACGTGGAAGCGTTTCTTCACTTCGCCGGAGCGCCCCTGGAACATGCCCCAGGCGTCCAGCGTGCCGTTCAGGTAGGTTTTCAGGTCAAGGGCCGGCTGTTCGGCCCGGTATTGCTCGACGCCGGTCGAGGCACAGGCGGTCAGGCCAAGGGAAAACAGGGCAGCAGCGAGTAGTTTCATGATTCAGACTCCAGGGAATGGCGCCAGCGCCAGAGCAAGGCCGCGGCCAGCGCCTTGAAAGCGAGCGGTAACAGGGCGTAGGCAAAGGTCAGCGCCGGCAGACCGGCGCTACTGCCCGGCACGTAGCCGAGCAGCGCCAGCATGGGTAGGGAAAGCCCGGCGGCCAGCGCCAGGTTGAGTTTCGAGACAAAATTCCAGACGCCAAAGCAGGCCCCCGGCTGCCCCTGACGCTCGCCGAGATCGGCCGCGATCGCTGACGGCAGCGCCAGATCGGCACCGAGCGTCAGCCCGGAAATGACACAGATAGCGGCAAACGTGGCGACATCATGAGCGCCGAGCAGACTGGCCCCGGCGAAAGCCAGGATCGCCAGCCCCATCGCCAGCCCCCAGGCGGCGACCCGACCAATGCGGCCGGCCAGGCGCACCCACACGGGTAAGGACGCGGCACCGGCAATGAAATACAAGGCCAGCAACGCTCCGCTGTTGGCTTCGGCCTGCAAGACATCGGCGACAAAAAAGAGGAAGAGCGTCGCTGGCAGCGCCGCGGCAATGCCATTGACGACAAAAACCAGCAGCAGGCGACGGAAGGCCAGATCGGCAAAGACGCGGCGCAGGCTGGGCAGGAGCGCCTGATTGCTGGCCGGCAAAGGCTGCCCGACCCCGACCCGGGAAAAGGTCGTGGCGGCCGCGATCAGCAGCAAGGGGGGCAATACCCAGCTCAGCCGGGCGATTCCGTCATTCAGGCTGGCGGCCAGCACCGTCGGCAACGCGGCGGCGAGCACGACGCCGAGCAGGCCAAAACCCTCCCGGGCTGCGGTCAGCCGGGTGCGCAGTGCCGAGTTGATGCCCACATCCGCCCCCCAGGCCTGATAGGCGACGGTCGCTGCGGAAAAACCGAGGTAAGTCAGGGCCAGCGAGGCGAGCAGCCAGAGGCCGACGTTTTCGGAAGGCGGGTTAAGCAGCGCGACGAAACCAAGACCAAAGGGCAGCAAGGCCAGCGCCACCATGCGCCGCCGCGACACCCGGTCGGCCAGCCAGCCCAGCCACGGGTCGATGCCGGCGTCGAGCAGGCGGGCACCGAGCAGGATCAAGCCGAGCAGTGCCAGCGGCAGGCCGGCCATTTCGGCGTAGAAGCGCGGCACATGAACGTAGATGGGCAGCGCGGCAAAGGCCAGCGGCAGCCCGAGCAGGCCATAGGCGAGGATACGGCCGTTGGTCACTTCAGACCGCCGATCGCTTGAGCAGGGCCGCGCGCAAATCGGGCGCGCTGGTTTTCGGGTCGAGCCAGATGGCGAAGAAGGCGCGGGCGAAAACCGGATCGTCGATGCTGCCGAGCTGGCGATCATTGAAATGGAAGACGGCCGCCTCGGCGCGATACTGACCGATGATGTGGTCACCTGGCTTGACGTCCGGAAACAGCCGAGCCATCTGCTCACCCCAGCGCTTCAGGCTCAGCTCGTCGGCGATACCGAGATTGCGGATTTCCTTGACGCTGGCCTCGGCGATGGCCTGACCGGCGATATTCCGCTTGTAGGTCAATTTCAGTGCTAGCGGCGGTCGCAAGGGGTCTTCGCCAGCCCACAGCGCGGCCTCGTAGACGAGAAAGCCGAAACGTCGGAATTCGCCGCTGCCCCAGCGACTCAGGCCGGCCATCGGGTCGGTGCTGGCGTAGGCCGACAACGGCGCAGCCGCCAGCGCCAGCAGCAGGCGCCGACGGCTGGTCGAGAGCACCGGCTCAGGAATGCGTGAGTTCGAACTGGACGACATCGATATTCCCGGCCAGGAAGCCAGCCTCGCAATAGCAGAGATACAGGCGCCACAGGCGGCGGAAGTGCTCGTCAAAACCCAGCGCCGCGATCTGCGGCCACTTGGCCTCGAAGGCATGCCGCCATTCGGCCAGGGTGCGGGCGTAATCGAGGCCGAAGGCGTATTCGTTCCGCACGACCAGCCCCTGCTTGGCCGCAGCGGCGCGGAACGCCTGCCGCGACGGCAGCATGCCGCCCGGGAAGACGTATTGCTGGATGAAATCGGTGCCCTTGCGATAACTGGCGAACAAATCGTCACGGATAGTGATGCTCTGGATCACCGCCCGGCCATCCTGCTTCAGCGCCTGAGCCACCGTCTTGAAATAGCCCGGCCAGAAACGTTCACCGACGGCCTCGAACATTTCAATCGAAACGACGTGATCGAACTGCTCCTGCGTATCCCGATAGTCCTGCAGGCGAAGATCGGCCGTCGGCACCCGCAGTTGGGCCCAGACCAGTTGGGCCGGCGACAGCGTCAATCCGGTCACGGCCAGGCCGCGCTGCACGGCCTTTTCGGCAAAGCCGCCCCAGCCGCAGCCGATTTCCAGCACGCGCTGCCCGGGTCCGGCCTTCAGGCAATTCAGGATGCGGTTGTACTTGGCATGCTGGGCGGCTTCCAGCGAGCCATCGTCCGCTTCACGATAAATGGCGGCCGAGTAGCTCATGGTCGGGTCGAGCCACAAATGGTAAAAGTCGTTGCCC
This sequence comes from Pseudomonadota bacterium, assembly GCA_018262245.1. GTDB lineage: Bacteria > Pseudomonadota > Gammaproteobacteria > Burkholderiales > Rhodocyclaceae > Azonexus. The sequence continues at coordinate 11,061 of JAGTRV010000046.1, read as the reverse complement.
AGATCGTAGTGCGCCATGATGTTGCGCTTGCTGCCGGCCCGGCTGTTGCGATTCAGCCAGTGACGGACGCGGGCCGACAGCAGGTTACGCCAGGAGCCATACACCGCTTTCTGCAGCGCGTCGCGGTTCCTCGCCAGCAGCCTGAGCAGGCCGGTGATGTCCGGCGAATCCCAGTGACCGTCGAGATAGGCCTCGGCCAATCCGATATCGCCGCGGGCCAGCACCATGCCGAACATGGCTTCGTCGTGCACCTGCAGCGTGACGCCGTGCTCGCCATTGCCAAACAGGGCGCAGGAACCGTCGGGCAAGCGCACTTCCAGCATGCCGCCCTGAATTTTTTCCAGCAGGTCGAAGACCAGACGGGTGTCGCGGGCCAGGCTTTGACTGCCGCTAAAGATCATCGTGTTGTTCATTTTGTCGATTCCCGGAGGGGTTGAGAGACATGGGCGCCACGGAAGGGCACCCCTTTCAGCCAGAGTTTCAGGGCCTGCCAGTGGATGCGGAAAAGCACGCCGGCGGTCATCAAGGGCATGCGCAGGAAAGCACCGAGCAAGGCGGCAGCTCGCCAGGCCCGGGGTTTTCCGGAGATCGAGGTGAGCAGCAGCTCGCCCTCGGCATCGTCGTAGTCGATCCGGGCCAGCGGCACCGGCCGGTTCAAATGGAAGCGGAAGCGGTAGCCGCCTTCGATCTCGTTGAATGGTGAAACGTGGAAATCCTTGTCAGTCCGCAGTTCCTGGCCGTCGCGCAGCGGTGCGCCACCCGGGTTGTGCAGCAGGTAGCTGCGGGTGCCGCCGAAGGTGTTGTTCACCTCGGCCAGCACGGCGATCAACTCGCCGGCCCGGTCATGACAGAACCAGAAGCTGACCGGGTTGAAGACCAGCCCGAAAACACGCGGGAAGGTCTGCAGCATGATTTCGCCATCGTCCGGCAGGCCGCGTTCGCGCAGCAGCGCCGTGATCCACGGCAAGAGCGGGCTGCCATCGCGCGCCCCATGATCCTTGCTACGGAAGCTGAGAATGTTGCGCCGGTCGACGCTGAAAATTCCGCAATTCGTCGCGGCCAGATCGCGCACCGGCAGCTGGACATAGAACACCGGATAGACGAAGGCATTAACCACCGGGCGCAGGCGCCGATGCATCACATGGCCGAGGAAGAGTTGCGGGCGGAAACTCATGTCAGCCTCAGGCGCTTTCCGTTTCCCGCAGCACTTCGGCGACACCCTGCCAGGGTGCGCTGACGCCCATGCCGTTGACCACACGCAGTGCCGATTTCAGCCCATCCTCATGGAAGCCGTAGCTGCCCCAGGCACCTGCCAGCCAGATACCGTTCTCGCCTTGCACCCCGGCCAGTTTCTGCTGGGCCGCAATGGCCGGGCCGTCGAAGATCGGATGGGCGTAGTCGAATTCGGCCAGCACCTTGGCCGGGTCGGGTTCGCGCGCCGGATTCAGCGTCACGACAACCGGCGTCTTGAAAGGCAGCGGCTGCAGCTTGTTGATCAGGTAGGAGACGCCCACTGGCTGGTCACCCGGCTCGCCTTTGCCGGCGAAGTAATTCCAGGCCGACCACAGTTTTTCATCGCGCGGCAGCAGGGCTCGATCGGTATGCAGCACGGCGCGGTTCGGCTGGTAGCGGATGGCCGACAGCACCTCGCGCTGCGCATCGCTGGCCGTGAAGCCGAGGATGGCCAGGGCCTGATCGCTGTGACAGGCCATCACGACCTGGTCGAAATGCTCGCTGCCGGCGGCTCGAACCACGCGCAACCCTTTGGCCTCACGGGTCACGGCGCTGACCGGGCAGGCCAGGCGAATGATCGCACCATTGGCGTCAAGCTCGGCGGCGATCTTCCGGACGTATTCGCGGCCACCGCCTTTGACGGTGCGCCACATCGGCCGGTCGAAAACCTGCAGCAGGCCGTGGTTCTGGCAGAAGCGGATGAAGGTGGCGAGCGGCATGTCGAGCATCTGGCCGGTCGGGCACGACCAGATCGCTGCCGCCATCGGCAACAGGTACCAGTCGGAGAAAGCGCTGGAATAGCGCCCGGCACTCAGGAAATCGCGGAGACTGCGCTGGTTGTCGGGATGCGTCGCCAGCCAGGCGCTGCTTTCACGATTGAAGCGCAGGATGTCGGACAACATGGCCCAGAATTTCCGGCGAACCAGATTGCGCTTCTGGCCGAAGACGGTGGCCAGGTTGCTGCCGGCCCATTCGAGATCGGGATTTTCCAGGCTGACCGCGAACGACATCTCGGTTTCGACACTGTCGACACCGAGCAGCGCAAACATCGCAATCAGGTTCGGGTAGGTCTTTTCGTTGAACACCAGAAATCCGGTATCGACCGGATGCAACTTGCCTTCCAGCGCCACCTCGACGGTATTGGTATGGCCGCCGAGATAGGCGCCGGCCTCGAACAGTGTCACGTCATGCTGACGGCTCAACAGCCAGGCGGAAGCCAGCCCGGAGATGCCGGCGCCGACGACGGCGATACGTTGTCTTTTCACGATGATGTCCCTCTTACTCATTGCAGCCGTACAATTCGGCGTAGGCCGAGTGGTTGTGGATGGACTCGAAGTTCTCGGAAGCCACCTTCCATCCGGCGATGCGCGGCTCGTTCATCAGGCGTAGCGCGATGTCGCGGACCAGGTCTTCGACAAACTTCGGGTTGTCGTAGGCACGCTCGGTCACCCACTTTTCGTCCGGCCGCTTCAACAGGCCGAAGACCTCGCAGGACGCCTCTTCCTCGGCCAGGCGCACGAGATCCTCGATGCTCATTGGCGAACGCAGTCGCGCCTCCAGCGTGATATGCGAACGCTGGTTGTGTGCGCCGTAATCGGAAATCTTCTTGGAACAGGGGCACAGGCTGGTCACCGGCGCCACGACGCGCAGAGTCAACGTTGCGCTTTCCCATGCGCGCTGCTCGACGATCAACGTCGCATCGTAGTCGAGCAGGCTCTCGACACCGGAGACCGGCGCCATCTTGCGAATGAAGTAAGGGAAAGCCAGTTCAATGCGGCCACTGCTGGCATCCAGACGCAGCAGCATGTCGGCCATCATGCGCAGCAGGCCGACTTGCGTCAGAGGGCCAGTGCGGGCTTCGAGCAACTCGACGAAACGTGACATGTGCGTGCCCTTGACCTCAGGCGGCAAGCCGACGCTCATCGCAATGGTCGCGACCGTGCTGGTCAATTCACCGGCCGCATTTTCCAGTTGCAGGGGATAGCGCAAGCCCTTGACGCCGACGCTCTGGATGGCGAGGCGGCGCGTATCGGCGGTGGCTTGGACGTCGGGCAAAAAGATGTTTTCCGGGGCATTCATGTTTGGCTCCTGGGGTTGCGCTGGCTTATTTGAGGAATTCGTCGATTTTCTTCAGCAAGTCCTTGTCATCCGGCTTGGTGAAGCTGGTGTAGGCAACAACTTGCGTCGCATCGCGGTTGATCAGGTACTTGTGAAAATTCCACTTCGGCTTGCTGCCGGTGATCTCGGCCAGCTTCAGGTAGAACGGGTGAGCGCCCTTGCCCTTGACCACCGTCTTGCTGACCATCGGAAACTCGACGCCATAGGTCAGCCGGCAGAAATCGGCAATTTCTTTCTCGCTGCCCGGTTCCTGTTCGCCAAAGTCATTGGATGGAAAACCAAGCACCACCAGGCCCTTGTCCTTGAGCCGGGCATACAGCTTTTCCAGCCCGTCGTATTGCGAGGTGAAACCGCAGTAACTGGCCGTATTGACGACCAGAATGACCTTGCCGGCGTACTGGCAGAGCGGCATCGGCTTGCCATCCTGCAGGCTGGCGAAACTGTGATTGAGCAGTGGCGGGCATTCAGCGGCAGCCGCAACAGGCACGACCCCCACCGAAATCAGGGCGGCAATTCCAAAGCAGCGTTTCAGGCTAGAGAACATGTTCAACTCCTCGTTCGATTTGTCCTAGACAAACAGGACGTTTGTTCGTAAGATAGCCAGCAAAAGTTGGCTTGTCAACGGTTTGTCTAACATTTGTTCAGGACAAATATGAATACTCCTAGTTTTAACATCGCCGCCGTCGAGCGGGATACCGGGCTTTCCAAGGACGTCCTCCGCATGTGGGAGCGGCGCTACGGATTTCCCGTGCCGGAACGCGACCTGAATGGCGAGCGTCTCTACCCGGCCGACCAGGTCGACCGCCTGCGACTGATCAAACGCCTGATGGATCAGGGACATCGCCCTGGAAAGCTGATCGCGACACCGGCCGAGGAATTGACGGCACTCGCCCCCCGCCGTGCCCGCGCCAGCGAAAGCATCCCGACCGGCGAAGGCGAGGACCTGACCGACCTGCTGGCACTGATCAAGCAACACGATGCCGCCGGCTATCAGCAGGCCATGCAGCAGCGACTCGCCCGCCAGGGTTTACAGCGTTTTGTCCAGGACACGGTTTCTCCGCTGACCCACCAGGTCGGTGAAGCCTGGGAAGACGGCAGCTTCGAAGTGTTCGAGGAGCATCTGTTCACCGAACTGACCAAGCGCCTGCTCCGTCAGGCCATCGCCGCCCTGTCCGGCGGCCCGCGCCGACCGCGCGTGCTGCTGACCAGCGTGCCGGATGAGACGCACATCCTCGGCCTGCTGATGGCGGAAGCCATGTTCGCGCTGGAGGGGGCCGAATGCATCCCGCTCGGCACGCAAATGCCCTTGCTGGAGATTGGTCGTGCCGCCGAAGCACACCGCGCCGACATCGTCGCGCTGTCCTTTTCGACCGCCTTCCCGCAACGACAAATTCCCGCCCTGTTGCAGCAACTGCGCATCGTTCTGCCGGACGGTATCGAGCTTTGGTGCGGCGGCGGCGGCATCGCCCGGCTCGCCGCACAGGACGGCATCCGCCTGATTCCTTCGCTGGACAGAGCAATCGATGAACTGAACGAGTGGCGCACCACCCACGCTTGAAAACCGGATTGCGCAGCAACAAGGCCGAACAGCAAGAATGCTTAATTTGATGCTCGGCCAACAGGCACTAAAATAGACACTTACTCCATCCGTAAAGCAGCCATGTCCTACGCCTCCCCTTCCTTCGAATCGAAAATCTGCCCGCCGCACCAGCTGGCCGCCAGAGCCGCCCAGTTAGACCACCCGCTGGTGTTCACCAATGGCTGTTTCGACATCCTGCACCGTGGCCATGTGACCTACCTGGCCCAGGCGGCCGCCCTCGGCACGAGCATGGTCGTCGCGCTGAATACCGATGCCTCGGTCAAACGACTCGGCAAGGGCGACGACCGTCCGGTCAATGCGCTGGAAGACCGCCTGGCGGTCATGGCATCACTGGCCTGCGTTTCGCTGGTCACCTGGTTCGATGAAGACACGCCGCTACAACGCATCCTCGAATGCCGCCCCGACATCCTGGTCAAGGGCGGCGACTGGCCGGTGGACAAGATCGTTGGCTGCAGCGAAGTCCGCGGCTGGGGTGGCACGGTGCATTCGATCCCCTTCATCCACCAGACATCGACGACGGCGCTACTGGAAAAGATCCGCCGCCTCTGAGGGCTGCATATCGCCATGCGCGACAGGCATCAGCCAGCCCAAACCGGTCCTGACAGAGAATAGAAATTCGCCAGCGGATGGCCGCTGGTGCTGGCGGTCGACGCTACAGAACGACCTGAGTACCCAGCTCAACCACGCGGTTGCTGGGAATCTTGAAGAAGGCGGTGGCCGAGCCGGCATTGCGGAACATGGCGACAAAAATCTTCTCGCGCCAGAAAGCCATCTCCGAACCGAGACGCGGAATCAGGGTTTCGCGACCGATGAAATAAGAGGTTTCCAGCGAACTGAAGGCCAGCCCGGCGTCGGCACACAGCGCCAGGGCCTCCGGCACATTGGGAATGTCCTTGAAGCCGTACTGGATGACGACACTCCAGAAATTTTCCTTCAGCTGCCGGACTTCTACCCTGTCGATATCCGGCACATAGGGCACATCGAAGAACTGGACCGAGAGCAAGACAACGCGCTCGTGCAGCACCTTGTTGTGCATCAGGTTGTGCAGCAAGGCATGCGGCACCCCCTTCGGGTCGGCATTCAGGAAAACGGCCGTCCCTGCCACCCGGGTCGGCATCGACGAGGCCAGGGAGTCGAGGAACATCGACAGTTCCAGGCGTTCCCCGCGCAGACGATCGGAGAGCAACTGGCGACCACGCTTCCAGGTCGTCATCAGGACAAAGACGCCCATCCCGGCCACCAGCGGGAACCAGCCGCCATCCGGTATCTTCAGGATATTGGCGGCGAGGAAGACCAGCTCGACCGACAGGAAGCAGGCGAACAGCAGGCCGGCCTTGAACCATCCCCATTTCCAGACCTTGGCGACGACGACCGTGGCAAGAATTGAGGTAATGACCATGTCACCCGTTACTGCAATGCCATAGGCAGCGGCCAGGTTGTTCGATGATCTGAAGCCGAGAACGAGGATCATCACCGCCACCATCAGGCCCCAGTTCACCGCCGGCAAATAGATTTGTCCCTGTTCCCGGTCGGAGGTGTACTGCACCTCCATGCGCGGCACGAAGCCGAGTTGCATGGCTTGGCGGGTCACCGAGAAGGCACCGGAAATCACTGCCTGCGAGGCAATCACCGTGGCCAGCGTGGCCAGCCCGACCAGCGGATAGAGCGCCCAATCCGGCGCCGAGAGGAAGAACGGATTCTTGGCTGCCTCGGGATCGCCGAGGATCAACGCGCCCTGACCAAAATAGTTGAGCACCAGCGCCGGCAGCACAAAGGCGAACCAGGCACGGGAGATCGGCTTGCGGCCAAAGTGTCCCATGTCCGCGTAAAGCGCCTCGGCACCGGTCACCGCCAGCACGACATTACCCATCGCGACCAGCGAATGCGCCTTGTTTTCAAGCAAAAACTCGATGCCATAGGCCGGATTGAGCGCCATCAGGATCGCCGGGTGATCGACGATGTTATGCACGCCCAGCAAGGCGAGGGCACTGAACCAGACCAGCATGACCGGGCCAAAAAACGCCCCGACCGTTGCGGTCCCACTCCGCTGCACGAAAAACAGGATGAACAAGACGACCATCGTGAGCGGGATCACGAAGGGCTTGAGCGCCGGCGTCGCAACCTCCAGGCCTTCGACGGCAGAAAGTACGGACATCGCGGGCGTCACCATGCCGTCGCCGTAGAACATCGCCGCCCCGAGGACACCGACAATCATGATCCATTTTGCGTGCTGCGGCTTGTCGTGCACCGTATGCAGCGCCAGGGCGATCAGCGCCATGATGCCGCCCTCGCCGCGGTTGTCGGCACGCATGATGAAGGTGACGTACTTGACCGAAACGACGATCACCAGCGCCCAGAAAATGAGCGACAGGCTGCCGTAAATATTGAGCATCGTGACCGGAATCGGGTGGTTGCCGGCGAAGACCTCCTTCACCGCATACAACGGGCTGGTCCCGATGTCACCATAAACCACCCCGAGCGCAGCCAGGGCCAGCGCGGCAAAGCGCTGGCCGGTGACATCCGCCGTCTGTTCGTGACTGCCCATCAAAGCTGCTCCCCGTCGACCGCCCACCCCGATGGAACGGGAGTTTCCTGCTGATCCTGATCCGGCGCCAGGCGGCTTAGCCGCCGAGCGCCACCTTCAGCGACTGCACTTCCTCTTCGGATTCCTCGACAATTTCAGCCAGCGTCTCGGCATCGAAAAGCTTATCCAGCACCGAGGTATCGACTGCCCCGTCGAGTTCCGGATCACGCCAGGACGAAGTCCGGTTGGCGATCTTGTTGGCCACGTAAAGGACATCTGACAAGTTGCCGATCGACTCGATCTCGCGATCAGTCTCGTGCTCCTGGACCGCCAGCAATACCGACTCCGGCGAACCGAGCGCCGACAGCAGGGCATGACCGATGTTGTCATGCCAATCGACCAGCAAGGCATGCAACTCGACCTTGTCGTTGACCAACTCCGGGAAATTGGCCGCGCGCGACATCAGGTAGAACACCCCGAGGTCGTGCACCAGACCGGCAAACATCGCCTCGTCACCATTGATCTTGGCCATCTTGCGGGCCAACACGCGGCACAGTGCAGCAACATGCGAGGTATGCTCCCAGAGCCGCTGGGAAATACCTTCAAAAGGCTGCATCTGCTTCGATTTCAGCAACTGCTCCATGGCCACGGCAAACGACACCGTACGCACCGCCTCCATGCCAACGCGAACGATGGCATTCTTCACGTCGGCAATCTCGCGCCCGCTCGGATTCAGTGCCACCGAATTGGCCATGCGGATGATCTTGGCGCTCATCAACGGCTCGGCACCAACCAGCTTGGCCAACTGCTCGACGCTCAGGTTCGGATCCTTTAGCGCGGAACGCACCTGGAAAGTGATGTCGAGAAAGGTCGGGAAGGTGATCTCGCTACCGGAAAGATCCCGGGCGATATCTTCAAGTACCTTGAAGGTGACGGCATTGGCCATGCTTAAAATCCTTTAAAACCTGGGTCGCAGGTATATCTCAGAACGGAATGTCGTCGCCGAGATCGTCAAACGAAGGCTTCGGCTTGTTCTTCGGCGGCGCCGGCGAGTAATCGGTCGGTTCATCGTAGCCGCCACCGCCACCACCACCGCCGGCCGGAGCGCCCATGCCTTGGCGGGAGCCAAGCATCTTCATGTCGTCGCAGCGGATTTCGGTCGTGTAGCGTTCCTGGCCATCCTTGTCGGTCCACTTGCGGGTGCGCAGGCTGCCCTCGACATAGACTTGCGAACCCTTCTTGAGGTACTGGCTGCAAATCTCGGCCAGCTTGCCGAACGCCGAAATGCGGACCCACTCGGTCATTTCCTTGCGCTCACCGGTCTGCTTGTCCTTCCAGCTTTCAGTACAGGCGATGCTGAAATTGCAGATCGCCTCGCCACTGGCGGTGAAGCGGGTTTCCGGGTCACGCCCCAGATTGCCGATGCCAATCCATTTGTTAACCGATGCCATTACCAATGTCTCCTAACTATCGTGTCGCCGCGGCGACCGGGCGCCGTTGCGGAAAATTCATGGAATTTGCGACCACCAGCCAGATCAGAACCAGACCTGTGCAAGCGGCGAAAACCGCATTATCGCCGAAATGCTGCGCAATATATCCGCCCGCTGCACCGCCAATGAACAGACCGATGGCCTGTGTCGTGTTGTAGACGCCCAGCGCCGCGCCCTTGGCGGCCGGCGGTGCGGTGCGCGAGACCAGCGACGGCAGCGTCGCTTCCAGCACATTGAAGGCGACGAAGAAAAGCAACAGCCACAAGGCCAGCGCCCAAAGGCTTTCGTGCAATACGAACAGGCCGGCCTGGACAACGACGAGCAGGCCAACGGCGGCGATGAAGATGGGGCGCATCTTGTCCTTGCGCTCGGCCGCGATGATGGCCGGCACCATGATGGCAAAAGAAACCAGCACGGCGGGCAGATAGACCTTCCAGTGCGATGCGGCTTCCAGGCCACCATGATTGACCAGCGCGTGTGGCAGTACGACGAACATGGCCATCTGCACCATGTGCAGTGTGAAGATGCCGACATTCAGGCGCAGCAGGTCGGGATCGAAAATCACCCGGCGCAAGGGCAGCTTTTCATGGCCTTGCGGTGCCGGGGCCGGTGGCACGGCCTTGATCAGCAGGACGATGGCGGACAGGGCGAGTACACCGGTCATGATGAACAGCCCGGACATGCCGATCCAGCCATAGAGAATCGGCGCGCCGACCAGCGACAGGGCGAAGACCAGGCCAATCGACGAGCCGATCATCGCCATCACCTTGGTTCGATGTTCCTCGCGTGTCAGGTCGGCGGCCAGCGCGGTAACCGCTGCCGAAATCGCCCCGGCACCCTGCAGCACGCGGCCAACGATGATCCAGTTCATGTCCGGCGCCCAGGCGGCGACGAAGCTGCCCAGCGCAAAAATCAGCAGGCCGACGACGATGACCAGTTTGCGCCCGAAGATGTCCGAGGCGATGCCGTAGGGAATCTGGAAAAAGGCCTGGGTCAGGCCATAGGCGCCGAGCGCAAAACCGACCAGGGCCAGGTTGTCGCCCCCGGGCAGGGTTTTCGCGTAGACCGAAAACACAGGCAGGATCAGGAACAGGCCAAGCATGCGGAGGGCGAAGATGGAGGCCAGCGAGGCGCCGGCGCGGCGTTCCTCGGGGCTCATGCGATCAGTGGGGGCGGACATTATGGTCTGGTTATGTTGCATTGCAGCGGAATGAGAAATATTAGCAGGTTTGCCCGCCTGACCGCAGGAAGTCCGTCAATCCGCCCCGAGCGTTCGGTTTTCCGAACACCCCGAGCGGGAAAAATCCGGTTTTCCGATGAACCTCCGGCAACCCCTCCTTCACGACTCCTTTAAAAGCAGCCACTTGCAACACCGACAGCCCCTGGCACGCCATGTGCAATGAAACAAGGCGCCCACGGCCTCGATGCCGGCGGCCTTGAACAAACAAAGGAGACAAACGATGACCACCACCCCCTTCCGCCTCGAGCATGACCTGCTTGGTGACCGCGAGGTTCCGACCGCCGCCTACTACGGGGTACACACCCTGCGTGCCCTGGAGAATTTCCCGATCACCGGCATCTCGATCGCCGTCTATCCCGACCTGATCCGCGCCCTGGCCCAGATCAAGAAGGCCGCCGCCCAAGCCAACCAGCAGCTTGGCCTGCTCGATGCCCGGCGCGCCGGCGCCATCGCCGAAGCCTGCGGCGAGATCATCGACGGCCAGTGGCACAACCAGTTCGTCGTCGATGTCATTCAGGGCGGCGCCGGCACCTCGACCAACATGAATGCCAACGAGGTGATCGCCAACCGTGCGCTGGAACTGCTCGGCAAGACGCGCGGCGACTACAAGACGCTGCACCCGAACGAACACGTCAACATGAGCCAGTCGACCAACGACGTCTATCCGACGGCGCTGAAGCTGGCCACCTATGTCGGCATCTTCCGCCTGGTCGACGCCATGGCCTACCTGCGCAAGGCGTTCGAGCGAAAGGCCGACGAGTTCGCCGACGTGCTGAAGATGGGCCGCACCCAGCTGCAGGATGCCGTGCCGATGACCCTCGGCCAGGAATTCTCGACCTACGCCGTGATGTTGGGC
>JAGTRV010000169.1 GCA_018262245.1 Pseudomonadota bacterium | reverse complement strand
CCCCGCTGTTCGCCGCCGGTGGCCGAGACGCGACGACGACCTTCATGCAGCGCCGGATGGGCGATGTGCTGATTACCTTCGAATCCGAAGCCGAGATGATTGCCAAGGAGTTCGGCAAGGGTGAGTTCGAAGTGGTGTACCCCAGCCTGACCATGCAGACCGAGTTCCCGGTGGCGCTGGTCGAGAAGGTGGTCGACAAAAAGGGTACTCGCAAGCAGGCTCAGGCTTATCTGGAATACCTGTGGTCAAAGGAGGGCCAGGAAAATGCCGCCCAGAACTACCTGCGGCCACGTGATGCCGAATTGCTGAAGAAATACGCTGCCTTCTTCCCCCCGGTGAAGACCTTTACCGTCGATGAGGTGTTCGGTGGGGCCAACAAGGCCTTCGCTGCACACTTCAAGGATGGGGGATCCTTCGACCAGATCTACCAAAGCAAGTAATGGCGGCAAAAACTCACCGCGTGTTGCCCGGCTTCGGCCTGGCGCTGGGCTATACGCTGGTTTATCTCTCGATCCTGATCCTGCTGCCCTTGGGCGGCATGGTCCTGAAGGCCTCCGAGCTCGGCTTCGGGCAGATCATTGACATCGCGCTCGGCGAACGCTCGCTGGCCGCCTTCCGGGTGACCTTCGGTGCGTCATTCCTGGCGGCCACCATCAATGCTTTTTTCGGGCTGATCGTGGCCTGGATACTGGTGCGCTATCCATTTCCCGGAAAGCGTTTCGTTGATGCCCTGGTCGATCTGCCTTTCGCCTTGCCGACCGCCGTCGCCGGTATCACGCTGGCCACGCTGTACGCCGGCAATGGCTGGCTTGGACAGTATCTCGAACCGCTGGGCATCAAGGTCGCCTACACGCCGCTCGGTATCGTTTTTGCACTGACTTTTATTACGCTGCCCTTCGTCGTGCGCACGCTGCAGCCCGTGATCGAGGATATCGAAACCGAGGTTGAGGAGGCGGCCGCCTCGCTCGGTGCCTCGCGCTGGCAGACCTTCGTCAAGGTGATCTTTCCCGCCATTTTTCCGGCTTTGCTCACCGGCTTTGCGCTGGCCTTTGCCCGGGCGGTCGGCGAGTATGGTTCGGTGATTTTCATCGCCGGCAACCTGCCGCTGATTTCTGAAATCACGCCGCTGCTGATCATTTCCAAACTCGAACAATACGACGTGCTGGGAGCCACGGCCCTGGCCGTCGTCATGCTTGGTCTGTCCTTCATCCTGCTGCTGGCGGTTAACGTTCTGCAGTGGTGGACGGCCAACCGGCACAAGAACAACGAACCGCTGGAAGTGGCGGCCGCCAAGGCGAGCGGAGGTGGGCAATGAAATCGACCCGCGCCACACAGGAGCCGCGCTGGGTTCGCTATTCGCTGCTCGCTATCGGCCTCGGCTTCCTGTTCTTCTTCCTCGGCCTGCCGCTGATCGCCGTGTTCGTCGAGGCGCTGGCGCAAGGCGTGCCGGTTTATCTCGAAGCGCTCAAGGAGCCGGAAACGCGCTCGGCGATCGGGCTGACCATCGGCATCGCGCTGGCCGTGTTGCCCTTCAACATCGTTTTTGGCGTCGCGGCCGCCTGGGCGATCGCCAAGTTCGATTTCAAGGGCAAAAGCCTGCTGATTACGTTGATCGATCTGCCCTTCGCCGTGTCGCCGGTGGTCGCCGGCTTGATCTTCATCCTGCTTTTCGGGGCGCAGGGAACGTTTGGCCACTGGCTGTCCGAACATGACATCAAGATCGTGTTTGCCGTGCCTGGCATGATCCTGGCCACGCTGTTCATCACCTTCCCGTTCATCGCCCGCGAGCTGATTCCGCTGATGCAGTCGCAGGGCAAGGATGAGGAAGAGGCGGCGGTCTCGCTCGGCGCTTCCGGTTTCCAGATGTTCTGGCGGGTGACGCTGCCCAACATCAAATGGGGCCTGCTCTACGGCGTGATCCTGTCGAACGCCCGGGCGATGGGCGAGTTCGGTGCGGTGTCGGTGGTTTCCGGTCACATCCGCGGCGAGACCAACACCCTGCCGTTGCATGTCGAAATTCTCTACAACGAATACAACGCCATCGGCGCCTTTGCCGCGGCTTCCATCCTCGCCCTGTTGGCGCTGGTCACGCTGGTCGCCAAGACCGTCGTCGAATGGCGCATGAAGAAGGAAACCGAAATGTTGAATACCGTGCTGGCGCCGGAGAAAACCTGATGAGTATCGAAATTCGCAACATTTCCAAGCGCTTCGGCAATTTTGTCGCGCTCGACAACATCAACCTCGATATCCCGACCGGCGAACTGGTTGCCCTGCTCGGGCCATCCGGCTGCGGCAAGACCACCCTGCTGCGCATCATCGCCGGCATGGAAACGGCCGATCAGGGCGAGATCCTGTTCTCGGGGGCAGAAGCGACGCATCTGCACGCTCGTGACCGCAATGTCGGTTTCGTTTTCCAGCATTACGCGCTGTTCCGCCACATGACGGTGTTCGAGAACGTCGCCTTCGGCTTGCGCGTCAAGCCGCGTTCTGAGCGGCCGAGCGATGCCGATATCAAGCGTCGGGTCATGGAGTTGCTTGGTCTGGTACAGCTCGATTGGCTGGCCGACCGCTATCCGTCGCAACTGTCCGGCGGTCAGCGCCAGCGGATCGCCTTGGCCCGCGCGCTGGCCGTCGAGCCGAAAGTGCTGCTGCTCGACGAACCGTTTGGCGCGCTCGACACCAAGGTGCGCAAGGAGCTGCGCCGCTGGCTGCGTCGCCTGCACGACGACATGCACATCTCGTCGGTTTTCGTCACGCACGACCAGGAAGAGGCGCTGGAAGTGGCCGACCGGGTCGTTGTGATGAACCACGGCAAGATTGAGCAGATCGGTTCGCCGGACGAGGTTTATTCCAGCCCGGCCTCGCCTTTTGTTTACCAGTTCCTCGGTAATGTGAACGTTTTCCACAGTCGCCAGCAGGGGGCGTATGCCGAGGTCGAGCGCGGTGACGCTGCCGAAAAGGCGACTGCCTTCGTCCGTCCGCACGATATCGACATCAGCCATCAGCCGAGCGAAGAAGGCTTGCAGGCGACCGTGCAACACGTGCATCCGATTGGCCCGGTGGTCCGTATCGAACTGCTGCATGGCAGCGAAATTGTCGAAGTCGAGTTGTCGCGCGAGCGGCACGAAACCTTGCAATTGGCGGCAGGTCAGGCGGTCTGGTTCCGGCCGCGGCAGATGAAAGTCTTTGGCGCCGATGCCTTGCCACGAGCGACGCCGGAAAAGCAGGCATTTTTGTTCTGATCCGGGGCAAATAGGGCAAGCGGGGGTGGATGTTATAATCGGCCCCCGTTTCGACCGCCCACGACCAATCCGGTGATCTTTACCCTAGGTATCAACCATCACTCCGCACCGCTTGCCATTCGCGAGCGAGTGGCGTTCGGCGCCGACAAATTACCGCATGCGCTGGCCGACCTGACTCGGGAACGCCCGGTGCGCGAGGTGGCCATTCTGTCTACCTGCAACCGTACCGAGATCTACTGCTCGGCGGAATCACCGGATGTGGTGATCGACTGGCTGGCGCATTACCACCAGGTCGGACGCGAGGAAATCGCCCCGTATATCTACACCCATGACCAGCCAGAGGCGATTCGCCATGCCTTTCGCGTGGCCAGCGGCCTCGATTCGATGGTCATTGGCGAGCCGCAGATTCTTGGTCAAATGAAGGATGCCGTACGCGCCGCCGAAGAAAATGGCACGCTCGGCACGCAATTGCACAAGCTGTTCCAGCGTTCCTTCTCGGTAGCCAAGGAGGTTCGTTCGACCACGGCCATTGGCGCCAATATCGTGTCGATGGCTGCTGCCGGCGTGCATCTGGCCGAGCGCATCTTCGAGTCGATTGCCGGGCAACGCATTCTGTTCATCGGTGCTGGCGAAATGATCGAACTTTGCGCCGCCCACTTCTGTGCCGGCAAGCCGAAGCAGGTCACCATCGCCAACCGGACATTGGAGCGCGGTCGGGCCCTGGCCGAGCAATACGGCGGTACGGCCATTCGTCTCGACGAACTCGGTGAACATCTGGCCCAGCACGACATCGTCGTTTCCTGTACTGCCAGCCCCTTGCCGATCATTGGTCTCGGCATGGTCGAGCGAGCGATCAAAACACGTCGCCACCGCCCGATATTCATGGTCGACCTCGCCGTGCCGCGTGACATCGAGGAGGAAGTCGGCGAGCTTGACGACGTCTTTCTCTACACGGTGGACGATTTGGCGCAAGTGGTTGAAAGCGGCCTCGAGTCGCGGCAGGCAGCAGTCGTCGAGGCAGAGGATATCATTGCCAACCGGGTCAAGGACTTCCTTGGCTGGCTGGAATCACGCGATACGGTGCCGGTCATCCGTTCGCTGCGTGATTCGGCTGAACGCATGCGCCGGCACGAGATAGAGCATGCGATGAAGTTGCTGGCCAAGGGCGAAGCTCCGGAAAAGGTGCTCGAGCACCTGTCGCATCGCCTGACCAACAAATTCCTGCATGCGCCGACGCAAACCCTGAACTCGGCGGAAGGCGGCGAACGGGCCGACCTGCAAGGGGCCGCGGCGCGGCTATTCCACCTGCACGCTGCGGATTAGACGCTTAATTCCTGCCTTTTGCGGCCTGCCGCAATGATCTGGTTGCGACCTTCCCGTTTTGCCTGGAGCAGTGCTTCGTCAGCCGCCTCGATCAGCGAGCTGCCGGTCAGGTAACTGGGTACCGAGGCCACGCCACAACTGAAGCTGGCGCGCACGGCACCCCGGCTATGGGCATGAGGGAGCTGCGAGAAGTCGTGGCGAATGCGGTCGAGTAGCGTGATGGCTTGGCCGAGTTCGACACCGTTCAGGGCGACAATGAATTCTTCGCCACCGTAGCGCCCGATCAGGTCGGTGTTGCGCAAACGGCCGCGCAATAGCCAGGCAAGGCTGCGGATGACCTGGTCACCGACCGGGTGGCCGTAGTTGTCGTTGATCAATTTGAAACGGTCGATGTCAATCATGGCCACCGACAGGTGCCCGGCTGGCAGGGTGCGGCGCAGCATCTGCTCCAGTTGCTCCTTGGAGGCGGAATGGTTGAGCAGTCCGGTCAGGCTGTCGTGGCGCCCGGAGCGCAGCATGTCGCGATAGCGCTCGATCTTCGTCTTGACGACCGAGCCGAGGATGATCGGGTTGGCTGGCTTGGTCAGGAACTGGTCGCCGCCCAAGCGCAATGCTTCAACCTGCTGGGCGATGTCGGTTTCGCCGGAGAGGTAGATCACCGGCAGTGAATGGTATTCGGGAATCTGGCGCAGGGCGCGGGTGACCTCGACGCCGGTGCAGAAGGGCATGTACATGTCCATCAGGATGGCGTGTGGCCGGTATTCCGAGGTGACCTGGAGCAGGGCCAGCGGTGTGTTGATGGCGCGACTATCAATGCCGTGCCGGTCCAGGGCGCGCTGGATGTGGGCGACGGCGGTTTTCGAATCCTCGACGATCAACACGCGATGGGTTTCCTGCTCGCGGCTTTCGACCAGGTCGAGAATGCGGGACAGGATGTCGCTAAGCTTGAATTCGGCCGGAATGCAGACATTCGCTCCGGCTCGTTGCAGGCCAACAATGGCTTCCAGCGAGGAGGGCACCGAAAGGCAGTAGAAGTAACTGGTGACGAAAACTGCCTTGAGCCGCTGGATGGCGGCAATGGCCGGGGGCAGGTATGGGCTGTCTTCGCGGTCGGGGATAAAGACGGCCGCCAGGGGCTCTTCATCCATCTGCGGAGTGTCGTCCCAACTCGCGGTATGGGCCTTGAAGCCGTAAAACGAAAGCTGCTCGACCAGCGCCGCCGACCACGGGTGATCCGGACGGGAGATGATCAGGACATTGCGCTGGCGCACCCATTGATCGCGCTCGTCTTCCTCTGTGTCGGACTGGCGCTTGGCAATGACGGCCGGTGTTTCATGGCGTTGCAGGACGCGCAGAATCGTGTTCAGTTGCTGGCTGATGCCGTCGGCGTTCTCACTGGTGACCGGATGGGCTGCGCCGTCATTGAACTGGGCCAGCGCGCGGTTCTCCAACTCTTCGCAGGCGCGGGCCAGGCCGGGCAGGTTTTGCTGCCCGAGGCGTTCGGTCAGGCCATTCAGCGACAGGGTGAATTCGATGAAATGATCGAAGTCTCCACTTGCACGATAGCTTTGCCAGCGTAACTCCAGGGTTTCCGCTAGCGCGATGAGGGAGTGGGGGACGGTCTGCATGAGAGGCGCATCAAGAAGGTCTGGATTATCGGGCTATCACTCCTCGCTGGCAATCTCCTTCCATCGCCGACGAGTGGTGTTCTCGGGTACCATAACGCCCCCTTGACCTCTTTATTGTCCGGCCCGCCAAAATGAAATCGAGCATCCGCCAAAAACTGGAGTTGCTGGTTGATCGTCTCGATGAAATCGACCGAATGCTGTCGGCACCGAGTACGGCCAGCGATATGGATCAGTTCCGCAAGCTGTCGCGTGAGCGGGCCGAGGTTGAGCCGGTGGTGGTCCAGTTCAATGCCTTCCGCCAGGCCGAGAACGATTTGGCCGAAGCCGAGGCCATGCTGTCCGACCCGGACATGCGCGAGTTTGCCGAGGAGGAAATGGCTGCCGCCAAGGCGCGCCTGCCGGAACTCGAACTCGAGCTGCAAAAACTGTTGTTGCCGAAAGACCCCAACGACGAGCGCAGTGTGCTGCTCGAAATCCGTGCCGGCACAGGTGGCGACGAGTCCGCGCTGTTCGCTGGCAGCCTCTTCCGGATGTATTCACGCTTTGCCGAGCGCCAGCGCTGGCAGGTCGAAGTGATGTCGGCCAGTGAATCGGAACTCGGCGGCTATCGTGAAATCATCTGCCGGATTGCCGGCAACGGCGCCTATTCTCGGCTCAAGTTCGAATCCGGTGGCCATCGCGTCCAGCGCGTGCCGGAAACCGAGACGCAGGGCCGCATCCATACCTCGGCGTGTACGGTGGCAGTGATGCCTGAGGTCGACGAGGTCGAGGACGTCAATCTCAACCCGGCCGACCTGCGCATCGACACCTTCCGTGCCTCCGGTGCCGGTGGCCAGCACATCAACAAGACCGATTCGGCCGTGCGCATCACCCACCTGCCGACCGGCATCGTTGCCGAATGTCAGGATGGTCGTTCGCAGCACGCCAACAAGGCATCG
>JAGTRV010000168.1 GCA_018262245.1 Pseudomonadota bacterium | reverse complement strand
CCTGGCGATCGGCGAGCAGGTGCTGTATGCCGCCTGCCGGGCGGCCGCCAACTGGCCGCTGATCGATGGTCAGGCCTTGAGCGTGGCGGTCAATCTCTCGGCCCGGCAGTTGCGCGAACCCGGTTTGCCGGGGCTGGTGGCCGATGCGTTGGCCGTTTCCGGTCTGCCGCCGGAATGTCTGGAACTGGAAATCACCGAGAGCATGATCATGGGCGACATGGAGCACAACATCCGGGTGCTCAAGTCGATCAAGGAGCTCGGCGTGCGCATCGCGGTCGATGACTTTGGCACTGGCTATTCGTCGCTGGCTTACCTGCAACGACTACCGATCGATACGCTGAAAATCGACCGTTCCTTCGTTTCCGGCTGCAACCGTGGTGGCAAGGCGATGGCAATCCCGCATGCCATCATTTTCCTCGGCAAGACGCTGGATTTGCATATTGTCGCCGAAGGGGTCGAAACCGAGGAGGAACGGGCGATTCTGGCAGTTTGCGGCTGCAACGAGTTCCAGGGCTACCTGTTTTCCCGGCCGCTGCAGAGTGCGGCAGTCGATACCTATTTGCAGGCAAAAATCGGCTGACTTCCCGGTAGCAATTTTCGCCTGTTTTTAGATGGCATATTTTTGCCGAAAACGGGCGTAGAATGAACTTGTTGCGTTGCAGCAAGTCGGCGGCGCCGGCCAGCCCGGCTCGCTTTCACCCTGCGAGCCATCGAGTTCGCAGCGGGTATCGCCAGGAACTGTCATGAACAATAAGATGCTGACCATCGACGGTAACGAAGCCGTCGCCAACGTGGCCTACCGCGTTTCTGAAGTGATCGCCATTTACCCGATCACCCCATCGTCCGGCATGGGCGAGCTGTCCGATGAATGGGCGGCACAAGGCAAGACCAACGTCTGGGGTAGTGTTCCCCGCGTCGTCGAGCTGCAGTCCGAAGGCGGTGCCGCCGGCACTGTCCATGGCGCGTTGCAGGCCGGCTCGCTGGCAACGACCTTCACGGCCTCGCAGGGCCTGCTGCTGATGATTCCCAACATGTACAAGATCGCCGGCGAACTGACACCGGCCGTCTTTCATGTGGCCGCCCGCGCCATCGCGACGCACGCGCTGTCGATCTTCGGCGACCACTCCGATGTGATGGCCGTACGCGGTACCGGCTTCGCGCTGCTCGCCTCCAATTCGGTGCAGGAAGCGCAGGACATGGCGGCCATCGCCTCGGCGGCAACACTGGCCGGGCGCATCCCGGTGCTGCACTTTTTCGACGGCTTCCGTACTTCGCACGAAGTCGCAAAGATTGCCCCGGTCGGCGATGCCGTGCTGCAAAAAATGTTGCCGCAGGAATTGATTGCCGCCCAACGCCACCGTGCCCTGTCGCCGGAACACCCGGTGCTGCGCGGAAGTTCGCAGAATCCCGATGTCTTCTTCCAGGCTCGCGAAGCGCAGAACCCGTGGTTTGACGCCTTCCCCGGTACTGTCCAGCAGGCCATGGACCAGTTCGGCGCGGCGACTGGCCGTCAATACAAGCTGTTCGATTACGTCGGAGCGCCGGATGCCGAGCGCGTCATCATCCTGATGGGCTCCGGCGCCGAAACCGGGCAGGAAACCGTCGAGCACATGAACCGCCAGGGCGAGAAGGTCGGCCTGCTCAAGGTGCGCCTGTACCGGCCGTGGGCGCCGGAGGTGCTGCTGGCGGCGCTGCCGACGACGACCAAGGCGATTGCCGTGCTCGACCGTTGCAAGGAACCGGGCGCCGACGGCGAGCCGCTGTTCAAGGATGTGCTGGTCGCGCTGGCCGAGAATGCAGCGAGTGAAACGCCGCGTTTCGCCACGCTGCCAAAGGTGATCGGTGGGCGTTACGGACTGGCTTCCAAGGAATTCAATCCGGCCATGGTCTGTGGTGTTTTTGAGGCACTGTCAGCCGTATTGCCCAAACGCCGTTTCACGGTCGGCATCAATGACGATGTGACACACCTGTCGCTGCCTTATGACCCAGATTTCCGCACCGACGCCGTGCGCGAAACCTTTGGTGCCGTGTTCTATGGCCTGGGGTCGGATGGCACGGTGTCGGCCAACAAGAATTCGATCAAGATCATCGGCGACGAAACCGAGCTTTTCGCCCAGGGTTACTTCGTCTATGACTCGAAGAAGTCCGGGGCGATGACCGTGTCGCACCTGCGCTTTGGGCCGCAGCCGATTCGCTCGACCTATCTGACCGGCGAGGGCGATGCGAAATTCATCGCCTGCCACCAGCCGCTATTCCTGGAAACGCATGATTTGCTGGCGCACGCGGCGCCGGGCGCGGTTTTCCTGCTCAATACGCCAGTGCCGGCCGATGCAGTGTGGGCCAGCCTGCCGGCCGCGATGCAGCGGCAGATGGTCGCCAAGCGCATCCGATTTTACGTGATCGATGCCTATCAGGTGGCGCTCGAAGCCGACATGGGGCGCCGTATCAACACGGTGATGCAGACCTGCTTCTTCGCCATCTCAGGCATCCTGCCGCAGGACGAGGCCATTGCGGCGATCAAGCATGCGGTGGAAAAGACCTATGGCCGCAAGGGCCGGCGCATTGCCGAACTGAATTACCGGGCCATCGACAAGACGCTGGCCTGCCTGCTCGAAGTGGCTGTGCCGGCCGAGTTTGCCGCGTCTGAAATCCGGGTATCCGAACGCACCGCTCAGGAAGCCTCCGATTTCGTCCGCAAGCTGACGCTGCCGCTGATTGCCGGCAAGGGAGATAGTCTGCCGGTATCGCTTTTTCCGGCCGATGGCACCTTCCCGACCGGGACGGCCAAGTACGAAAAGCGCAACCTGGCCCTGCAGATTCCGGTCCTCGAAACCGATTTGTGCACCCAGTGCGGCAAGTGCGTGTTTGTTTGCCCGCACGCCGCCATTCGCGTCAAGGCTTACCCGGCCGAATTGGCCGCCGAGGCGCCGGCCACCTTCAAGCAGATGGCCATCCGCAGCAAGGATTACCCGGCTGGCTTGAAGATGACCTATCAGGTCGCACCGGAGGATTGCACGGGGTGCACGCTGTGTGTCGATGTCTGCCCGATTCGCGACAAGTCCAATGTCTCGCGCAAGGCCATCAACATGGCCGACCAGCCACCGCTGCGTGTGCAGGAAGCGGCTAACTGGGCCTTTTTCCAGAAACTGCCTGATTACGACCGGCGCAGCGCCAAGCGCAATACGGTGCCTGGCTCGATGCTCTTGCAACCCCTGTTTGAGTTCTCTGGTGCCTGTGTAGGTTGCGGCGAAACGCCGTATATCCGGCTGGCGACACAACTGTTCGGCGACCGCATGCTGGTTGCCAATGCGACCGGTTGTTCGTCGATTTACGGCGGTAACCTGCCAACGACGCCATACACCACCGATGCCAATGGCCGTGGCCCGGCCTGGAGCAATTCGCTGTTCGAGGACAACGCCGAGTTCGGCCTCGGCATGCGCCTGGCGACTGACAAGCTGGCCGACGCCGCCCGCGTTCAACTGCGTGCCATGGCGCTGGAAATTGGCGATGCCCAGGTTCAGGCCTTGCTCAATGCCGACCAGAGCAGCGAAGCCGGCATTCACGATCAACGCGAGCGGGTGGCCGAACTGCAGGTGAAACTCGCGCATCTCGCGACGCCGGCGGCCGACCAGCTTGCCGCGGTAGCCGAATACCTGATCCGCCGTAGTGTCTGGATCATTGGCGGCGACGGCTGGGCTTACGACATCGGTTTTGGCGGTCTGGATCACGTGCTGTCGTCCGGTGAGGACGTCAACATCCTTGTGCTGGATACCGAGGTCTATTCCAACACCGGCGGCCAGAACTCGAAAGCCACGCCGCGCGGTGCGGTGGCCAAGTTCGCAGCCGGCGGTAAGCCGAATCGCAAGAAGGATCTGGCCCGCATCGCGATGGATTATGAGAACGTCTATGTCGCGCAGGTGGCTTATGGCGCCAAGGACGTGCATACGCTGAAGGCCTTCCTGGATGCCGAGAGCTATCCCGGTGTCTCGATCATCATCGCCTACAGCCCGTGTATCGCCCACGGGGTCGACATGTCAAACAACCATCGCCAGCAGGATCTGGCCGTGAAGTCCGGCCACTGGCCGCTACTCCGCTATGATCCGCGCCGCCGGGATCAGGGTGAGAACCCGCTGTCGGTCGATAGTGCTGCGCCGAGCATCCCGTTCAGCGACTTTGCCCGCAACGAAGCGCGTTTCACCGTTCTTGAACGCTTGCGCCCCGATGCCTCTGCCCATTTCATGGCGCAGGCCGGCAAGGATGCTCGCTTGCGGCATCAGGAATATGTCGAGCTTTCCGAGCTCTCGCTGCCCGAAGCAGCCATCGAAGAAAAGGCGAATGCGGCCAACGCGGCCGCCGAAAAGAAGGAGACCCCCGATGCCTGATCTGTCTACAACCTATCTTGGCCTGTCGCTGAAAAACCCGCTGGTGCCCTCATCGACACCGCTCAGCCACGATCTGGATGCCGTGCTGCATCTCGAAGATGCTGGTGCAGCAGCCATCGTCATGCATTCGCTGTTCGAGGAGGATGTTCGTCACGACGAGCAGATGATCGACCGCTTTCTGGTCCATCCCGACACTTTTGGCGAAGCGACGGGGCATCTGCCATTTGGGCATGACTACCAGAGCCGGCTCGACAGCTATCTCGAACAGATTCAACGCCTCAAGTCGCGCCTCGCTATCCCCGTGGTGGCCAGCCTGAACGGTTCATCGCTGAGCGGCTGGGTCGAACTCGGCAAGGAAATGCAGGGGGCGGGGGCCGATGCCCTCGAACTGAACGCCTGGTACATGCCAAGTGACCCGAAAATTTCCTGCGAGGCCATCGAGGATCACCATGTTTCCTTGCTGCAGGAATTGAAGACGGTGGTCAGTATCCCCGTCAGCATGAAACTCTCGCCCTTCTTTTCATCGCTGCCCCATTTTGTCCATCAAATCGAAATGGCCGGCGCGGCGGGTATCTCGCTGTTCAACCGTTTTTTCCAGCCGGACATCGATCTGGAGACTTTGAGCGTGGTCGATCGCGTGCAATTGTCATCTTCGGCCGATACGCTGCTGGCCATGCGCTGGATCGCCATCCTGCGCGGCAGCACCAAGCTGTCGCTGGCGGCGACCGGTGGTGTCCACACGGCGGAAGATGCCCTGAAAATGCTGCTCGCCGGTGCCGACGTCGCGCATATGGCCAGTGCCCTGCTTAAGCGTGGCCCACAGGCGCTGGGCGAGGTGCTTGCCGCGATGACGCGCTGGCTGGATGAGCGTGAGTACAGCTCGGTGGCCCAGATGAAAGGCTCGATGAGCCAGCAAAACTCGCCCAACCCAAGCGACTTTGCCCGGGCTTCCTATCTACATGCGCTGAGTTCCTTCTCACCGCCAGCGGGCGTGCTTTATTGATTTTGATGAATTTATTGTTATTTATATAATTAGGCGATAAACTAATATTTGTCATTGATGAATATGGTGTGGCAATGCCTCCGGAGTCTCAAGACAAGATCACAGCAGATATTCATGAGTATCTGGTCTTTCTTCTTGGTGAAGAAAGCTATGCCATCAATATCCTGTGCGTGCGGGAAATCCGTGCTTATGACTCGGTAACCGCTATCCCCAATGCCCCCGAATTCATCAAGGGGGTCATCAATCTGCGCGGCGACATCGTTCCCATCTACGACTTGCGCATCCGTTTCCGCTGCAGCAGCGTTGACTATGGCGTGCTGACGACGGTCATTATTCTCGCCATTGGGTCACGCATCGTTGGTGTCGTCGTTGATGGCGTCTCGAACGTGATCATGCTGGCCAATACAGATATTTACCCCTCCCCAGATTTCTCTGCCAGTTTTGATACGTCCTATATCAAGGGGTTGGCGGAGATAGAGGGGCGCACTTGCATCATTGCGGATATTTTGTCCCTGATGTCCAGCCCTGATCTGGACACAAGAGCAGACTGCCAGCCATAAGGCAGCTATTACTTCGGAGGAAATCGTGAATTTTGCCAATCGCTCCCTGACCGCCAAACTGGTGATCATCGTCTCTCTCGGGATCGCCTTGATTCTGTGCGGGTTTGCCTTGTTTCTGGATCGCTATGTCAGCCATCTGTCCGAAAAAAGTGCCGAGCAGCACCTTCAACAGGAAGTAGGCTCGGTCATGATGATGATCGACAACTATGCCAAGGATCGCCAGCAGGCGGTGTCGGTTGTTCTTAATGTACTGAGCGAGGATCTCGGGGAAGATTTTTCGCTACAGACCGACAAGACGGTACAGATTGGCGACCAGGCAACGCCAACTCTGAAAGCTGGCAATGTTGTTCTCAACCTCAATTTCGCCAATCTTGACCGCCTTCGTAAAACAACAGGTCGGGTGGTTACGATTTTTGCGAGGCAGGGTGATGATTTCGTTCGGATCGCAACCTCGCTGACCAAGGAAAATGGCGAGCGTGCCGTCGGTACCTTCCTGGGCAAGAATCATCCTGCCTATGCCAGGATTATCGGTGGCGGTGAGTTTGCCGGCCGGGCAAAGCTGTTCGGACGTGAATATGCGGCACGGTATAAGGCGATCAAGAGTAACGACGGTAAGGTGATTGGTGTGTTGTTTGCCGGTGTTGATATCACCGACGGCTTGAATAGCCTTATAGAAAAAATTCGCGCTCAGAAGATCGGTGAAACTGGCTATTACTACATTCTGGATTCGCATCCCGGCCCCACGGCTGGCACGCTGATTGTGCATCAGGTCAAGGAGAAGGAAGGTACCAGCATTGCCGATGCCACGGATTCGGCCGGCAATACCTTCATTCGCCAGATGCTGGAAAAACAGCAGGGGGAGATTCGTTATCCCAGGATCAACAAGGAAAAAGGCGAGACTTCCCCCCGAGATAAGCTGGTTGTTTTTGGCAGCATTCCTGAATGGGAATGGCTGGTGGCCGGAGGCACTTATGTCGATGAAATCACCCGGGATGCCGCATCGATCCGTAATTTTGTCTTGTTGACCGTGCCGTTGGTACTCGGCGTTGTCAGCCTGCTGCTCTTGTTTGCATCGCGCCGATTGATCTCCAAGCCAGTCGGTGAGGTAATGACAGTTTTCTCGGCAATCGGCGGCGGCAAGTACGACAATCAGATCGACACGACGCGCGGCGACGAGATTGGCACACTGATGCAGTCGCTCGATCGCATGCAGAAGGATCTTGGTGTCCGCATTGAATCCGAGCATCAGGTCGCCAAT
>JAGTRV010000045.1 GCA_018262245.1 Pseudomonadota bacterium | reverse complement strand
CTTGGGGGACGGCGCTATCCATCGCCTTCTCCGGCAAGCATGATCTGACGCTCTGGTCCCGTGAGGCAGATGTCGCGGATGATCTGCGCAAAACTCGCGAAAATCACCGCTTCTTTCCTGGCTACAAATTGCCGGAGTCAGTCGCTGTGTCGACTGATTTCGAGGTGGCCGTTGCCGGTGCCGAGTTGCTTGTTGTCGCTACGCCGATTGCCGGACTGCGGCCGACGGTTGAGCGCTTGCAGGCACTTGGTTGCAAGCTTCCTGTGCTTTGGGTGTGCAAGGGTTTTGAAGCTGGTAGTGGCAAGTTGCCGCATCAGGTGGTTGCTGAGGTGCTAGGCAAGGAGGCGCTCTGTGGCGCCCTTTCCGGCCCGAGCTTTGCGGAAGAGGTTGCCGCAGGGCAGCCGACGGCGGTATCGCTGGCCACGAATGATCCGGCCTTTGCCCGTGAGGCCGCTCGCCAATTGCACACGACCCGCCTGCGCATTTATGCCAATGATGATCTGGTTGGCGTCGAGGTCGGTGGTGCGGTCAAGAATGTCCTGGCCATTGCCACCGGTGTTTGTGACGGGCTTGGCCTCGGCCTGAATTCCCGTGCTGCGCTGATGACCCGTGGCCTGGCTGAAATCGCCCGCCTCGGTCTGGCGCTGGGAGCTGATCGTCAGACTTTCATGGGGCTGGCTGGCATGGGCGATCTGATCCTGACCTGTACTGGCGATCTGTCGCGCAATCGTCGGGTTGGTTTGGCGTTGGCGCAGAACAAGTCGCTGCCGCAGATCCTCGAAGAGCTGGGGCACGTCGCTGAAGGTGTTTATACCGCCCGGGAAGTCGATCGGCTGGCGGCCAGGCTCGGCGTCGAGATGCCGATCAGTGCTGCTGTTGCGGCCGTTCTTGATGGCCGTCTGACGGCAGCTCAGGCGGTTGAACAGTTGATGGCCCGCGATCCCAAGGAAGAGCTGGCTTAAAGCGAGCCCGGGAAGCCGGTCTGGCGCCAGGCTTCAAAAACAGTCACCGCCGCCGCATTCGACAGATTGAGGCTGCGTTGCCCGGGGAGCATCGGCAAACGCAAGCATCGTTCCGGGCTGAATTCAGCCCGTATTTCGGGTGGCAAGCCGCTCGTTTCGCAGCCAAAGACAAAAACGTCGTTTGCCTCAAGCGCCGTGGAGAACGGGCTGGCTGTTCCCTTTGTGGTCATCGCAAAAAGCCGCCGTCCAGCCAGTGCGGCCTTGCAGGCGGCCCAGTCGGCATGGCGTACGATGCGCGCGTATTCGTGATAGTCCAGGCCAGCCCGGCGCAGATGCTTGTCGCTGAGGTCAAAGCCCAGCGGTTCGACCAGATGCAGTTCGGCGCCGGTATTGGCGCACATGCGGATGATGTTGCCCGTGTTAGGCGGAATTTCCGGATGGTAGAGAACGACGGCAAACACGCGGCTGGCTTCCAACGATCAAAGGGGCGGATTAAAACACGGAATCAGTGCCTGAGCGCACGGGCAATCACGGCGACCGTGACCGATGCCGCGCCATGTAATTTCAGGACGCGGGCGCATTCATTGACGGTGGCGCCGGTCGTCATGACATCGTCGATCAGCAACAGGCGCCGGCCGGTGAGATCGGTGCGACATTCGAAGGCGCCACGCACGTTCTTCTTGCGTTCCTTGTGCGGCAGATCAGCCTGGGGCGCTGTAGGGCGCGTGCGCAACACGTTGGTGTGGTCGACCGGAATGTTCAGATCGTTGCCCAGCGTTCGTGCAATTTCAGCCGACTGGTTGAAACCACGCTCAATCAGGCGTTGCGGATGCAGAGGGAGGGGAATGATCAAGTCGAGTTCATTTGCCGCTATCCGCCTGCCCAGCCGTCGGCTGCACCAGGGAGCCACAGCCAGTTGGTGACCGTATTTCAGCGCGTGAATGATCCGGTCGAGTGGGAAATCATAGTGAAAAAGAGCGATGGTGCGGTCGAAATAGGGGGCATCTTTCAGGCAGGCACCGCAGCGTTCGCCGTGCGTGGTCTGGTCGGCACAAAGCGGACAAAGCTGGGGCGGGAGGCCGGGCAGGTCCGCGTTGCATTCCGGGCAGAGCAATTCGTCCCGGCTGTTCGCGCCACAAAGCAGGCAACTGCCGGGTAATAGTGCATTGCCGAGTTTTCTGGCGAGGCCCTTGAGTCCGCCGGGGTGGGGTAAAATTGACATTGAGCCGGAGCGTCCGTGATAATTCATAATTACCGATGCGCTTCGCATCTGATTTTTATAGTATTTCTTACGCAAGGCCTCTCATGCAAGCTAGCTCCCTCGCCGCCGTTTCCTCTGCTTCCCCGTCCGCCCCTGCCCGTCGCTGGACGGTTGAGGAAGTGCTTGGTCTTTACGACATGCCTCTGATGGATTTGATCTGGCGTGCCCAGGGCGTGCACCGCGAAAATTTCGACCCGAATGCCATTCAACGCTCGACGCTCTTGTCCGTCAAGACCGGCGGTTGCTCCGAAGATTGCAGCTACTGCTCGCAATCGGCTCGCTACGATACCGATACCGAGCGCGAGCGCCTGATGCCGCTCGACCAGGTCGTTGCTGCGGCCAAGGCCGCCAAGGACAAGGGCGCCTCCCGTTTCTGCATGGGCGCTGCCTGGAAGGGGCCAAAGGACAATGACCTCGACCGCGTGCTCGACATGGTGCGTGAAGTGAAGGCGCTCGGCATGCAAACCTGCGTGACGCTGGGCATGCTGAAGGATGGCCAGGCTGAAAAGCTGAAGGACGCCGGTCTCGATTATTACAACCACAATCTCGATACCGACAAGGAGTTCTACGGTCAGGTCATCAAGAGCCATACGCATGACGACCGTCTTGATACGCTGGACCAGGTACGTGATGCCGGCATCAACGTCTGCTCGGGCGGCATTATCGGCATGGGCGAATCGCGCAAGAATCGCGCCGCACTGATCGTCCAACTGGCCAACCTGCCGAAACCGCCGGAATCCGTGCCGATCAACAATCTGGTGCCGATTCCCGGTACGCCGCTGGCTGACAATCCGCGTCTCGATCCTTTCGAGTTCGTGCGGACGATCGCTGCAGCCCGTATCGCCATGCCGACTTCCTGGGTTCGCCTGTCGGCCGGCCGTCAGGAAATGAGTGACGAGCTGCAGGCCATGTGCTTCCTGGCCGGTGCCAACTCGATGTTCTACGGCGACTTCCTGCTCACCACCGGTAATCCGGATATCGAGCGCGATGATGCGTTGTTCGCCCGCCTGGGTGTCAAGGCAATTTGAGCCTTGCGAATTTGAATTTGGGTTTCGTCGACCGGCAGCAAGTCGGTCGACGCTTCTCCCGTGTTGCGGCAACCTACGACGAAGGCGATTTTTTCGTCCGTGAAGTCGATCGCCGGATGCAGGAGCGTCTGGATTACGTCAATCTTCAGCCCAAGCGGATTCTCGATCTCGGTTGCAGCCGCGGCGGCAGTTTTCCCGGGCTGGCGGCACGCTATCCCAATGCTGAACTGATCGGGTTGGATATTTCGCCGGCCATGCTCTCGGCTGGGCGAATGCCGCGGGCCGCTTGGCAGCGCTGGCTAGGTCTCGGCGGGAATGGCGATCCATTGCGTCTGGCGGCCGATGCGGCCAATTTGCCTCTGCTCGCCCGATCCGCCGCTATGGTTTGGTCCAACCTGCTGCTGCACTGGCTGGATGATCCGATACCGGCGCTGGCCGAGGCGCATCGCGTCCTTGAGGTTGGTGGCCTGCTGATGTTCTCCACCCTTGGGCCGGATACGCTGAGGGAATTGCGGACTGCTTTTGCCGATGGCTATGCGCACACCCAGCGCTTCGCCGATATGCACGACCTCGGCGACATGCTGGTTGGCTGCGGCTTTGCCGATCCGGTCATGGACATGGAAGTCATCACGCTGACTTACGATGATCTTGATGCGATGTTTGCCGATTTGCGAGCAGCCGGCTCGGCGTGCGCCATGAAGGCGCGGCGCCATGGCCTGACTGGCCGGAAGGCATGGGAAGCCGCCCGAGCTGCCTACGAAGGTATGCGCCGGGAAGGCCGTTTGCCGGCAACCTTCGAGGTGATCTACGGGCACGCCTGGAAAGCGGCGCCCAAGCAAACGCCAGATGGCCGGGCGATCGTTCGCTTCGATTTGCCACGCAAGGGCTAAGCGAGTTGCTGTGCTGAGATTTCCCGTGCTTGGCTAAATCAATCAGGTTTCTGCTTGAAAAATTTCAGCGGTTTGGCCGACTGGAACCGCGGTACCGGAATCGCCTTGCGTCGGCGCTCGCGAATGCGCCAGCCAAGCAGGACGGCCAGTGCCACCGAATAGGCCAGCGGCCAAAGTAGCGCCGTTGCCTTGACCAGCCAGAAGTAATGAATTGTCGCGAGAATGCCGGTCAGGTAAATGCTGCGGTGCAGTTCTTGCCACTTCCTGCCGCCCAGCTTGCGAATCGCCCAGTTGCTCGATGTTGCGGCCAAGGGAATCAGCAGAATGAAAGCGGCGAAGCCAGCGCTGACGAAGGGCCGCTTGTAGATGTCCTTGGCAATATCCTCGAGTACGAAGGCATGATCAAAGCCGATGAACGACAGGAAATGCAGGCAGGCGTAGAAGAAGCAGAACAGGCCGAGCATACGCCGTAGCCTGAGCAGCCAGTGCCACTGGGTGATCGTGCGTAGCGGCGTGACGCACAGGGTGATCAGCAACAGATTGAACGTCCAGCTGCCCGTCCATCGCTGCACGAATTCAACCGGATTGGGGCCAAAGTCATCGCTATAGGCTGCCCATAGCAGACGTCCCAAGGGAAGCAGGCAAACGATGAAAACGGCGATCTTGATCAAGCCCAGTTGGCGGGCGTCGGGGTTAAAGCTCATGTCAGAAATTTTTCCTTAAATCCATGCCGGCATACAGGCCAGCCACTTGTTCGGCATAGCCGTTGAAAGGCAGGGTCTTGCGCTTGAGGAATTCGCCAAGGCGCCGTTCGTGGCTCTGGCTCCAGCGCTTGTGGGGTACATCCGGATTCACGTTGGAGTAAAAGCCATACTCGTCCGGGGAGGACTTGATCCATGTTGTTTCGGGTTGTTTCTCGACAAAACGAATCCGAACGATGGATTTTGCGCCCTTGAACCCATACTTCCATGGAATGACCAGCCGCAGCGGCGCCCCATTCTGTTTGGGCATGACTTCGCCGTACATGCCGACGGCGATGATGCTCAGTGGGTGACGCGCTTCGTCGAGTCGGAGAGCCTCACGATATGGCCAGTCGAGAAGGGGGAGGCGAATGTAAGGCATCTGCTCGGGGTCGGCCAGGCTCCAGAATTCGACGAACTTGGCATTGCCAGTCACTTCGACGCGTTTGAGCAGTTCACTGAAGGGGAAACCAACCCACGGCACGACAGCGCTCCAGCCCTCGACACAGCGCATCCGGTAAATCCGCTCTTCAAGCGGTGCCCAGTTCAAAATGTCCTCGATCGCAAAGGTTTTGGCGGCCTTGACCTCGCCATCGACGGTCACTGTCCAGGGGCGGGTGCGCAGGCGGTGGGCGTGTTTGGCGGGGCTTTCCTTGTCCGGGCCGAACTCGTAGAAATTCCCGTAGCTGGTCATCGACTTGAAGGGGGTGGGCTTGTCGTCATGCAACGAAAAGGGACTGTTGATCAGGCTTCCCAAAGACTGACCGGTTCGATCGTCAGCGTCAGCGCCGTGGCTCAGGCCGAATCCAGCGGTACCGGCGCCGAGCAGCAGCGTCCGAATGAAGTCTCGGCGGCTGGCATAAATTGCCGAATCGGTGATTTCAGAGGAAGGGAGGGCGGTGGGGCGACGAATCAGCATGGCGTTTCCTTTCTGTAGGAATGCCTAATAGTCGGCATTCGCCCGAAATCCTTACAGAAAATCCGGCAAGGACTGAATGTCAGACTGCCAGAAAGTCCGCTGGTTCAGGCAGAAAGGGCGGCGCGTAGTTCGAGGATATCTTCCTCGGCCTCTTGCAGCAGATCGGCATAGCGTGAGCGTTCAGCCGCAAGCGCCGCGGTTTGCTGGGCATCGAGGTTGGCCGTTTGCCAAGCCGGTTGGGTGTCAGCCAGTAATTTGGCGAAATGGAGTACGTCACTGATCGAGCAGGGCGTTTCGATGCTGCGCAACTGATTCTGATCGCGAACCGCATCGGTGATCGAATCAGGCAGGCCAAGAATGTGCAGCAGGCTTTCGCCAACGCCTTCGTGCCATCCGGCGAGGAGTTCGAGCATTGCTGCTTCGTTATCACGATATTCCGGATACTCAGCGGCGCGATACATCAAGTAAAAAACGCCAATGTTATGGACCAGTCCGGCCAGCATGGCTTCATCAGGATGAATGCGGCCCAGATGACGAGCCAGTACCCGGGCGATTGCGGCGACCTGCACCGAGTTTTCCCAGGTCTGTTGCGAAATTCGGTCGTAAGCCGACAGGTTCTTGGATTTCAACATCTGGTCCATCGCGACTGCCAGGGATGTCGTTCGAACAATATCGAAACCCAATCGTGTAATTGCGGCGCCCAGGTCTGAAATGCGCTCCCCTCTAGGGTTGTGGCTAACCGAGTTGGCGAGTCTTAGCAGTTTGCTGGCAATCAGGGGTTCGACACCAATTGCCTGAATGACTTGCTCTAGGTCGGCCTCAGGGTTCCTTAAGGTGTTGCGAACAAGAATTGCGGCATCCATGCATGTGGGGAAATTGACATCGCCCGAGAGATCTCGGGCGATGTCTTCAAGAATGCGAAAATGAACGCTGCTGCCTGACATTTCAACCTGCAATGTAATGTTCCAATTGGGCGATAAGGAATTTCTGATCGCTGATGGTTTCCTTGACCAAGTCACCGATTGAAATCATGCCGACAATGCCGCCCTGTTCGTCAAGGACAGGGAGGTGGCGAAAGCGTTTTTCGGTCATCAGCGCCATACATTCATCCAGCGTCGAACCTGGCGTCACGTAAGCAACCCGGTCGCTCATGATTTCGCGGACCAGGGTTTCCTTGGATGTTTTGCCTTGGAGAATGATTTTTCTGGCGTAGTCACGTTCTGAAAATATGCCAACCAGTTGCTCGCCATCCAGTACCAGCAGCGCGCCAACCTCGTGCTGCGCCATGACGGTCAGCGCGTGATAGACGGTATCGCTGGGTGCTACGACGGCCAGCGGGCGATTCCTGCCCGATAGAAGCTGCTTGAGCGTCTTCATGTCTTGTCTCCTGCTCCGTTGGGAATGGGTATGTCCAGTCTAGCCCCCCCGAGGTGCACTGCCAAGCACAGAAAAACAAAAAAGGCAGCCGAAGCTGCCTTTTATCTGCAGGAGCGCGGTTCAGCGCAGGCCAGCGGCGTATTCGGCGACAGCTTTGATTTCGACGTCAGACAATTTGGCGGCAATCATGCGCATCATCTTTTCCGGATCATTGGCGCGCTCTTCGGTGCGGAAGGTCTTCAGCTGAGCTTCGGTATATTCCGGGAACTGGCCTGACAGGCGCGGGTACAAGGCAGGTAGGCCGGCACCAGCCGGTCCGTGACAACCGGCACAGGCCGGAACACCCTTCTTGAAATCACCCTGGCGCCAAATCTTCTGGCCCAATGCGATCTGCTTTTCATCCTTGGCGGCAGCCGGCTTTTGCTTCTGGCTGGCAAACCAGGCGGCAACGTTCTTCATGTCTTCGTCGGACAGCGGAGCGGCCATGCCAGCCATGATCGGGTTGTTACGAGCAGCCGGCTTGCCGTCGGCAGCCTTGAAGTTCTTCAGCTGCTTGTAAATATATTGTTCGCCTTGGCCGGCCAGATTCGGATTGGCGGAAACTGGGCTGTTGCCATCGGCGCCATGGCAGGCGACACAGATGGATTCGGCGATGACTTTGCCCTTGGCGGGGTCTGCCTTGGCATGGGCTTCTTCAGAAGCGTGGGTGATGAAACTGGTGGCAAGAAGAATTGCCATTGCCGCTGTACGGATCATTTTCGAACTCCTAATGCGCGTTTATGGGCGCTTTGGCCGGAACGGAGGTTACAAACCTGTTATTCTATATTAGTTCCCCTTTTCCTAGGCGGGTCATCCGAGTTTTTTATGCCTCTGTTCCAGAAGGCGGTCTTTTTGACGACCGTCGCCAATCTTCGTGACTTGCCGCAGGACTCTGTCCGCGAAGTCGCCTTCGCCGGTCGCTCCAATGCCGGAAAATCTTCAGCGATCAATACCTTGGCTGGTCGGGTTCGGCTGGCTTTCGTCAGCAAAACGCCAGGTCGAACGCAACATCTCAACTATTTCACACTGGACGAAGGCAAGTATTTTGTCGACTTGCCCGGCTATGGCTACGCCAAGGCGCCAGAGGCTATCCGTTCCCAGTGGGAAGGCCTGATCGGGCCTTATCTGAGCAAGCGCGATCAGTTGGCTGGCTTGGTCGTCATCATGGACATTCGCCGACCGATGACGGATCTTGATCTGCGCTTGATCGACTGGTTCCGTCCGACTGGGCGCCCCATCCATATCCTTCTTTCCAAATCCGACAAGTTGAGCCGTCAGGATCAGACGAAGGCGCTACGTTCAGTCAAAGCGGAAGTGGCGACTTGGGGTGATGCAGATCTTTACTCGGTTCAGCTCTTTTCCAGTCTGAAAAAGGCTGGTGTCGAAGAGGCTGAGCGTGTGCTCGCTAGCTGGCTCGATATCGAGATCAAGCAGAAAGAAAACAAAGGGCCCCCGGATAAGGGGAGTCCGGGGGCCAAAATGCCCTAACGTTGTCAAGGCACCCGCTCAGGGAGGTGAAGCGGGAGACAGCGCGTGCCATCTGGGAACTCTGACGCGGGTCAAGGCGATAAGTTCCGGGTTGTTGGAAAATTTTTCAGTGTCGAGTTGATAGAGGTTGAAACATGGCTGTTGTTAGCGGTGGTTTTTCCGGAACCAGGATGCGTCGGATGCGGCGCGACGATTTTTCCCGCCGTTTGATGCGGGAGTCTGTGCTTACGGTTGATGACTTTATTTACCCTGTTTTCGTTCTGGAAGGCGAAGGGCGTATCGAAAAGGTTTCTTCGATGCCCGGCGTCGAGCGCCAGTCTCTGGACGTCTTGCTGAAGACGGCAGAGCGCGCGGTGAAGCTGGGTATTCCCGCCTTGGCTTTGTTCCCGGTGGTTGATGCCTCGCTGAAATCATTGGGCGCCGAGGAGGCTTTCAATGCGCACGGTCTGGTGCCGCGCGTTATCAAGGCACTGAAGCGTGAATTTCCGGACCTTGGTGTGATCACCGATGTGGCGCTTGATCCCTATACCAGCCATGGTCAGGATGGGCTGATTGACGAAACAGGTTACGTACTGAATGACGAGACGCTCAATGTGCTCGCCAAGCAGGCGCTTTGCCATGCCGAAGCCGGGGCTGATGTCGTGGCGCCTTCGGACATGATGGATGGCCGGATTGGCCGTATCCGGGCTGAGCTGGAAGCGGCTGGCCTGATCTACACGCGCATCCTGGCGTATTCAGCCAAGTATGCCTCCAGCTTCTACGGCCCCTTCCGTGACGCGGTCGGTTCAGCCGGTAATCTGGGCAAGGGGAACAAATACACTTACCAGATGGATCCGGCGAATACCGATGAGGCGCTGCGTGAAGTAGCGCTGGACCTGGAGGAGGGCGCTGATATGGTCATGGTCAAGCCGGGCATGCCGTATCTGGACATCGTCCGCCGTATCAAGGATGAGTTCAAGGTGCCGACCTATGCTTATCAGGTCAGTGGTGAGTATGCGATGCTGAAGGCCGCAGCGCAGAACGGCTGGCTGGATGAGAAGGCTTGCGTGCTGGAGAGTCTGCTGGCTTTCAAGCGGGCCGGAGCCGATGGCATCCTGACTTACTTCGCACTTGATGCGGCCGAATACCTGAAGCGCTGAGTGGCGTTGCGGTACGCATAAAGGGCGGCCTTGGCCGCCCTTTATCTTTTCAGGCGCCCGGCGCGCCGGATTGCGACAGGCAGGCGAAGTAAAGCATGGGCCATTGCTGCGGCCATTGGGTCAGCGGTTCGCGGCTGAAGCCACTGCGCGCATATTGCTCCCAGCGACCGACGACATAGCAGCGCAGCAGATTGGCCAAGGCGCCGAAGTCGGCATCTGGCTTGAGGTTTTCCTGGGTTGCGGCGATCCGCAAGGCTTGCTTCAGAGCGGCTTCGACCTTGTCGAGCAGGGCGTTGATGCGTATTTGCAGACGTTCGTTTTCATTGACCAGGGCATCGCCGATCAGCACGCGAGTCATGCCGCGGTTTTTCTGGGCAAAGCGTAGCAAGAGGCCGATGATCAATTCGATTTGCTTGAAGCCTTCAGTTTCCTCGGTGGTGATCTGGTTGATCACGCTGAACAGGCTTTGTTCGATGAACTCGATCAGTCCCTCGAACATCTGTGCCTTGCTGGCGAAGTGGCGGTAAAGGGCTGCTTCTGAGCATTCCAGTTTGCCGGCCAGGGCGGCGGTAGTGATTTTCTCCCCCTTTGGAGTTTCCAGCATTTCCGCCAGCGTCTGCAGGATTTGCAGGCGGCGTTCGCCCGGTTTTTTCGCCATGAATATCCCCTCTGTGATTATTGGTTTTTGCCCGAAAATTATAATCGGCTACAGCGTTTTGATAACTGTAGGGCAGAGCTTATTTTGACGTCTACAAAAGGCGATTGACGTAAGCCAGTGCTTACCCACACGGTTTTCATGCCGAGTTTCTTGGCGCTGACCAGATTGGCCAGGCTGTCTTCGACCATGATGCAGTTGCGCGGATTGAGGTGTTCCGCCTTTAGTAATGCACGGAATCCGGCCAGCATTGGCTTCGGCTGAAAATGGAGGTTCTCTACCGAATATATGGCGTCAAAGCAGGGTTTTAGTCCAGTGATGGCGAGAATCGCTTCCGTATAATGCCTCGGTGCATTCGAAAATATGATCTTCCGACCAGGGAGGCGATTCAGCATATGAATCAGTGGCTTCTCGAATACGACCATCTGCTTCAGATTGATGAACTGATGGGTTTCCCGGAGAAAGTGATTCGGGTCGGTGTCGTGGTGCCGCATCAGTCCGAGCAGGGTGGCGCCGTAGCGATCCCAGTAATCTTGCCGAATACGCGTCGCCTCGTGCTCGTCTACGCCCAGATGACGTTCGATGTATTCGCGCATCGAACGGTTGATATGCGGGAAGATATGCGGCGTTGCGTTGTGCAGCGTATTGTCGAGGTCGAATAGCCAGGCAGGTTTCTTCATTGCGATACTCTAAGTGCAATTGAAAAAGCCCGCAGTTGCGGGCTTTTCATTTCTGCTGCCGATGTCAATGCGATTTGATCATCGTGCCGACGCCATGGTCGGTCAGAATCTCCAGGAGCAGCGCATGCTCGACACGGCCATCAATGATGTGAACCCCCTTGACGCCGTTGCGGGCGGCATCAAGCGCGGAGCCGATCTTGGGCAGCATGCCGCCGGACAGTGTGCCATCATCGACCATTTCGTCGATCTGCTTGGGCGTGATGCCGGTAATCAGATCGCCATTCTTGTCGAGTACGCCCGGCGTGTTGGTCAGCAGGACCAGCTTCTCGGCCTTGAGGACTTCGGCGATCTTGCCAGCGACGACGTCGGCGTTGATATTGTAGGTCTCGCCATCCTTGCCGACACCGATCGGGGCGATCACGGGGATGAAGGCCCCCTTGTCGAGGTGGTCGATCAGTGTCGGATCAATGGAGACGATCTCGCCGACCTGGCCAACGTCGATCAGGTCACCCGGGTTGTCCTTGTCCTCCAGCATCAACTTCTTGGCGCGGATGAAATTGCCATCCTTGCCGGTCAGGCCGACGGCTTTGCCACCGTGCTGGTTGATCAGATTGACGATGTCCTTGTTGACCTGCCCGCCCAAGACCATTTCGACAACTTCCATGGTCTCGGCATCGGTGACGCGCATGCCCTGGATGAATTCACCCTTCTTGCCGACACGGGCAAGCAGGCTTTCGATCTGGGGGCCGCCGCCATGAACGACAACAATGTTGAAGCCGACCAGTTCCAGCAGCACGACATCGCGAGCGAAACAGCTTTTCAGGTGCTCGTCGGTCATCGCGTTGCCGCCGTATTTGACAACGATGGTCTTGCCGTGGAAACGCTTGATGTAGGGGAGGGCTTCGGCCAGAACGGCGGCCTTGGTGCCGGGGGACAGGTCTTCAATGCTCATGGCGGGCTCCAAGTAGAATCGCCGCGGATTGTACAAAGAAAAAGGCCGGAACGGGGTCCGGCCTTGCTGCTTGGAATCGCTTGGCTTACTCGATATTCAGTTTTTTGTTCGGACTGGCGGTGCGTTTCGGCAGTGTCAGTTCAAGGACGCCGTCGTTGAATTTGGCAGTTGCCTTAGTGTCGTCGAGATCCTGCTCAAGCAGAAAGGAGCGTGATACCTTGCCGAAATAGCGTTCGGAGCGAAGGACTCGATCCCCTTCCTTGACTTCCTTTTCCTGCTTGGTTTCGGCGCTGATGGATACCTGGTTGCCATCGACGACAACGTGAATATCCTCCTTTTTGACACCCGGCAGTTCGGCGTGTACCAAGTAACTATCGCCTTTCTCCTTCACATCCATCTTGATCGATGGCGACTGAGCTTGCGCGCTATTGAAATCAACAGGGCGAACGAAAAAGCCGCGGAAAAGATCGTCGAATGGATCGAGTCGAGTGATGTTTGCCATGCTTGCCTCCTTGGTTGATCAAACTTTCCTGATACCAATATAGGAGGCTTTTTTGGGGTTTCAAGTCCTTGAACCGAGTCGCTGCTGCAACATCAGGATGGCGTCCCGATTGCTCCATGAGAAGCACAGGTCGGCGGCTTGCTGCCAGGGAAGCCATCGCCAGCTTCGGTGCTCATCCGGGGCGGTGGCAATGTCGATTCGTTGCGGCACCTGCAGGCTAAAGACGTGTTCGGTGTTATGGGTGATGCCAGGTGCGTAGCGGTGCCGCCATTCGCTGAATATCTCGTAGGTGTTGGTCATCAACCAGTCGACGAAAGACTCTCTGGTTGCCTCGATCCCCGTTTCCTCAAGGACTTCGCGACGGGCAGTGTCAATCAGTTGCTCGTTTTCTTCCCGGCTACCGGTTACTGATTGCCAGAACCCGGGATGGGCAGCTCTTTCGAGGACGAGTATGTCGAGTGCCGGCGTGTGGATTACAACCAGAACCGAGACCGGCTGCTTGGTCCCGGTCATGCCTCGGCAAGCACAGGAATGTCGCGCGCCGGGGTGTCAATGAGTATCCAGAAGGGGCTGTGCGAGTCGCGACGAATTTCCGCAGCTGCCTGTAGAACTGCGATCAGCGTCGCAAAATCATCAGGGTGGGCGGCGCGCAGATTGGCTAATCCGTTAATCAGGAGTACATGTCCTTTTGCGGGTTGCCAGTCCGGGTCGGTCAGGCAATCGCAAAGGGCGTCAAAATTTGTGCCGTACCAAGTTGGGAACTTGAATGCAGACCCAAGTTCGGCCAGGACGTCTTCGATAGACGATGCCTTGGAAATGCTGGCGGCAAGGACGCAAAAGCGCGCGCGGGAGGCAGCTGCTTTGATTGCGGACTGGCGGGGGGGACTCAGGTAATAGACGCCCGAAGCGCCGGCATTCTTGAGCATGATTTCGTTCATCGCGAGGCGCCTAGTCCTTAATCCGCCGGAAACTGCGGTAGTGATCGTCGGTATAGTAATACTCGCCACCTTGTCCGGAGATGATGCGACGTGGACCGCGGTCCTGACGCCATGGCGTTTTGACGGTGTATTCCCGGTAGTATCCCCGAGGGTGGAGCGGCAGACGTTTTTCGAAATTACCGAATGTAATGCCGTCGCGCTCGTAGGGGAATGGTCCGCCTTCCTTGATCAAAACCAGCGTTTGTCGGGCCTCACGCGGCAAGTCCGAGCTTGCCACGCTATCGGCAGAGGCGCTACGGTCAAAGCTAAAAGCAAATGCGCTTCCGATCGCCAACCAGGCAACGATCAGGAAGCGCAGAAAGATCAGCATGCTTGCTTAGGGCTGGCCGACTTCAACTTGAGTTTCAACCTTCTGGCGCAGGCGGATGTGCAGTTCCCGCAGTTGCTTCTCGTCGACACCGCTCGGTGCGTCGGTCAGCAGGCACTGGGCGCGCTGGGTCTTCGGGAAGGCAATCACGTCGCGGATCGACTCGGCGCCGGTCATCATCGTGACGATGCGATCGAGGCCGAAAGCCAGGCCGCCGTGCGGCGGGGCGCCGTACTTCAGGGCGTCAAGCAGGAAGCCGAACTTGGCCTGCTGCTCTTCCGGACCGATGTTGAGGGCCGAGAAGACCTTTTCCTGCACGTCGGAACGGTGAATACGTACCGAGCCGCCGCCCAGTTCCCAACCGTTCAGCGCCAGGTCGTAGGCCTTGGCCAGGCACTTGCCCGGATTGCTGACCAGCAGGTCGAGATGCTCGTCCTTGGGGCTGGTGAACGGGTGGTGGCAGGCGGTCCAGCGCTTGGATTCGTCGTCATACTCGAACATCGGGAAGTCGATGACCCACAGCGGTGCCCACTTGGCGCCGGTGACGAAGCCCTTTTCGTGGCCGATCTTGATGCGCAACGCGCCGAGGGCATCGTTGACGATCTTGGCTTTGTCGGCGCCGAAGAAAATCAGATCGCCGGACTGGGCGCCGGTGCGTTCGATGACGGCCTTCAGTGAGGCTTCCGAGAGATTCTTGACGATCGGCGACTGCAGGCCGGTTTCGTTGATCTGGCTCGCATCGTTGACCTTGATGTAAGCCAGGCCCTTGGCCCCGTAGATGCCGACGAACTGGGTGTAGGCGTCGATTTCGCCACGGGTCAGCGTGGCGCCGCCCGGGATGCGCATGGCGGCAATGCGGCCGCCTTCGCTGTTGGCAACGCCGGCGAAGACCTTGAAGGCGACGTCCTTGAAGGCATCGGTGACTTCAGTCAGTTCCAGCGTTACACGCAGGTCCGGCTTGTCGGAGCCGAAGCGGTGCATGGCTTCGGCGTAGGTCATGCGCGGGAAATCCGGCAGATCGACGTCGATGGCTTCCTTGAAGACGGTGCGGATCAACTTTTCAGTCAGCGCCATGATCTCGGCCTCGCTCATGAACGAGGTTTCGATATCGACCTGGGTAAATTCCGGCTGACGGTCAGCGCGCAGGTCTTCGTCGCGGAAGCACTTGACGATCTGGTAATAGCGGTCGTAGCCAGCGACCATCAGCAGCTGCTTGAAGAGCTGCGGCGACTGCGGCAGCGCAAAGAACTGGCCGGGGTGGACACGTGACGGCACGAGATAGTCGCGGGCACCTTCCGGGGTGGACTTGGTCAGCATCGGCGTTTCGATGTCGATAAAGCCGTTGTCGTCCAAGAAACGGCGGAAGGCACGGGATGTCTTGTAGCGCAGCATCAGGTTGTTCTGCATCTGTGGGCGACGCAGGTCGATGACGCGGTGCAACAGGCGAACGTTCTCGGAGAGATTGTCTTCATCCAGCTGGAACGGCGGCGTGACGGACGGGTTCAGAACTTCGATCTCGTGGCAAAGAATTTCAATTTCGCCGGAAGTAAGGTTTGCATTGGTTGTGCCAGCCGGGCGCGGGCGCACCTTGCCGGTAATCTTCAGGCAGAACTCGTTGCGGACGGATTCGGCGATCTTGAAGGTGTCAGCGCGATCAGGGTCGCAAACCACCTGGGCGAGGCCTTCGCGGTCGCGCAAATCGATGAAGATGACGCCGCCGTGGTCGCGTCGACGGTGAGCCCAGCCGCACAGGGTAACGATTTGCCCGTCAAGGGCGGCATTGAGTTGTCCGCAATAATGGGTACGCATGAAACTTTCCGGTTGATTCAGGTGTTGGTAACGACGCGAGGGTGGGGCTGAGGCGCCACGACACCCATCGAGATAATGTATTTAAGTGCTTCATCGACCGTCATGTCGAGTTCGACCACATCCTTGACCGGCATCATTAGGAAGAAGCCTGAGGTCGGATTGGGGGTGGTCGGGACATAGACGCTGACATAGTCGCCATCCAGGTGATTGACAATGTCACCGCCAGGCTGCCCAGTCTGAAAGGCGATCGTCCAGCTGCCCTGGTGGGGGTAGCGGACGAGCAGGGCCTTGCGAAAGGCGTTGCCATTGGGGGAGAACAGCGTATCGGAAACTTGCTTGACGCTGTTATAGACCGAGTTGACAACGGGGATGCGGGCCAGCAGCTTTTCCCACCAGACAACCAGCTTCTGCCCGATAAAATTGGCGGCCAGCAGGCCTGTAAACAGTATCATGGCCAAAGTCAGTACTGCGCCGGCGCCAGGAATAGGGAAACCGACCAGACTTTGCGGGTGCATTCCTTCGGGAAGCAGGCGCAAGGATTGATCAAGCGTGCTGACGATGAGCGACAGCACCCAGCCGGTAATAACCAGCGGGACCCAGATCAGGAGCCCGGTAATGAAATAGCGCTTGATCAGTTGGCCACGCACGACGAGCAGCTTCCTTCCCCGGTTTGACACGCCGGCGGGGTAGACGGCTTGCTGCCTCCCTTGAAGTCGGTGGCATACCAGCCGCTGCCCTTGAGCTGAAAGCCGGCGGCCGAAAGCTGTTTGCTATAGCTTTCCTTGTTGCATGCTGGGCAGGTGGTCAACTGCGGATCACTCATCTTTTGCAGATGCTCTTTCTGGAAGCCGCAGGAATCACAGCGATATTCGTAAATCGGCATGGGAGTCCTCCAAAACCTTGAATTATAACCGAGAGTCTGAATACCCAATATTGGGTCGACTTGCGTTATTTCAAGCGATCATGCCAAGGTAAGTGTTCGTGATCTGCGCGCCCCAGAAAAGGGCAATTCCTCCGGCTGCCGCCAGATAAGGGCCGAAAGGAATAGGAATGTTGCGGCCGTGACGGGCAACGACGATCAGCGTGACACCGACAACGGCTCCAACAACTGAAGAGAGCAGGATGATTGCAGGCAACATTTGCCAGCCTAGCCATGCACCCAGTGCAGCAAGGAGCTTGAAGTCGCCATAGCCCATGCCTTCCTTGCCCGTGGCTAGCTTGAATAGCCAGAAGACGCTCCAAAGGGCTAGGTAGCCGGCGATGGCGCCGATGACGGCTGACGGGAGGTCGGTATAAGTGTTCCAGAGGTTGAAGAGTAGTCCCAGCCAGAGCAAAGGCAGGGTGATTGAGTCAGGAAGGAGCTGGGTGTCCAGGTCAATGGCAGAAAGTGAGATCAGCGCCCAGAGCAGCAGCAGAGCGCCGATTGTCTGCGTAGTCGGGCCAAAGTGCCAGGCAACGTAAGCAGACAGTAGTCCGGTAATCGCCTCGACGATCGGGTAACGCGGAGATATCCGGCATCCGCACCCGGAGCATTTTCCCTTCAGGATAAATAGATAACTTAGCAGCGGAATGTTTTCCAGTGCTGTTATTTGGTGGCCACAGTCAGGGCAGCGGGAGCGTGGTTTTGCCAACGACAATGCTTCAAGGGAGGCAGGTGCGGTTTCGCCCCGCAATTCCGCGCATTGTCCGAGCCACTCCCGCTCCATCATCTTGGGTAGTCGGTGGATCACGACGTTGAGGAAACTACCGACGCACAAACCAAGTAGCCCAGCTACGGCAGCCAGGCCGCCCTGCGTTTCAGGAAGCATCAGACCACCGATCCCAGTTTGAAGATGGGCAGGTACATGGCGACGACCATGCCGCCGATCAAGGTGCCGAGCACGACCATGATGACTGGTTCCATCAGGCTAGACATCGCTTCCACCGCGTCGTCAACTTCTGCCTCGAAAAAGTCGGCTACCTTGGAGAGCATCGAATCCAGTGCTCCAGACTCTTCACCAATAGCAACCATCTGCGTGACCATGTTAGGGAAAAGGTTCACATTCTGCATTGCGGTAGTCAGGTTGGTACCGGAAGAAACTTCACTCTGGATCTGCCGGGTGGCAACTTTATAGACATGATTCCCTGCTGCTCCGCCAACGGATTCGAGTGATTCGACAAGCGGAACGCCTGCCGCAAACATCGTGGACAAAGTTCTGGTCCACCGAGCGATTACTGACTTCCGCACGATATCGCCGAAAACGGGAACCCGAAGAAGGAGGCGGTCCATCGCCATCTGGACTTTCTCGGATCGCTTCCAGCTCTCGAGGAAGGCATAGA
>JAGTRV010000044.1 GCA_018262245.1 Pseudomonadota bacterium | reverse complement strand
ACCTTGCGCCAGCCCTTGGCCTCCATGCAGCCGTGCATCCGCCGAACGGTGGCATTGGTCACCGCCCCGTCATTGCCAGCATAGGTCTTGGCCTTGCATTGCGCTTCATCGAATGAATACTCAGCCTCGCTCGCCCCGCTCTTTTCCCAGTGCCACGACGACAGCAGGGTGCAACCGAAAAGCAGGCTGGTTAGCAGTAGCGCGAGACAGCGCTTCAAGAGTTTCGATGTCGACACGATGATGCAACCTTGGAAATATGGGCGGTCAGATCAACCCGGAAGCGATGTTAATCGTCAGGGCAAGGACCGTAGTGTTGAAGAAAAAGGCCAGAACGCAATGGAGCAGACCGGTTCGGCGCATTGATCGGCCAGTGAAGCTGACGTCGGCAGTTTGCCCCGAGGTGCCGATGACGCAGGCGAAATACAGGAAATCGCCATAGTCAGGGGCATGCCCACCGGGGAACTCCAGCCCCCCGCGCTGTCTACCATCT
Source organism: Pseudomonadota bacterium (assembly GCA_018262245.1). Lineage (GTDB taxonomy): Bacteria > Pseudomonadota > Gammaproteobacteria > Burkholderiales > Rhodocyclaceae > Azonexus. Next base: position 17,586 of record JAGTRV010000044.1, on the reverse strand, counting down.
TCAGCTGTGTAGTAGTCATGAGCGTAATGGAGGGCAAACATGGTTTGGGTGAACGCCCATGCGGTCAGGATCGTCAATGCAGCCAGGGCGACATGGGCGAACTTGGCACTTCCCGACAAATCCTTGGCAACGCTCAGTTGAGCCACGGTCGCCCCCAGGGAAACCAGGGCTGCGACAATGACCATCGCCAGGATCAGCCGGCGTCCCTCATCCTGCTGTCCGGCCCGGGCCCGCATCCGTTCATGGGACGACCAGAACATCATGTGGGCGGCCAGGGCCAGATAGAGGCATGCACCGATATTCCACCCGACAATCGCCCGCGTGACCCCATGCTGGACAAGGCTCTCGGGAATCAACCAACCCACCAGCAGGCCGGACAGGACGCTGACGGCCAGGCGTGGGCGAGCCAGAATCACCCGGACAATGGCCGGATACCGGCTGGGCAAGGAAACGCTATCAGTCATCTGAAATGTGGCCCGTTCATCTATCCAATCATATTCGATTGTTATCATAGGCAGCGATGAACAATAAACATACCCTTTTGCTGCCCCTGCTGCTCGTTGCCTTTGGCGCGAACGCCGATGCTTCGCGCCCCGGCGGGGCTGAGCAACCAGCCGACGACGCCAGCGAATGGGCGTTCAAGCTGACGCCTTCATATTACGCGACCAGCAATCAGCACTCGGCAGTGGACGTCAATTTGCGGGCAAACCATGGCCCGCATGCGGTCTGGCTGGGCTACTACCAGCGCGGCAGCGAGTTCGAGCAGACACGGAGTGGCTATGAACTGACCTTGGCGTCGGATTATGCCAAGCTGGTGCCCTCGTTCCAGTGGGCTAGCCATGGTTTTGCCGGCGGCGCGGTCAACCTGGAACTGGGCTCTGCTGTCTATGCCTTGCTGGGGCTGGGCCGGACCAATGCCAAGGATTACTACAACCTGAATTTCGACCCCAACGATTCCGTTGTCTATGGCCTGGGCACCCGTCTGCTGCCAAGCACCAACCTTTCACTTTATACAGTCAAAGACAACCGTCTGCATACCGAGCAAGTCGTTACCCATGTGGTGGCCCGCTATCAAGCAGAGCAGGATCAACGCCTGACCCTCGACCTGTTCGAAAAGCACGGCCGGGCGAGCCCGGATGATCCATCGGTATCGGGCAAGGGGCTGGCGCTGACTTACGATTACCAGGAGGTATTCGTTCGCTTGGCGCGGGATCACAAGGTGAATTTTTCGCTCGACAACCAGACCCGTATTTCCTTGGGGATGCGTTTCTAGGCTCCCCTGCCACACGCCAATCCCGGTTGAAACAATTCGTAAAACCCGTTCGGCCAGCATGCCGATCGCGGTATAAACATCACTATCGTCTGACCGAACCCCCCTCGCCGAGGATTCAAATGCAAATAAAACTTGCACTGACCGCCATCGCCGCTGCCATCATTCTTTCCGGCTGCGTCGTGGCGCCCGCGCCGATGAGCCGCCCCTACTACCGTGAGCCTGTCATGATCGCCCCGCCGCCACCACGGGTTGAATACGTGGGTGCGCCCCCCGTCGTTAGCCAGGTCTGGATTAACGGCTTCTGGAACTGGGCTGGCAATCGACACGAATGGGTTCCAGGACGCTGGGAAGCCCCACGCCCCGGACAACAATGGGTACCGCACCGCTGGGAACAGGACAATGGCCGCTGGCGCCTGCGGGGTGGAGGCTGGGAAGAACATCGCGGACACCACGACCATGACGATCACGAGCGTCATGACCGTCGCGACTGGCGATAGACCACCAATCGCCGCGCATTGATGCGACTACCCGCATGGCCGACCATCCCAAAGGACGAATATGAGCGGTTTTGACCACTACGCAAAGGACACCGAGGAAATTGAAGCCGAGATTGTCCGCAAAGGCATTGTGCTGGGCATCGACTGGTCGGACCAGGCTGCGGTCCGGGCGCTGGCCAGGGAAGCCTTCGACCATCTGGCCGAAGATCTGAAAGTCGCGTCGAATAGCCCGGTCGACTACCGGCTGATGGCCAAGGTCGACCTGTTTGGCCTGGCGGGAATCATGCTCAAAACCATGACCAAGAGCGCCGGGCAGGGGATCGAAAGCCATGGCGGTCCGGCCTGGAAGGCTTTTGCCGGGGCGCTTTGGGCCGAGGCTCAGTTACGCGGTCTGAACGAATAGCGTTCGATACTCAAGGCCTGGCGCCTGGTCATACCGATGGCCCATGCCTGACCTACCCGCTCACTCGCGCCGCAAGACCACCGCCCCCAGTGGCGGAATGGTCACTTCCAGATTGGCCGGACGGCCCATCCAGTCACCTTTGGTTGCAGTTAGCGCACCGCCGTTACCGAGGTTGCTGCCGCCGTAGAAGGCGGAATCGGTATTGAGCAGTTCGACATAGGTGCCCGCCTCGGGAACGCCGAGACGATAGGCGGTTTGCGGCACGGGCGTGAAGTTGAAAACGACGACGACAAAGCTGCCATCCTTGCCCCAACGCAGCCACGACAGCACCGAGTGTTCGCTGTCGTTGCAGTCGATCCACTCGAAGCCGAGGGGGCTGAAATCCTGGGTGTGCAGCGCTGGCAAGTCGCGGTACAGGCGGTTGAGATCGGCCGACAGGCGTTGTGCGGCAGCATTTTCCGGATTGGCCAGCGAGCTCCAGTCGAGTTCGCGACCTTCGGACCATTCGCCTTGCTGACCGAACTCACACCCCATGAACATCAGCTTCTTGCCCGGCGTCAGGGCCTGCCAGGCGAGCAGCAGGCGCAGGTTGGCGTAGCGTTGCCAGGTATCGCCGGGCATCTTGCCGAGTAGCGAGCCTTTGCCGTGCACCACTTCGTCATGCGAAAAGGGCAGCACGTAGTTTTCGCTGTAGGCGTAAATCTGCCCGAAGGTCAGTTCGCTGTGGTGCCAGCGGCGGTAGATCGGGTCGCGGTGAAAATAGCGCAAGCTGTCGTTCATCCAGCCCATGTTCCATTTCATCGAGAAACCGAGGCCGCCGACGTAGGTCGGCCGGGAAACCATCGGCCAGGCCGTCGATTCTTCGGCAATGGTCAGCGCCCCGGGGAAATCGCCGTGCACCATGGCATTGAGCTGTTTCAGGAAGTCGATGGCTTCCAGGTTTTCCCGCCCGCCGAACTTGTTGGGCAGCCACTCACCATGTTTGCGTGAATAGTCGAGATAAAGCATCGAGGCCACGGCGTCGACGCGCAGGCCATCGAAATGGAATTCGGACAGCCACCAGTGGGCCGACGACATCAGGAAACTGCGCACCTCGTGCCGACCGTAGTTGAAGATATGCGTCCCCCAGTCGGCATGCAGGCCGAGGCGCGGGTCTTCGTGTTCGTAAAGCGCCGTGCCGTCGAAGCGGGCCAGGGCCCAGTCGTCCTGCGGGAAATGGCCGGGCACCCAGTCAAGCAGCACGCCCAGACCAGCCTGGTGGCAGGCGTCTACGAAGGCGCGTAGTTCGTCGGCGGAGCCGTAGCGCGCGGTCGGCGCGAAATAGCCGGTCGTCTGGTAGCCCCAGGACTCGTCGAGCGGATGCTCGGTAATCGGCAGCAGTTCGAGGTGGGTGTAGCCCTGCGCCAGTGCGTAGGGAATCAGTCGCTCGGCCAGTTCGCCCCACAGATAGGGCTTGCCGTCGGGGTGGCGCATCCATGATCCGGGATGCACTTCGTAGATATTGACCGGGGCCTGCTGCCAGTCCCAGCCGGCGCGTTGCAGCAGCCAGTCGGCATCGCCCCAGACGTGCGCTGAAGGCGGCACGACATAGGCCGCCGAACCGGGCCGCAGTTCGAAGCCACGGCCATAGGGGTCGCTCTTGATCAGCTTGTCGCCGGTGTGGCGATTGGTAATTTCGAAGCGGTAAAGGTTGCCAGTATGGGCCTCGGCGACAGCAATTTCCCAGACGCCGGATTCGCCCAGCGGGTGCAGTTGGTGCACATCGCCATGCCAACCGTTGAAATCGCCAACCACCGAAACCCGGCTGGCGTTTGGCGCCCAGACCCGGAAGGTCGTGCCGGAAATATCGGCATGGGCGCCGAGCAATCGATAAGCCTGATTATTTCGACCTTCGTTGAACAGATAAAGTGCGTCGGCATGCAGCATAGGGCCCCCTTACCGCAGTATCATAAGCCAAAACAGTGACTAGGGAGGTCCGCAATGCCCATGAGCACAAGCTGTCCGCATCAGCCCTATTGTGAAATGCGGGAACAGACCGACATGCGCTTCATCAGTCATCTGACGCGCAATACCTTCGCCATCATCCTGGCCGGGGGCCGGGGCACCCGACTGAAGCAACTGACCGATTTCCGCTCCAAGCCGGCCGTGCCTTTTGCCGGCAAGTTCCGCATCCTCGACTTCACGTTATCCAACTGCGTCAATTCCGGCATCCGCAAGATCGGCGTTGCCACGCAATACAAGGCGCACAGCCTGATCCGCCACATCCAGCGCGGCTGGAGCTTCCTCGACGGCCGTTTCGACGAGTTCATCCAGCTTCTGCCGGCCCAGCAGCAGATCGACGAAACGCAGTGGTACCAAGGCACGGCGGATGCGGTGTACCAGAACCTGCATTTCCTGCGCCGCTATCAGCCGGAACACATCCTGGTCGTTGCCGGCGACCATATTTACAAGATGGACTACGGCCGCATGCTGGCCCACCACGTCAAGCATCATGCCGACATGACGGTCGCCTGCATTGACGTGCCGCTGGACGAAGCCCGCGAATTCGGGGTGATGGGCGTCGACGAACAGGATCGGGTAATTGACTTTGTCGAGAAACCGCAAAACCCGCCCGCCATTCCCGGTCAGCCTGATCGGGCGCTCGCCTCGATGGGCATCTACATCTTCAACACCAAATTCCTGTTCGAGCAACTGGAACGCGATGCGATGACCAAGGGCTCCAACCGGGACTTCGGCAAGGACATCATTCCCTACATCGTTCCCCGCTACCGGGTATTCGCCCACCGCTTCGCGGACTCCTGCGTCGGCAGCGACAATCACCGACCGTACTGGCGCGATGTCGGGACCATCGACGCCTACTGGGAGGCGAATATGGAAATGACCAAGGTCACGCCGGAACTCAATGTCTACGACCGCGACTGGCCGATCTGGACCTATCAGGAGCAAATACCGCCCGCCAAGTTTGTTTTCGACGACGAAGACCGGCGCGGCACGGCGGTCGATTCGCTGATCGCTGGCGGCTGCATCATTTCCGGCGCCAGCGTGAAGCGTTCGCTGCTCTTTTCCAGCGTCAATGTGCATAGCTGGGCCAGCGTCGAGGATTCCGTGGTCTTGCCCGACGTCGACATCGGCCGCCACGCCGTGCTCAAGCGCTGCGTGATCGACAAGCACTGCCGGATTCCCGAGGGCATGGTCATCGGCGTCGATCCGGAAGAGGACCGCAAGCGCTTCCATGTCAGCCCCAAGGGCATCACGCTGGTCACGGCCGAAATGCTCGGCCAGGGCGCCGCTGAAGGTCGCTGATGGCAGATCTGGCTTTTCTCTGGCACATGCACCAGCCGGACTACCGGCACCCGGACAGCGGGGAATTCCTGCTGCCCTGGGTGTTCCTGCACAGCATCAAGGACTACACCGACATGGCAGCACATCTGGAGCGCCATCCGAATGTGCGCTGCACCGTCAATTTTGTGCCGGTGCTGCTCGACCAGATCGAGGATTACGCCAATCAGTTCGACAGCCATCAGTGGCGCGACCCGCTGTTGCGCATTGCCGACAGCGCCGATCCGGAACAACTCTCGCCAGCCGACCGCGACTGGCTGCTCGACATGGCCTTCCGTTGCCACGCGCCGACCATGCTCGAACCCTTCGCCCCCTACCGGCGCTTGCGCGACCTGCTGGATTTCGTTCGCGCCCATGACGGCAATGGACTGAACTACCTGTCCGGGCATTATTTTGCCGATCTGGCCACCTGGTACCTGCTGGCCTGGTGCGGCGAAAGCCTGCGCCGCAGCGGCACGGTCATCCCCGAACTGATGGCCAAGGGCAGCGCCTTCAGCTTTGACGAACGGCAGGCCTTGCTGGCCGAACTCGGCCATGCCATCCGGGAGATTATCCCGCGTTACCGTGCTCTGGCCGAACGCGGCCAGGTTGAACTCAGTTGTACGCCAGGCACGCATCCGCTGGCACCGTTGATGATCGACTTCAATGCCGCCCGCGAAGCCCTGCCCGACTGCCCATTGCCAGCCGCGCCCGAATATCCCGGCGGCCGCTCCCGGGTCGAAGCCCATCTGGTCGAGGCCAGGGAAAGCCATCACCGCCGCTTCAAGCAGGCACCGGCAGGACTGTGGCCGGCCGAAGGGGCCTTGTCGATGCCCTTCCTGAAACAGATTGCCGAGTCGGGCTTTCGCTGGACAGCCAGCAGCCAGGGCGTGCTCAGGCACTCCGTTGGCAACGACGCCCGCACCACCGTCGCCTGGCAGGCTCCGGAGGGTATCCCCGGCGATATCACGTTATTTTTCCGTAACGAACATCTGTCAGACTTGATTGGCTTCGAATACGCCAAGTGGCACGGCCGCGATGCCGCGCAACATTTCATGACGGAGTTGAAAGCCTTGCACCTGCAGGATGACCGCAACCTGATCCCGGTCTTTCTCGACGGCGAAAATGCCTGGGAATACTACCCGTACAACGGCTGGTACTTCTTCTCCGATCTCTACGACGCCCTGAGCAAGAACCCGGGCATTCGCACCGTCACACTGTCCGAAGCGGCCGCCAGCCAGCACGAGCGCCGGGCTCGCCTGCCTCGTCTGACGGCAGGTAGCTGGGTCTTCGGCACCCTCTCGACCTGGATCGGCAATCCGGACAAGAACCGCGCCTGGGAAATGCTTTGCGACATCAAGCAATGTGCCGACCGGGCGCTGGACAGCGAACGGCTGAGCGACGAAACTCGCCATGAAGTCCTGCGCCGGCTGGCCATCTGCGAGAGCTCGGACTGGTTCTGGTGGCTGGGTGACTACAACTCGCCGCAATCGGTCGCCTGCTTCGACATGCTGTTCCGCGAAAACCTGAAGGCACTCTATCGCCTGCTCAACCTGCCCCTGGCAGCCAGCCTTGATCACCCGATCAGCAAAGGCGGCGGCGAGCCGGAAAGTGGCGGCACCATGCGCCGCGCCACCTAAGAAATCACCATGACTCACGCAGTTACCCTGCTCCTTGGCGTGCACGCCCACCAGCCGGTCGGCAACTTTCCGGAAGTCATTGAAGACGCCCACCAGCGCTGCTACAGGCCTTTTCTGGAAACCCTGCACGCCTATCCCGACTTCCGCTTCGCTGTCCATTTCTCCGGCTGGCTGCTCGACTGGCTGCGCGAACGCCACCCGGCCGACATGGCTCTACTGGCCGACATGGTCAAGCGCGGCCAGGTCGAACTGTTCAGCTCCGGCGACACCGAACCGGTGCTGGCAGCCATTCCGCATCGTGACCGCGTCGGGCAACTGAAAACCCTGAACGACAAGCTGACCGGATGGACCGATGTCACACCGACCGGTGCCTGGCTGACCGAACGCGTCTGGGAGTCCTCCGTCGTGCCAGCGCTGGCCGAAACCGGCATCCGCTATGTCACGGTCGATGATTACCATTTTTTCTGCACCGGCAAAGCGGCCGATGAGCTCGACAGCTTCTTCAGCACCGAGGAAGATGGCACCCGGCTCGATCTTTTCCCGATTTCCGAAGCGCTGCGTTATCGCCTGCCTTTCTCGCCTGCGCACGAAGTGATCGCTTACCTCGAAAGCCTGGCCGACCGTAACCAAGCCGCCGCCATCTACTTCGACGACATCGAGAAATTCGGCATCTGGCCGGAAACCTACGACTGGGTCTACAACCGTGGCTGGCTGAAGGCGCTGATCGAAGGCGTGCTGGCCAGCCCGAAAATCCGCACGGGCACCTACGCCGATTTTCACGCCAACAACGTGACACGCGGCATCGTTTATCTGCCGACCACGTCGTACAGCGAGATGAACGAATGGACCTTGCCGATGCCTGCCGCCGGCATCTACTCATCCTTCCTCGCCACAGAAAAGGCCGCCGGGCGCGGTGATCTGCACCGGCCTTTCCTGCGCGGCGGAATCTGGCGCAACTTCCTGACCCGTTATCCGGAAGCCAACTGGATGCACAAGCGCATGCAGTGCCTGTCGGCACGCCTCGGCGAAATCGCCAATCCGCCGCAGGCACTGGTCGACGAGCTTTACCGCGCCCAGGCCAACGACGCCTACTGGCACGGCCTGTTTGGCGGGCTCTACCTGCCCCACCTGCGGCGCGCCGTGTGGAACAACATCATTGCCCTCGAAGCCGAACTCGACGCCCTGCATGTCCGCCCGGCCATTGCCTCGGTCGACCTCGATTTCGACGGCAAAACAGAAACCATCGCTCATACGACCGCCCTGCAAGTCATCATCCGCAACGATGGCCTGGCAGCTGCTCACGAGTTGAGCAGCTACCCGCTGAAGCACAATTTCGGCGATACGCTGCGCCGCTACCACGAGCACTATCACGACAAGCTTGCCCACGGGCCAAGCGAGCATCACGGCGAAGGCATCGCCTCGGCCCACGACATCGTTCGTTTCAAGCATCCGATCAGCACTGAAGACATCGTGCCGGACGCCCTGCCGCGCACTCTCTGGCAGGACAAACTGGATGGCGCCACACTGGGCGATTACGTCCAGGCCGAAGGCTCGCTCAGCTTTGCCCGCCCGCACATCACCAAGACGTACACGCTGGAGGATTCAACAGTGGCCATTACCTGGCAACTGAACGGTCTGGCCGGACACCGCTTTGAAACCACACTCAACCTGGCCATGCCCAGTTGCGATGGCTTCCTCGGCCGCTACATGCTGGCCGACGGCAGCATCCCCAGCGGCTTTGGGCTGCCCCTGCACCTGCCGGCAGCCACCACGCTCAGCCTCGACGACGGGGTACTGGGTGGTCGATTGATGCTACAAACCTCCCTGGCTGGCGAAATTCACGGCCAACCACACCAGACCGTCTCCCAATCGGAAGCCGGCTTTGAGAAAATCATGCAGGCGGTCGAACTCCGGCTCGGCTGGACCATCCCCGACAATTGCCAGACCCTGCAACTCCAACTGAACATAGAACCCAGACCATGACCGGAACTGTTTACAACCTCGAAGTCAATCCGCTGCTGCCGGAACGTCTGGAACGCCTCGAAGAACTGGCCAACAACCTCTGGTACAGCTGGGACCGCCCGACCCAGGGCCTGTTCGCCAGCCTGTCGCACTCACTGTGGAAGGCGACTAACCACAATCCCAAGGCCTTCCTGAAGCGGGCCGACCAGAAGCGCCTGGAAGCGATTGCCGAAGACCCGGTCTTTCTCGGCGCCCTGAATCGCGTCGTCTCGTCCTACGACACCTACCACGAGATGCCGAACATGGCACACGTGCACGGCCAGCCCTTCGCCGACGACGACCTGATTGCCTACTTCTGCGCCGAATTCGGTTTCCACGAAAGCCTGCCGATCTATTCCGGCGGTCTCGGCATCCTGGCCGGCGACCACTGCAAGGCGGCCAGCGACATGGGCCTGCCCTTCATCGGCGTCGGCCTGCTCTACCGTCAGGGCTATTTCCAGCAGACACTGACCGCCGACGGCCATCAGCAGGCCACCTACAACGATTCGGATTTCGATGACCTGCCGGTCACTCCCCTGCTCGATGCCGACGGCCGGGAAGTGCTGGTCGCCGTCGACTTCCCCGGCCGGACCATCCAGGCCAAGGTCTGGGAAGTGACTGTCGGCCATGTCCGGCTGATCCTGCTCGACACCTGGCTGCCGATCAATAGCGCGCGCGACCGGGAAATAACCCACCGCCTGTACGGCGGCGACAAAACGACGCGCATCGAACAGGAAATCCTGCTCGGCGTCGGCGGCACCCGGGCCCTGGCTGCCCTTGGCCTGAAACCAACGGTCTGGCACGTCAACGAAGGCCATGCCGCCTTCCTGATCCTCGAACGCATCCGCGGCCTGATCAAGGGCGGCCTGCCCTATGCCGCCGCCCTCGAAGCGGTCGCCTCGAATGTCGTATTCACGACGCACACGCCGGTGCCGGCCGGGCACGATCATTTCCCGGAAGAAATGATCCGCAACTATTTCAGCGCCTGGTGCCATGATCTCGATCTGAGCTGCGAACATCTGATGAATCTCGGCGCCGAACCGGGCAAGACCGACTTCAACATGACTGCCCTGGCCCTGCGCGGCTCTCGTCACCATAACGGCGTATCGCGCATCCATGGCGACGTTTCGGCCGACATCTGCCGCTACCTTTGGCCGCAAATCCTGCCGGAAGAGAATCCGATGGACTACGTGACCAACGGCGTCCACCTGCCCACCTTCCTGGCGCCGGAGTGGTTCGAAACCTTCGAGCACTATCTTGGTATCGGCTGGCAGGAAAGACAGACCCAGCCGGGCAACTGGCACGGCATTGACGACATCCCCGATGCCACCTACTGGAGCATCCGCCAGCAGTTGAAGTCCAAGCTGCTCAAGCTGGTCCGCGAACGCATCCGCGAACAACACCACCGCAATCAGGGCTCGCCGTCACACCTTGATCGCCTGCTCAAATACGCCGACCCGGACAACCCGAACGTCCTGACCATCGGCTTCGCCCGCCGCTTCGCCACCTACAAGCGGGCCGCGCTGCTCTTCCAGGATCCGACCTGGTTACGCGAGATCATCACCCAGGCCAACCGGCCGGTGCTCTTCCTGTTCGCCGGCAAGGCCCATCCGGCCGACCTGCCGGGTCAGGAAATCATCCGCAAGATCGCCGAAATGGCCAAGCTGCCGGAGTTCGAAGGGCGCATCCTGCTCGTCGAAGGCTACGACCTGCATCTATCGCGCTCTTTGGTCGCCGGCGTCGATGTCTGGCTCAACAACCCGATCTACCCGCTGGAAGCGTCCGGCACCTCGGGCATGAAGGCCGCGATGAACGGTGCACTCAACCTCTCGGTCCTCGATGGCTGGTGGGGTGAAGGCTATGACGAAGGCGACGACGGCATCGCCAACGGCTGGGCCATCAAGCCGGTGCCCGGCCACCTCAGCGATGTACAACGCGACGCCGAAGAGGCCCGCACGCTGTACGAACTGCTGCAGGATCAGGTCATCCCGACCTATTACCGGACCGGCCCGATGGGCTATTCGCCGGAATGGGTGGCGATGTCGAAGCGCTCGATTTCGACCATCTCGCCCCGCTTCAACGTGACCCGCATGGTCAGTGAGTACGTCAAGAAGTTCTACTCGCCCGCCGCCGTCCACGGTCGCCACTTCGCTCAGGCCGACTTTGCCGTCGCCCGCAATGTGGCCGACTGGAAAGCCAAGGTCCGTGCCGCCTGGTCGGGCGTCCGACTGCAGCGCATCGACACGCCGGAGCGCCGCCTGAAGTTCGGCGCCTCAGTCCGCATCGAACTGGCCGTGCAACTGAACGGCCTGCGCCCGGAAGACGTGACGCTTGAAGCCCTGTTCGGCCGACCCGGCCGCGACGGTGGCATCGGCCGCGTCCGCCATTACCCGCTGACCTGCAACGGCCAGAACGATCACGGCGAAATGCGCTACCAACTGGAACTGACGCCGGAACTGTGCGGCAAGCTGGAATACCGCATCCGTATCTTCCCGACCCATGCGTCACTGACCCACCCTCTTGAAACCGGACTGATGATCTGGCTATGAACCCTATCGACTCCCCGGCCTGGCGGGCGCTCGCCGCCCACGCCGAGGCTATCCGCCCGCTGCATCTGCGCGACCTGTTCGCGACCGATCCGCAGCGCTTCGAGCATTTTTCGCTACACCACGACGGCCTGTTGCTCGACTATTCGAAGCAACGCGTCAGTGCCGAAACGATGGCCCTGCTCCGCGCCTATGCCGAGACGGCCGATGTCGCCGGCTGGCGCCGCAGGATGCTGAACGGCGAAAGCATCAACCACACTGAAGGCCGCGCTGTCCGCCACATGAGCTTGCGGGCCGGCGACCAGGCGCCGGCCGAAGTCCGCGCCGCACTGGCCCGCCAGCAGGCGTTCTGCGAAAGCATCCATAACGGCGTTTGGCGCGGTTTTTTCGGCGAGCGGATCACCGATGTCGTCAATATTGGCATCGGCGGCTCCGACCTTGGTCCGCGCATGGCGGCCCTGGCCCTGTCGGCGCGGCAACAACCGGATATCGCGGTGCATTTCATCGCCAATGTCGACAGCGCCGACATCGCGCCGCTGCTCGCCAGCCTGAACCCGCGTACCACGCTGTTCATCGTCGCCAGCAAGACTTTCACGACGCTGGAAACCCTGACCAATGCCCGCACTGCCCGCGACTGGCTGCTCGCCACGGCCGGCCAGAACAGCGCCATTGCCCGCCATTTCGTCGCCATCTCGACCAATCTCGAATTAACCAAGCAATTCGGCATTGCCGACGACAACGTCTTCGAATTCTGGGACTGGGTCGGCGGCCGTTTCTCGATCTGGTCGGCCATCGGTCTCTCGCTGGCCCTCGCCATCGGCTGGAAAAACTTCGAGCAACTGCTGGCCGGCGCCCGCGCCATGGACCGGCACTTCATCGACACCCCGGCCGACGAGAACCTGCCGCTGACGCTGGCCCTGCTCAGCCTGTGGAACACCAATTTCCTCGGTGCCTCGACCGAGGCCATGCTGCCCTACAGTCAGTCGCTGCATCTGTTCCCGGCCTACCTGCAGCAACTGGAAATGGAGAGCAACGGCAAGCAGATCGACCGCGACGGCAAGCCGCTGAACATCGCGACCAGCCCAGTGATCTGGGGCGAGTCCGGCACCAATGGCCAGCACTCGTTCTACCAGCTCTTCCATCAGGGCGGCCACCTCATTCCGGCCGACTTCGTGGCGCTGCGCGAAGCCGATTTCCCCCTGCCCGGCCATCACGCCTCGCTGCTGGCCAATTGCCTGGCCCAGTCCGCCGCGCTGGCTTTTGGTCAAACGGCTGAAGAAGTCCGTGCCGCAGGCATTCCGGAGGCCCTGATTCCCTACAAGGTGTTCCCCGGCAACCAGCCGTCGAACACCCTGCTGCTGCCCTCACTCGATCCCTACACGCTGGGGCAGTTGCTTGCCCTGTTCGAGCACAAGGTCTTCTGCCTGGGCGTACTGTGGAACCTGAACGCTTTCGACCAGTGGGGCGTCGAGCTCGGCAAACAACTGGCCGGCCAACTGACTCCGCTGATCGAGGGCAACGGTGATCTGTCGGCCTTCGACAGCTCGACACGCGGCCTGATCGCGGCCCTGAAAGGATAATCATGAGCTCGCTCTCGATTCTCTTTGCCACCTCCGAAATGGCCCCCTGGGTCAAGACCGGTGGTCTCGGCGATGTCGCCGCCGCCCTGCCTGCCGCCTTGCGCAAGGCGGGTCACGACATCCGCGTCCTGCTGCCGGCCTACCCGGCGCTGAAACAAGCTTTCCCGACCGCAACGACGGTCGCTGAACTGCCCGCCTTCGCCCCGGGACTGCCGATCTCCCGACTGCTTGCTGCCCAGGCCGGCAAGCTGGAATTGCTGCTGCTCGACTGCCCGGAACTCTACGACCGCCCGGGCAACCCCTATCTCGATGTCACTGGCCACGACTGGCCCGACAATGCGCGGCGCTTCGGCCTGCTGTCGCGGGTTGCCGCCCGCCTCGGCCAGCCGGATTCACCGCTCGGCTGGCAGCCCGACATTGTCCACGCCAACGACTGGCAAACCGCCCTCGCACCAGCTTATCTGCATTACCAGGGCGGTGCGGCCAGCGTCGTCACCGTGCACAACATCGCCTTCCAGGGCTGCTTCGGTCGCGACATGCTGGCCGCCCTTGGCCTGCCGGAACACGCCTGGCGTTTCGATGGGGTCGAATATCACGACCAGCTATCCTTCCTGAAAGCCGGCCTGCAACTCGCCTCACAGATTTCCACGGTCAGCCCGACCTATGCCCGGGAAGTCCAGGATGAGCATTTCGGCTATGGCCTGGCCCCGCTGCTGCGCCACCGCAGCGCGGAACTGCGCGGCATTTTGAACGGCGTCGATACCGATCTCTGGAATCCGGCCACCGACCCGGCACTGGTGACCGGCTATGCGGCCAACCGCCTGGCTGCCAAGCGGGCCAACAAAGCGGCACTGCAAACCGAAATGGGGCTGGAGGTCACCGCTGACCGCCCGCTGTTCGGTGTGATCAGCCGCCTGACCAGCCAGAAAGGCCTCGATCTGCTGCTCACCGTCGCCGAAGGCCTGCCCGAGCTACCGGCCCAACTGGTCGTACTGGGCAGCGGTGACAAGCTGATGGAGGCGGGTTTCGTTGAGCTGGCCAAGCGCTTCCCGGGCCAGATTGTCGTCAAGATCGGCTTTGACGAAGGCCTCGCCCATCGCATCGAAGCCGGCGCCGACTGCTTCGTGATGCCATCGCGCTTCGAACCCTGCGGCCTGAACCAGATGTACAGCCTGCGTTACGGCACGCCGCCCATCGTGCGAGCCACCGGTGGCCTGGCCGATACGGTCGTCGATGTCTGTGAAGACACGCTGGCCGACAAGTCGGCCAACGGATTTGTGCTCGACGGCGACACGCCGCATGCACTCTGGCTGACCATCGAGCATGTATGCCGCACCTGGCAGGACAAGAAACTGTGGCAGCGCATCCAGCAGAACGGCATGCGCCGGGATTTTTCCTGGACGCACGCCGCCAACGAATACGTTGCGCTCTATCGCGACGCCATCGCTACCCGAGCTTAAGCACCAGCATGCCCGAAATCATTCTCATCGCCGCCGTCGCCAAAAACCGGGTGATCGGCAAGGACAACACGCTGATCTGGAACCTTCCAGAGGACATGGCGCACTTCAAGGCGCTGACCGCCGGCCAGACCGTGGTCATGGGTCGCAAGACCTGGGAGTCGCTGCCGCCACGTTTCCGCCCCCTACCGGGCCGTCGCAACGTCGTGATCAGCCGCCAGGCCGATTACGCCGCCCCCGGCGCCGAAGTTGCCAACTCGCTGGAAAACGCCCTGCAACTGGCGTCGACGGCTGAAAGCGTTTTTATCATTGGCGGCGAGCAGATTTACAAACAGGCGATGGCCGTCGCCGACCGCCTAGAAATCACCGACGTCGACCTCGAACCGGCAGGCGATGCCTGGTTCCCCGAGATCGCTGCAACCGACTGGTCAGTGACACAAAAAAACACCCCGCCCAGCCAAAGCGGAACGGGGTTTTCTTTTGTGACCTATCGCCGCAAATAGCGGCCGGGTTCAGCGCACGCAATCGACGTAGTAGCTGCCGTCCCCGCCCTTGACCAGACCGTGCACGTCGGTCTCGAAGCCGGGGAAGCGGGCGTTGAACTCGCGGGCAAACTTCAGGTAGCTGCAGATCGTCTTGTTGAAGCGTTCGCCCGGAATCAGCAGCGGAATGCCCGGCGGATACGGCGTCAACAGCACCGCTGTAACGCGGCCTTCAAGGGCATCGACTGGCACGCGCTCGATATCGCGATGCGCCATCTTGGCGAAAGCATCGGCCGGACGCATGGCCGGCACCATGTCCGACAGGTACATTTCGGTGGTCAGACGGGCGACGTCGTTGTGTTTGTAGACGCTGTGAATCTGCGTGCATAGGTCGCGCAAGCCAACCCGCTCGTAACGCGGATTCTTCTGCACGAACTCGGGCAATACCTTCCACAGCGGCTGGTTCTTGTCGTAATCGTCCTTGAACTGCTGCAGCGCGGTGACCAGCGTGTTCCAGCGGCCCTTGGTGATGCCGATTGTAAACATGATGAAGAAGCTGTACAGGCCGCATTTCTCGACGATGACGCCGTGCTCGGCCAGGTACTTGGTGACGATGGCGGCCGGGATGCCGAACTCGTCGGCGAAGTCGCCATCGACGTCGAGGCCCGGGGTGATGATCGTTGCCTTGATCGGGTCAAGCATGTTGAAGCCGTCGGCCAGATTGTTGAAGCCGTGCCAGCGCTCGCCCGGCTTGAGCATCCACGCCTCGCGTTCTTCGATGCCTTCTTCGGACAGGTCGTCCGGCCCCCAGACCTTGAACCACCAGTCAGCGCCCCACTCCTCGTCCACCTTGCGCATGGCGCGGCGGAAATCGAGGGCTTCGGCAATCGACTCCTCGACCAGCGCCGTGCCGGCCGGCTCTTCCATCATCGCCGCTGCCACATCGCAGGAGGCGATGATCGAATACTGCGGCGAGGTCGAGGTGTGCATCAGGTAGGCTTCGTTGAAGATGTCGCGGTCGAGCTTGTAGTTGTCGGCATCCTGGACAAGAATCTGCGAGGCCTGGCTGAGGCCGGCCAGCAGCTTGTGAGTCGATTGCGTCGAGAAAATCATCGACTCCTTGCAGCGCGGACGATCGGCGCCGATGGCGTGGTAATCGCCGTAGAAATCGTGGAAGGCGGCGTGCGGCAGCCAGGCTTCGTCGAAATGCAGGGTGTCGATCCTGCCGTCGAGCATGTCCTTGATGTCCTCGACGTTGTAGAGGATGCCGTCGTAGGTCGACTGCGTGATGGTCAGCACGCGCGGCTTGGCGGTCTTGTCGGTAATGAACGGATTGGCAGCGATCTTCTTCTGGATGCTCTCCCAGGCGAATTCGCTCTTCGGGATCGGCCCGATGATGCCGAAATTATTGCGCGTCGGCATCAGGAAAACGGGGATCGCCCCGGTCATCATGATCGCGTGCAGGATGGACTTGTGGCAGTTGCGGTCAACGACCACGACGTCGCCCGGTGCGACGGTCGAGTGCCAGACAATCTTGTTCGACGTCGAGGTACCGTTGGTCACGAAATACAGATGGTCGGCATTGAAGATACGGGCTGCGTTGCGCTCGGAAGCGGCCACCGGGCCGGTATGGTCGAGCAACTGGCCGAGTTCCTCGACAGCATTGCAGACGTCGGCGCGCAGCATGTTCTCGCCGAAGAACTGGTGGAACATCTGGCCGACCGGCGACTTCAGGAAGGCAACGCCCCCCGAGTGGCCAGGGCAATGCCACGAATACGAACCGTCGGCCGCGTAGTGGGTCAGCGCCCGGAAGAACGGCGGTGGCAGCGAATCGAGGTAGGCCTGCGCCTCACGCTTGACGTTGCGGGCGATGAACTCCGGCGTGTCCTCGAACATGTGGATGAAGCCGTGCAGTTCGCGCAGCACGTCGTTCGGGATGTGGCGCGAGGTGCGGGTCTCGCCATGCAGGAAGATCGGAATCTCGGCATTGCGATTGCGGATTTCCTTGACGAAGGCGCGCAGCTCGGCCAGCGTCTCTTCGGGCTCCAGCGCCAGTTCCTCGTCGTCGATCGACAGGATGAAAGCCGAGGCACGGCTCTGCTGCTGGGCAAAGGAGGTCAGGTCGCCGTAACTGGTCACCCCGACCACTTCCATGCCTTCCTTCTCGATCGCCTCGGCCAGGGCGCGGATACCGAAGCCCGAGGTATTTTCCGAGCGGAAGTCCTCGTCGATGATGATGATGGGGAAGTGGAAGCGCATGGTGAATCCTTAAAAAGCGGCGACCCGCCGCAGCGGGTCACAGAATAAGACGTTTTCGTTACGGTCTGGCGTCAAATCTTGGGCAGGGTAACGCCTTCCTGCCCCTGGTACTTTCCGCCACGGTCCTTGT
>JAGTRV010000167.1 GCA_018262245.1 Pseudomonadota bacterium | reverse complement strand
CTTTGGAAACCGGCCTTCTTCGGCGTCAAACCGTCGCTGATTTTGAAAGGCGGCATGATCGCCGCCGCCGCGATGGGCGACCCCAATGCCTCGATCCCGACGCCACAGCCGGTGCATTACCGGCCGATGTTCGGCAGCTTCGGCAAGGCGCTGAAGACCTCGGTCACCTTCGTTTCGCAGGCGGCTCTGAACAATCCGGCCGTCGCCGCGCTCGGCCTGAGCAAGCCGCTGATCGCCGTCTCCGGCACCCGTACGCTGCAAAAGTCCGACATGGTGCACAACGGCGCGACGCCGGAAATCACCGTCGATCCCGAAACCTACGTGGTCAAGGCCGACGGCGTGCATCTCGTCTGCGAACCGGCCACCGAACTGCCGCTAGCCCAACGCTACTTCCTGTTCTGACATGCTGATCCTCAACCAACGCACCCAACAACTCGCTACCGACTCGGTCGCCCTCGCCTACGACGAACGCAAACGCAGCCGCCTGAAGGTCACGCTGGCCTCCGGCACCGAAGCCGGCATCTTCCTCGAACGCGGCGACCACCTGCATGGCGGCGACAAGCTCGCAGCTGAAGACGGCAGCGCCGTCGTCGAAATTCTCGCGGCCCCGGAGAAACTGATCGAGGCCATCGCCGACAGTCCGCTATTGTTTGCGCGTGCCGCCTACCATCTCGGCAACCGCCACGTGCCGGTGCAGATTCTGCCCACCGAAAACGGCGGCAAGCTGCGCTTCCAGACCGATCATGTGCTGGCCGAGATGGTGCGTGGGCTGGGCTGTTCGGTCAGCGACGCTGAAGCGCCGTTCCAGCCTGAATCCGGCGCGTATGGTGGCGGCCATCACCAGCACGGCGACGAGTCCGCTACCGACCTGCACAACCCCGGTCACGGCCCGCATCGATCGGTGCCGAGAATTCACCAGTTCAAGCCGCGCTAAACGGGAAGTTTATCGACATGCCCTACGTCAACGTTCAAATCACCAAGGGTGCCACCCGGGCACAAAAGGCAGAAATCGTTCGTGATATCACCGACTCGCTGGCCCGCGTGTTGGGCAAGAAGCCAGAGCACACACACATCGTCATCCAGGAAATCGAAGACGAGAATTGGGGCTTCGCCGGGCTGCTCACCGACGACTGGAAAAAGCAGCAAGCAACCGGATGAATCCAGCTTCGTCAATGCTGCAACTCGCCCGTCTCCTGCAACTGGCCAGCCCGGCCCTGCCGGTTGGTGCCTACACCTATTCGCAGGGACTGGAATGGGCGGTTGAATCGGGTGTTATCCGCGACGAGGCGAGCGCAGGCCGCTGGATTACCGATCTGATGCACCACGGCATCGGCTGTTACGAAGCGCCTATGGTTGCCGCGCTAATGACGGCATGGTCGGCCGGCGATGTCGACGAGATCGAACGCCTCAATGCCGAATTCCTGGCCAGCCGGGAATCGGCCGAACTGCGCGCCGAAACCGTCCAGATGGGCTTTTCCATGCGCCGCTTGCTGCGCGATTTGCGCGATGACACGCTGGCCGCAGTCGCCACACTGGTCGAAACCCAAGCAGAAGTGGCCTTTCCCACCGTCTGGTCGGGGATCGCAGCCGCCTGGCAGATCGAACCGGAAGCCGCCATCACCGCCTACCTGTGGTCGTGGGCCGAAAACCAGGTGATGGCCGCACTGAAAGCTGTACCACTTGGGCAGGCCTCCGGGCAACGCCTGCTGGCCGAACTTGGCAGCCGGATTCCTGAGGCGGCAGCAAACGCCAACACCCTGCCGAAATCCCGGTGGTCCAACTTCACGCCGGCCTTCGCCATCGCCTGCGCCCGCCACGAAACCCAATATTCACGTCTCTTCAGATCGTAAAACCATGAGCAAACAAGCACTCCGCGTCGGTATCGGCGGCCCGGTCGGGTCCGGCAAGACCGCCCTCACCCTCGCCCTCTGCCAAGCCCTGCGCGAGCAAATCGACATGGCTGTCGTCACCAACGATATCTATACAGCCGAGGATGCCAAGTTTCTGGTCAATCACTCGGCGCTCGCGCCGGAGCGCATCATCGGCGTTGAAACCGGCGGCTGCCCGCACACGGCCATCCGCGAGGATGCCTCGATCAATCTTGAGGCCATCGACCGCCTGCAACGCGCTTTTCCCGCTGTCGAACTGATCCTCGTCGAATCCGGCGGCGACAAGACCTGACCATCTATGTAATCGACGTCGCTGCCGGCGAGAAGATCCCGCGCAAGGGCGGGCCAGGCATCACCAAGTCCGACCTGCTGGTCATCAACAAGATCGATCTGGCCCCAATGGTTGGCGCCTCACTGGAAGTCATGGCGCACGACGCCAAGGTTCAGCGTGGCGAGCGGCCTTTTGTCTTTACCAACCTGAAGACTGGCCACGGCCTGGAGACCATCATCGAATTCATCCGCGAGAAAGGGATGCTCTAGCCGGTCGCATCAGGTTCAGGCACTCGAGCGAGGCCGCAAGGTCCAGGGCACTGAAGTCGTCAAAGTTCTTCAGGGTCGGGTTCGCCCCTTTTTCCAGCAGCAGCTTGACCAGATCCGGTTTGCTGTTGGACGACACGTACATCAGGCAACTGGCGCCATTGCCGTTTTGCTGGTCGATGTTGATGCCGGCCGCAATCAGGCGCTCGATCACCGCATGGCTGCCGTTGTAGCAGGCCAGCCACAGGGCATTGCAGCCATCGGCATTGAGCACGTCGAGATTCACACCCAGTGCCAGCAGTTCATCGACAATATCGAGCCGCCCCAGCTTGGCCGCCCGCATCAGCGGCGTAAAACGGCCATCGGCCTGCAGCGCATCGATGTTGTCGGCGGGAAAGCGATAGTCGGCAAGAAATGCGGCGAGTTGGGGGCTCATGATTATTCCTTTTGGCGTTGGGGATAAGGCGGGCCGGTTTCGATACGCTCGTCGGTAATCGGCGTCCCGACCGTAAAGTGATAGACGCTCTGGTAGCGCTGGCCGCTCAGTCCGGCCACTTGATGTACCGGATCGTCGAAGAAGCAACCAATGCCGGTGCCGCGCACCCCGGCCGCTTCGGCTTCAAGATAAAGCACCTGCCCGACCAGCCCGGCTTCGCGCAATAGTTCGCGGTACCCGTGAGCATCTGCGGTGGCCGCCTCGAATTCGCCGAGCATGCCGAGCGAAAAGGCGCTGGTCGAGGCGATGTCCTGATGACACGACAGCGAGCGAGCTAGGCGTTGCATTTCCTGCAAGCCCATTTCGGCGAGCTGGATCAGGCCAAGGTGAGCCGGGCACTCCGGATCGAAGTCGGCAACCGGACGACGGCCGGCGAAGCGCTGCTCGGCCGGGACCAGCGCGGCCGGCAAGGCCGTGGCCGCAGCCGGAGAACGCGGCAGCAGATAGAGACCGCTCGCCAGGCCTTCAACCCGCAGCACAAAAAGCAGCAGATGAATGCGGGGTGAGGTCTGCTGAGCCAGCCACGGACTCTGCGGCCGAGGCAGCACGGCATCGAGCATCCGGTAGAAGGCGGGTTTGGACAAGCTGTAGCGCGGGTCGAAACGCTGGCCGCTGCGGCGCTGGCGGATGATCTGGGCGGCTCCGAGCGGGTTCGGGTGGGGGCCAAGTGGCGGCAATGGCACAAAACCAATGCTTTCCGGAGCGCGGAACATCCCCTCCCGGCTGGCGGCAGCAACCTGTTCGATGGCCGGCCAGCGATAGCCAGGCGATGGATCGATGCGGCTGGGCTTGCCTTGCCAATCAGCGGCGTTCAGCCATTCGACCAGCAATTCCGCGGTAGGCGGCATGCTCAGGCCAGGGGCTCGGATGGCGAGCAGGAGTTCCGGCTCTTCGGTTTCGGTGAAGGCGTAGCGCGACGATGGGAAATCGTCCGCCCGGTCCAGCCCGAGGCTGTGGCCCAAGGTTTTGCCATCGACGGCAAGCGGTACCACCTCCCAGCCGAGCAGCGCTGCAGCGTAAGCCAAGGCGCCAATGGCGTGACCAACATCAAGCTGGCAGTAGCGAAAGGCGCGTTCGCCATATTTCCACGCTTCGCGCCACATGATGCTGGACAGGCCAACGGCCAGCCACGCTTGCCCCTCCACCGGGGCACGCAGCGCGCGGCCTTCGAGGGCGTGATCTTCGGGGTCGTAGTGATGCACCCCGTCGCCAATGCCAGGCAACCCGGCGCTCAGCACGTAGGCTTCAACCGGATGCAGGTTGCCGGACGAAGGATTGCAGCGCAGCGCCCAGCGGTTCGGGCCCCAGCTTTTCCAGGCAGAGAGGCCAAAGGAGAGTTCGAGCAGCGCACCGAGGCTGTTCAGGTCGGGAATAATCGGACAATCAGGCTGGGCCGGCAGTTGAGCGAAGCAGCGCTCGTAACGGTCAGCCGTCAGCGGCAGTTCAAGTTGCGGCGCCCCGGGATAGTGGCGAAAGGCGGCCGGCTGGGCGTCCCAGTCCAGCTGACCGGGGCCTTCGGCGTAGGCGTCAAAGCGGTGTTTGGTCCGCACGTGGTAGGCGCGAACGATGTCTTGCGGGGTATCCGGCACGATTCGGGGGCTTTCTGGCTGAGTGTTCAACGACAGGCGGTGACCCGGAAATCGGCAATGCCGACCTCCCCGTCGCTCTCGTAGACAGCCACGGCGCGCAGTTGTTCGCCTTCGCACATGGTGCTGACCGAGGCACCGGTTTGCGGCGTGTAGACGATGCCGTGCATCGAGCAGCGCAGGTAGCGCCCAGAGTGGTCGAACACCTGAGCCTCCTCGCCATCCAGCCGGCGTGGCATGTGCACGCAGCGGTTGAGGTAGGCATAGACCACGCCTTCGAAGCGCAGGAGAAGAAACTCCTCTTCCCGCCCCTCGAAAACCAGGCTCAGCTTGCGGTGCTGGCCATTGGCCAGCTCACCACTCGGGCAGACGGCAAACTTCGGCTCGTAACGCTCCACTCCATCATCCCTTCTTCAGGCACCCCGCCAACGCCGAATCCATGGTGGCGAGATGGGTGGCAAACCACTCGGGCAAGGCCCTGACGTAATTGCGGGCCATGCCCAGTCGGCCAGCGGCCACGCCGCGGGAAAAATGGGCCAATTCACCCAACACGCGCAGGTGCTCGCTGTTGTGCTCACCGATAGCCGGGAAACGGCAGGCTTTCATCAGCTTGCCTTCGTGCTCGAAATGCTGCCGGGTATGTTCGTGCAGGCGGACGAAAAGCGCCGGGAATTCCTCGTCGGAAGCAACGAGCAAGGCATAAGCCAACTCGACGAATTCCCGGTGGGTGCCATCCATCTCCGGCACCCCCAGCGCGTGGCGGGTTTCATCCCAAACCATCAAATCGCCCCGTGCGTTTCGCGCTTGGCGTTATTGGTGGTTTTCATCGCATCGTCGAGGCTCATGGCGGCCGACTTGAACTTGTAGGATTTGAGGGCGTTATAAACCGTTGCCACTTTGTCGGCGGCGCTCAGTCCCTTGAAATCGCCCTTGTCCAGCGCGACCAGATCGGCCAGTTCGTTCCAGACCATGCCCTGAACCAACGGAATGAAGGCGACCGTCGCACCATTGGCGATGGTCGAGAAGGCATTCGGAATATTGACTGTGAAGAAAACGGCAATCGTCCCGGCGTTGAATTCGGCGCCGAACTTCTCAAGCACGAACGGAAACTGCTGCAGTTCGTCCAGCGAGCCGGAAATCAGCTTCAGCCCCGCGGCATCACCGAGCAGGACAGCCTGCTTGAGCACTTCTGTCGGCGGCTTGCGGCGACCATTGGCATCGGCCACTTCGCCCTCCTGCAGGATCAGTTCGCCCCGATAGGCGACGAGTCCGCCGTCGCTGGCGGCTTCCTTGAAATTGGCATTGAAGAAAAGGGATTCGTAACGATCAAGCGACATGTTGCTTCCTTGGTGGATTGAATTAATTTGACGGCATCAGGCGGCAACTGCGGCGCCGATCAGATCGAAGACGTCGGCTTCAATCAGTTCGAGCTTCTGTTTTTTGCAGAAGCGGCGCTCCTTGTCGGTCGGGTTCTGGATCAGCACCCAGCCAGCCGGCTCGGCGGCGGCGTAGATGATGTCGGACATCACCATGCGCTCGGTGTCGCGGTTCAGGCGCAGGCCCATCAGCAGGTATTGCTTACCCTTGCGCAGTTCCTTGACCACCGGCGGGATCGAGAAGCCGCCCATCAGCTCGGTAATGAAATCGACGTAATCCGCATCGGAGGCGATGTAGTTGGCTTCCGGCTTCGGGGTACCCATCGGTTTGTAGAGAATGGGCAGGGCCGGGTTGATCACCTCGGTCTTCTGGTAGGCAACGCCATCCCAGAAATACAGCTTGTAGCGAAAATCGGTGCCCCCCAGACGGGCGATGCCGACGATCAGGTTGTGCGGCAGGTCGGCGTAGGAGTCCTGCAACTGCGTGTCGCGGTTGATATCGATGACGTAGTGCGGCGCAATCGCCTTGATCCAGTCGTGCACGGCGCCGCGCGTCCAGGCCGTTTCGCCATAAGTACGGTTGAGGAACTTGGTGACCGCGCTGCGGCCGCGTTTCAGCTCGACATTCATCGCGGCCCGCGGGAATTCGTACATCAACTTGGCCGCCATCGGCTTGCCATCATTCATCGCGTAGATCAGCGAATCGCTGTCGGCCGGAATCGGCGCACCAGTCGCCGCGTTTTTCACATCGGCCAGTACGCCGGGGCCAAGGTAGGGAACGATGCTGCCATCCTTGAGGCCGGCCAGCAGTTTTTCGCGCAGTTCTGGGGTCATTTTGTTTGCTCGGTAAGAGGGGTAAGCCTTTTGAGCAAATTCCACGCCCGACAGAAATCCACGCAGTGGCGCGGGTCTTCAGGCGCCCCAATTTGGGATTGTCAGCTTTGCAACAAAGAGCAGCCACCGGGAAATACATTTGGTCGATTGCGCTGATGCAGCTGACGAGCAAACTACTTAAAATACGCAGCAATGAAAGTCGCCTTTATCTCCCTCTCACGCTTCTGCCGCCCGATGGCGCTTGCCGCATTGGCGGGCCTGCTGCTGAGCAGTTGCGGCACAACCAAAGGCCCTCGCTCCTATCAGTCGGAAACCTTCCCAAGCGAAACGCCATTCCAGTATTACAGCAGCCGGGAACCTGATAACGCCTGTGAAATTGCCAAACGCGCCCTGCTCAGCCAGGGCTATCAGATCGATGATGCGAAGCCCCGCAGCATTCGTGGCGAGAAATATTTCAGACCCAAGCCCGATGAAGCCAACACGCTGACCATTACGCTGGTTTGCCTTCCCAGCAGCCTGGGCACGGTGATTTACGCCAATGCCCTTGAAACCCAGTATGAAATGAAGTCGAAAGGGACCAATGCGGGCGTCAGCGTTTCTGCGCTCGGCTCTGTGTCGCTGCCCTGGGCCGTCGACAAGGACACGCTCGTCAAGGTTGGCGAGGAAACCATTACGGCGGCCGACTTCTACAAACGCTTATTCGACCTGATCAAGTCGCTGGACGCCTGACGCAGGCAGCCGCTACGGTGTCACAAGGTCGACAAGCTCACCTCGGCCACCCCGCCGATGACCAGAAATTCATCCTCGCCCTGCAAGACGCCCGGTAACAGGCCGCAATGGAAGAAAATCTTGGTCAGCGGAATGTCGACCGCGAGAATGTAGTCGCCAAACTCGCAGGCGCGGTCGCGACTGCAGGTAAAAGAATTGAGATTATTGAGCAGCACCACGTGTTGCCCCTTGCCCCGGCTTTCCAGCACTTCGTGATCGGCCAGGCGGTTGACGCCGCGATAGAGCGTGACATGGCGAGCACCATGATGACGCCGGGCCAGTTCGAACTGACAGAAGGTGTAAACCAGATCCAGCTGGGCCTCGATGGCATTGGTGCCATACAAGCCCTGCGCCCGCATTTCCTGATAGCGCCGGTAGGCGCTGCCTGATGGATCGCGCAGCGGCTGGCCATGGTAGCGCGGCGTCAGGCCGAAGCGCGATTCGACCCAGCCCTTGAGCACAGCGCCCTCGCGGCTGTCGGCATCGAAACTCCAGCCGCGGATCATCTTGATGTAATTGGCCTTGGCCCGGTTTTTCCCTTGGCCGCGCGGTTCACTACTCAGGCCCATGTCTTCGGGTCGCTCCAGCCGGAAATGCACTGTCAGGTAGTCGCGAAAGACGTCAGCCCGCGCTTCCGGCGCTGCCGCTTCCAGGCGCTGAAACAGGTTGCGGTGCAGTTCGGCGACGCCGTCGAGCAACAGTTCTGCCGGGTAGCGCTGGAAGGTCAGGCTACCGAGCACGACGGCCGGCAGATTGCAACGATTGATCGGCAGTCTGGCCTCGCGTGGCAGTGTCGCTTGGTGAGTTGCGCCGGCCAGAAGGCCGCGACTACCTCGCAATAAGTCAGAGTGGAGACTGTCGTCTCCTGAGTGCGGTTTTGTCTCGCTTGGGCTCGACGCATTGTCGTCACCCCTACAAATCGTAGGGACATTGTCGGATGTATTCGCTCCGACCGCCACCGGCTCATTTTCTATTTTCATTGAATAATCAATCGATTATGGCCTGCCAGTCGACCTGGCACGCTACATGCAGAAGGAGAGACGCGACTCTCAAAGATTCCTTCGCAAATCGACTGACAGACTAAGGAGATTACACCATGGCAAAACTCCGTCAATGCGCCATCTACGGCAAAGGCGGTATCGGCAAGTCCACCACCACCCAGAATCTGGTGGCGGCACTCGCTGAATCCGGCAAGAAAGTTATGATCGTTGGCTGCGACCCGAAAGCCGACTCAACCCGCCTGATCCTGCATAGCAAGGCTCAGACCACCGTGATGCACCTGGCTGCTGAAGCCGGCTCGGTGGAAGACCTCGAACTGGAAGACGTGCTCTCCGTCGGCTTCGGCGGCATCAAATGCGTTGAATCCGGTGGCCCGGAACCCGGTGTTGGTTGTGCCGGCCGCGGCGTCATCACCGCCATCAACTTCCTCGAAGAAGAAGGCGCTTATGACGAAGACCTCGACTTCGTGTTCTACGACGTGCTGGGTGACGTGGTCTGCGGTGGCTTCGCCATGCCGATCCGTGAAAACAAGGCGCAGGAAATCTACATCGTCTGTTCCGGCGAAATGATGGCCATGTACGCCGCCAACAACATTGCCAAGGGCATCGTGAAGTATGCGAACTCCGGCGGTGTCCGTCTGGCCGGCCTGATCTGCAACAGCCGCAACACCGACCGCGAAGACGAATTGATCATGGCCCTGGCTGGTCGCCTCGGCACCACGATGATCCACTTCGTGCCGCGTGACAACGCTGTTCAGCACGCCGAAATCCGCCGCATGACCATGGTCGAATACGATCCGAAGCACAAGCAGGCTGACGAATATCGCCAGCTCGCCAACAAGATCGTCAATAACACCAACTTCGTCATCCCGACCCCGATCGAGATGGAAGAGCTGGAAGAACTGCTGATGGAAT
>JAGTRV010000166.1 GCA_018262245.1 Pseudomonadota bacterium | reverse complement strand
CGTCGTGTACACCGAAGCCCTCGGCCCGGCCGCCTACATCGGTCGCGCCCGCGTCGTGCCGCTGCGCAACATGGGCGCCGCGATCAGCCCGTTCAACGCCTTCCTGATTCTGCAAGGCATCGAAACCCTGGCCCTGCGCATGGACCGCATCTGCGAAAACTCGCTGAAGATCGCCAACTTCCTTAAGTCGCATCCGAAGTGCAGCTGGGTCAACTACGCCGGCCTGCCCGACCACAAAGACCACGCCCTGGTCCAGAAATACATGGGCGGCCGCGCCTCCGGCATCCTGAACTTCGGTGTCAAGGGCGGCCGCGAAGGTGGTGGCAAGTTCCAGGACGCACTGAAGCTGGTTACCCGTCTGGTCAACATCGGTGACTGCAAGACCCTGGCCTGCCACCCGGCCTCGACCACGCACCGCCAGCTGTCGCCGGAAGAACTGGCCAAGGCCGGCGTTTCCGAAGACATGATCCGCCTGTCGGTTGGTATCGAGCACGTCGACGACCTGATCGCCGACCTCGATCAGGCCCTGAACGCAGCCTGATCATCTTCGCCCCCAATTAAAACCCGGCCGCGTGCCGGGTTTTTTATTGCTCGTCTTTAACCGAAAGCTTGCCATGTCAGCGTGCTATGCTGAGCCACACATCTTGCAGTTTTTCCCCTCGCTACCATCCACCCGAAGGAGCTGGAAAATGCTGACTCCAACCCAGAAACAAACCGCCCAATCCATCGTCAACCTGTTCGAAACCGGGGCCGTTCTGGGGCATTACGGCAACGTCACGGTCATTCCCGGAGACACCGGCCACCTCACCTTCGGCCGCTCGCAAACCACGCTCTGCTCAGGGAATCTGCTTGACCTGCTGCAGCGCTATTGCGGCAACGACGGTGCCCGCTTTGGCGACAAGCTTTCCGGCTGGCTAGCGCGCTTCGAAGCGGTCGACCTTTCGCTCGACGATGACCTTCACCTGCATAACCTCCTGCGCGCTACCGCCGACGACCCGGTCATGCGGGAAACACAGGACCTTTTCTTTGATGAGGTCTATTGGGAACCAGCGGCCAAAGCGGCCGACAACTTCGGCATCAAGTCGGCGCTTGGTGTCGCCGTGGTTTACGACAGCTGGGTGCATGGCTCATGGAAAACCTTGCGGGACATGACCAATCAGAAGTCAGGCCCCATCGCCACGCTGGGTGAACGTGCCTGGATCAAGGCCTATGTTGAAACCAGACGTTCATGGCTGGCCAATCATTCACGTAGCGATTTACGCGGCACCACCTACCGCATGGATGCTTTCCTGCGGCTGATCGAGCAAGGCTATTGGGGTCTGGCGTTGCCGCTGGTGGTCCGCGGAGAGGAAATTTCACTGGCCACGCTGCGTGCCATGCCTCCCGGCTGCTACGACGGACCCCAACCGGGGACGCGCAGTATCGCCTTGCAGACACCACTGGCCCGGGGCCTCGATGTCCGGCTTCTACAACTCGGAATGTCCGGTCGTGGCGTCGCCATCAAGGCAGATGGCATCTTCGGCCAGACCAGCGTCAATTTACTGAAACGTTTTCAGGCCAGCCAGGGCCTGCCCGCCAATGGCATCGCCACGCCGCAACAGATCAGCGAACTCGTCGATTAAGCCATTCAGGACTTTAGTGGCTCGTTCTCGGACGGCAGAAGGGGCTGGGGAACGCTGGTCGCATACAACACCCCGGCGCAACAACCAAAAAAGGCAACAACAGCGGCGAGGCTGGGCGTCCAGCTATCACCCAGGCCACGCGTTTGCCAGAACCAGATAAAAAAGCCAGCTGCCGGCAACATCATCAGTGTGCACAGGCCCGAACAAACAAGGGCAATCTTGTGCCCGATATGACGCGGTTTTCTAATCATTCTGCTTCCTCAACTTTTAGCCAGATTGAACGGTTGTCGCGGGCATCGCTGGTACCAATGCTAAAGGCACCGCCTTGCTGGCCCGCAGCCTGTTTGCCACTACCGCCCAGTTCGATCCACTCGCCTAGTGTGCCAGAGACGGTCGTCGCCAGTCGCTGCGAACTGACCGCGCCACGTCCATAAGCCGGGTCAAAACTTTCAGCCTGTTGGGAAATCTCCAGCGTGACACGCTGGCCATTGACGCGTGGGGTGGCGTAGAAACCACTGCCAATATCCCGATAGACCACGCCTTCATTGACCAAGGCCCCTCCCGGTCCGACAATCATCTGACGCATCGGGATAGCCAATGAACGGCCAACCTGTATGAAGGCGCGACCGCCTTCGACGGTCTGCACCATCTGCGAGGCACTTTCGCCACGCACGCTTTTTGTATCCCAGACCCTGGCCTCGACGTTGCCGCGACGCGTCCCGCCAAGCACGACCTGCCCGCTTGCCTCGCCACCCCGCGCGGAATCCTCTGCCTGACGATTCTGGGAAATACGGATAATCAACCGGCGCGTCGGTGTATCAATGCTGGCCAAGGCCCGCTTGATGTCAGCCCGGTTACGCGGCGAGGCCTTCAGAAATAGCTGGTTGTTCATGCCGGTCAGCGTGCCTCCCGGCTCCACCAGAGGCAGCAGGGCCGGCAAAACCTCCTCGACGCTCTTGCTGCGCAGCTCGATGATTTCCATCTGCTGAGCCCAGAGCGAAGTGCTGAATAAAAAGGTAAGCAACAACAGTATCCGCGCCATCAAATAGCCTCCCTTGGCAGCGTTAAGACTCATTCCAGACATAAGGCAAGGCGGTGGCAAGCCGACAGATCATCGGCGACCAGCCGTACTATGTCTGGATCAGCCCGTCCCGAATCGGCGCGCTCTTGAAGAATTGCCATGATCTGCTCAGGCGCCATCGGCTTGCGGTAAGGACGCTCCTGGGCCAGCGCCTGAAAGATATCGGCGACATTGATGATCCTCGCCTCGATGGGCAAAGCGGAGCCACCAAGCCGGAAAGGATAGCCATGCCCATCCGGTGTTTCGTGATGTAACGACGCCCAGCGGGCAATCTCGGTGATCGCATGGAGCCGCTTCAACACCTGCAGCGTGCCGTAGCTATGGCTCTTCATGATGTCGAACTCGTGCTGGCTCAAGGCACCATGACCTTCGATGATTTCATCCGGAATCTGCAACTTGCCGATATCGTGGAGCAAGCCGGCCACCTCGATTTTCTCGCAAGTAATCGGATCCAGCCCGCATCGCTCGGCAAGATGGCGAGACAGGCGCGAAACGCCTTGGGAATGCTGCTCGGTATAAGGCGACTTGGCGTCGATAATCCGAGAAAAAATGGCGGCACACTGCTTGAGCTCCGACCAGCCGATCATCCGCAAGTCGCCATGGGACTCCATATCGAGCTGATACTGTTGTACCCACTCCGGCTGCAACGCCAGCCAGAAAGCCTCGCCTTCGGAGATGGCCAGAAAGGCATCCAGCAGTTCTGGAGAAAACAGGTGTCCACGCTCGTCGGCCAAACGGGCTCGAATCTGGTCGGTGTTCGACAAGAGCGTCTGATCCGCATGAAACGGGGCAGCCAGTACATCGATACGGTCTGCCAGATAGATCAGATTGGCAAAGCGCGCCGTATCGCCCGGTAGCGACTGCTGCGCCAGCCAGTCCCAGCGGCTGTGGTGATAGCGGATGATGGCGGCGAGATGGGCCAGCGGCTGAAAATCAGCCAGCAATTCGTAACCACGAATGCAATGCTCTTCCGCACCATCCCATTCAAGATCGACCACCAGGCGTCGATGAACCCGGGTCGACGAAACACCGCAATCATGCAGCAAGCCGGCATCGTAGAGAACAAGCTGATCGGCCTCGGGCCACCCCAGGCGGATTGCCATCTCACGAGCCAGCATACCCACCCGGCGGCCATGCAGCACATCATCGACGCCGACCAGATCGACCGTATTGGCGATCGTCATCACCAATTGCCTCAGGTCGATAGCGAGGTCTGCAGGATGGAGCGTTTCTGTCATTTTTATCAGGCCACGTTATGCGGCAAAGCGAGATATTCCTTGGAATTCATTTCCGTCAGACGGCTGACTGTGCGGGCAAATTCACTCGCCTGGGTGCCCTCAGTATAGAGCGCTTCTGCCGCACAATCAGCAGTCGCTATCAACTTGACCCGGTGATCGTAGAACACGTCCACCAGCCAAGTAAACCGCCGTGCCTCGGAAGCCTGATGCATGGTCATTTTGGGAATATGGGAGAGCAGTACCGTGTGATAGGCACGAGCGATCTCCAGATAATCATTCTGCGACCGTGGGCCACCGCACAACGTTCGGAAGTCGAACCAGATCACGCCATGGCCGCGCCGGACCGTCTCAATGTTGCGCCCAAGCACCTCGATATGGCCGCCCTTTTTACCCTCTTCGCCAGCGACCATCTTGAAATAATCGAACATCTTCTTTTCGGCGGCGGCATCAGACGGATAATGATATATCTCGACCTGCTCCAGAGCCCGCAAGCGATAGTCGACACCCGCATCAACCTCGAAAACATCCAGATGCTTCTTCAACAGGGCAATGGTCGGCAGGAAGCTTTCCCGATGCAGGCCGTTCGGATAAAGCATGTCCGGCGGATAGTTGGAGGTCATGACCAAAATGACGCCCTGGGCAAGCAAACCATCCATCAAGCGACCAAGAATCATCGCATCGGCAATATCGGAAACGTGGAATTCGTCGAAACACAATAGCCGAACTTCCTTGGCAATGGCCTCGGCCAGCCTCAGCATGGGATCAGGTTCGCCCTTGTACTTTTCCAGATCGTGGTGAATCTGCTGCATGAAGGCATGGAAGTGGATGCGCCGCTTGCGCCGATAAGGGACAGAGTCGTAAAAGCAGTCCATCAAAAAGCTCTTGCCTCGCCCCACCCCCCCCCAGAAATACACGCCTTTCGGTGGCGTCGGCGGCGAGAGCAGGCGCTTGAACGTACTGCTGCGGTTAACCTTGAACGCGAGCAGATTCCCGTAGAGGTGTTGCAAGGCATTTGCTGCCGTCATCTGCGCGGCATCGGCCATATAGCCGCGGGCATCAAGCAAGGCTTTATAGGCGTCGAGCATGCCCTGCGCGGCGACATTCAGTTTTTTATGCGGCATCTTGGTGAATCTAGTTTGGGGAGAAAGATATTTTGCCAAAAAACAAAGGCGGGTGCGTTTCCGCAACCCGCCTTTTGAGCAGCAAACTTGCTGCTTAGAAGTTCAGCGTACGCTTGTCGCAGGCCAGCGCTGCTTCATGCACGGTCTCCGACAGGGTCGGGTGAGCGTGACAGATGCGGGCCAGATCTTCGGAAGCGCCACCAAACTCCATGGCGACAACGGCTTCGGCAATGATTTCGGACGCATTGGCACCAATGATGTGCACGCCGAGAATGCGATCGGTCTTCTTGCAGGCCAGCATCTTGACGAAGCCGGACGGATCGCCCATGCCCAGCGCGCGGCCATTGGCCAGGAACGGCACCTTGCCTGCCTTGTACTCGACGCCTTCAGCCTTGAGTTGCTGTTCGGTCTTGCCGACCCAGGCAATTTCCGGCGAGGTGTAGATGACCCAGGGAATGGTGTCGAAGTTGCAATGACCGGCCTGGCCAGCCATCAACTCGGCAACCATGACGCCTTCTTCATGCGCCTTGTGCGCCAGCATCGGACCACGAACCACGTCACCGATCGCCCAAATACCCGGCAGATTGGTCTTGCAGTGGCCATCGACTTCAACAAAGCCACGGGCATCCAGCTTCAGGCCAACGGCTTCACCGTTCAGACCATCGGTATTCGGAACACGGCCGATGGAAACGATCAGGCGGTCTGCGTCCAGCTTCTGATCCTTGCCGTCCTTGTCGGTATAAGCGATGGAAACCGATTTCTTGGTCGCCTTGATCTCACCGATCTTGACACCCATCTGGATGTTCAGGCCCTGCTTGCTGAACAGCTTGAGCGCTTCCTTGGCCACGTCCACATCGGCAGCGGCCAGGAAATCCGGCATGGCTTCAAGCACGGTGACTTCGGAACCGACGCGACGCCAGACCGAACCCATTTCCAGACCGATGACACCGGCACCGATGATGGCCAGCTTCTTCGGCACGGACTCCTGGTTGAGCGCGCCTTCGTTGTCCATGACGATCTTCTGATCGACCGGCAGGTTCGGCAGGTGACGGGCCTTGGAGCCGGTGGCGACGATGACCTGCTTGGCCAGCACTTCCTCGGCACCAACCTTGACCTTCCAGAAATCGCCTTCTTTGCCAATGAAGGAACCGTGGCCGGCCAGGAAGGTAACCTTGTTCTTCTTCAGCAACATCTTGATGCCGGAAGTCAGCTGATTGACCACGCCATCCTTGCGTGCCTTCATGACCGGCACGTCAATGGTGGCCTTGCCAACCTTGATGCCCTGGGCCTCGAAGCTGTGATTGGCTTCCTCGAACAGGTGCGAGGTATGCAGTAGCGCCTTGGACGGGATACAGCCAACGTTCAGGCAGGTACCGCCAAGACGCGGCTCGCCCTTCGGATCAGCATAAGGATTGGATTCCGCGCAAGCGGCCGAAAAACCGAGCTGCGAAGCGCGAATGGCAGCGATGTAGCCGCCGGGGCCACCGCCGATAACGAGCACGTCAAATTGCTTGGACATGTGACAACCTTTCAGAATTCAGATGTGCAAAAGCGCCAGCGCCCAAAACGGGACGCTGGCGCCGGCAAACGTCGATTAGACGCCGAGCAGCAGGCGCGACGGATCTTCCAGCGCTTCCTTCATGGTCACCAGACCAAGGACGGCTTCGCGGCCATCGATGATGCGGTGGTCGTAGGACATGGCCAGATAGTTCATCGGACGCACAACGACTTGACCATTCTCAACCATGGCGCGGTCCTTCGTGGCGTGAATGCCCAGAATGGCCGACTGCGGCGGGTTGATGATCGGGGTCGACATCATGGAACCGAAGATGCCGCCGTTGGAAATGGAGAAGGTACCACCGGTCAGTTCTTCGATGGTCAGCTTGCCATCCTTGGCCTTGGCGCCAAATTCGGCAATCTTCTTCTCGATTTCGGCGATGCTCATCTGATCCGCATTGCGGATGATCGGCACAACCAGGCCGCGCGGCGAACCGACAGCGATACCGATATCGATGTAACCGTGATAGACGATGTCGTTGCCATCAACCGAGGCGTTCAGGACCGGGAACTTCTGCAGGGCAGCACAAGCAGCCTTGACGAAGAAGCCCATGAAGCCCAGGCGAACGCCGTGGGTCTTCTCGAACTTCTCACCGTACTGCTTGCGCAGCGCCATCGCGCTGTTCGGTACGATCGCCCAGAGCGACCGTGACCGGCGGGGTCGGCAGAGAAACCTTGGCTGCAGCCGGCGCAGCGACCGGGCCAGACTTCGGTGCAGCAGCGACTGCATCTTCCTTGGTCACACGACCACCACGGCCGGAACCGGCGACATCAGCAGCAGCAACCCCCTTCTCGTCAAGGATCTTGCGAGCGGACGGGCTAGCCGTACCAGCCGGTGCGGCAGCAGCCGGGGCCGGAGCAGCAACGGCCGCAGCCTTCGGTGCTTCAGCGGCCGGAGCAGCAACACCAGCCTTGGCTTCGGTATCGATACGGGCGATCAGCTCACCGGAGACAACGGTTTCGCCGTCAGCCTTGATGATTTCAACCAGAACACCAGCAGCCGGCGACGGAACTTCAAGAACGACCTTGTCGGTTTCGATGTCGATCAGGATCTCGTCGCGAGCAACGGCTTCACCAATTTTCTTTTTCCAGGAAGCCAGCGTGCCTTCGGCAACGGACTCGGAAAGCTGGGGAACTTGGACTTCAATAATGCTCATAATGACTCCACTCTGCTTTAGTTATTAGTACTCGATC
>JAGTRV010000165.1 GCA_018262245.1 Pseudomonadota bacterium | reverse complement strand
CCTTTTCGGCGAGAAAGGCCTCGGCCAGCGTTTTCAGCTGTTTCTGCTCGTCGCTTGCCAGAATGTCGAGAAAAGGCAGGGCAGTGACGGTGATCGCCCACAGGGTGTCGGGGATCAGCGTTTGCTTCTTGCCGCGCAGGCGGTCGAGCAGCTCTCTCATCTCTTTGTGGTCAGCCAGATGCCGGTAAAGATCAGCCCGATGCCAAGGTAGTGGTACCAGAACGGTATTTCGCCGAGGAACAGGAAGGAGAGCAGGGTGCCAAAGACCGGCATCAGATGGATGAACAGGCTGGCCTTGTTCGGGCCGACTTCGGCCACGCCCTTGTTGTAGAAAATGTAGCCGAGGAAACTGGGGAAAATGCCGACGTAAGCCAGTGCCGAGAGCGAGCCGAAATGGATGTTCATCACCCGCCCCTGGGCCATTTCCCAGGCATAGGCCGGGGCCAGCGCGCTGAGGCCGATGACGGTCGTGGCGCCGAGCATCAGCATCGGGTGCACCCCCGCCGGGCGCCAGGCGAGGGCGACCGTATAGATTGCCCAGTCGAGCACGGCGACCAGCATCCAGACGTCGCCGACGTTGAGGTTGAGGTGGGCCAATACGGCAATATCGCCACGCGAGATGATGGTCATCGCACCACACAGCGAGACGACGACGCCGATACCCTCGATCCGGCGCAGGTGCTTGCCGAGAAAGGCCCAGGAGATGGCGATGGTGGCGATCGGGATGAAGGAATTGAGCAGCGCGGCATTGGTCGCCGTGGTGTCCTGCAGGGCCAGATAGGCAAAGGTGTTGTAGCCGCCGACACCGAGCAGGCCGAGCACCAGCAAGGGTTTCCAGCCTTTCTTCAAGAGCGGCCACTGCGTTTTCAGGTGCGGCAGGGCCAGTGGCAGGATGAGCAGGAAAGCGATGACCCAGCGCCAGAAGGCAAAGGTGAGCGGTGGAATGTCGCCGCGCACACCGCGGCCGATGACCATGTTGCCGGACCAGGAAAGGACGGTCAGGGTCAGCAACAGATAGGGGTTGGCGAACAGATTTTTCATGGTCGGGGATTATGCCTGAAGCCGCTCATGGCGCTGTTGGGGTAGACCCGGGGGCCTGAAATTGATGTCGTCGGGATCGGGCAGAGAACGATCAGACTTATAATTGCGACTATGGTTTCCGTTGTCCATTCCGTCGCCGCCACGAGCGACTTCGAACAGTTCCTCGTCACCTTGACTGACGGGGTTCCTCCTGCTGATGCCGAGCGCCTGAAAAAGGCCGTTGAATACGCCTGGGAAGTCTATGGCGACCGGACGCTGGGTAGCGGTGAACGCATCTGGTCGCACGCGCTGGGCATGGCGGTCATCATTGCCGGACTCAAGCTCGATGTCGAGTCGCGCATTGCCGCCGTGCTCTTCGCCATTCCGTCCCATGACGAGCATGGCATTGTCAGCATCGAATCGCGTTTCGGCAAGCCGGCTGCCCATCTGGTGCATGGCATTTCCCGACTCAACAGGTTGCGGCCAATTACCAAGGGTTTCGTTGCCATCAACATCGAGGCCGGCGAGATCAATCCGGCGGAGATGAAGGCGCAGGTCGAAGTGTTGCGCAAGATGCTGCTCGCCATGGTCGAGGACATCCGTGTCGTGCTGCTGCGTCTGGCCAGCCGGACGCAGACCTTGCGCTTCTATGCGGCACATCCGGATGAACTGCGGGTGCAGGTGGCGCGCGAAACGCTGGAACTGTATTCGCCGCTGGCCAACCGGCTCGGGGTCTGGGAACTGAAGTGGGAACTGGAGGACTTGTCCTTCCGCTTCATCCATCCGGATACCTACAAGAAAATTGCCAAGATGCTGGACGAGAAGCGCAGCGAGCGCGAGAGGTTCATCGTCGATGCGGTGGCGCGAGTCCGTGGCGAACTCGAAGCTGCCGGCGTCAAGGGGGCTGAAGTCTATGGCCGTCCGAAGCATATCTACAGCATCTGGAACAAGATGCGGAAGAAGGATGTCGAGTTTTCCGAGGTCTATGACGTTCGCGCCCTGCGCATCATCGTCGATGACCTGAAGGACTGCTACACCGCCTTGGGCATCGTGCACAACCTGTGGCTGCCGATTCCCAGGGAGTTCGACGATTACATCTCGAACCCCAAAGGCAACTACTACCGTTCGCTGCATACGGCGGTACGCTGCCCAGATGGCCGCAGTCTGGAAATCCAGATTCGTACCGCCGAGATGCACAAGCATGCCGAACTCGGCGTTGCCGCGCACTGGCGCTACAAGGAAGGCAGCAAGCGGACGACCGAGGATGACTACGACGAGAAGATCGCCTGGCTGCGCCAACTGCTGACCTGGAAGGACGAAGTCGCCGACAGCTCGGACTGGGTCAAGCATTACAAGCAGGCGGCGCTCGACGAAACGATTTACGTCATCACGCCGCAGGGCAAGGTCGTCGATTTGCCGGCCGGTTCGACACCGGTCGATTTCGCCTATCGCGTCCATACCGATCTTGGCCATCGTTGCCGGGGCGCCAAGGTCGGCGGCCAACTGGTGCCACTCAATACCTCGCTGGAAACCGGGCAGGAAGTCGAGATCGTCACCGCCAAGGTGGGCGGGCCGTCACGCGACTGGCTGAATCCCGGCCTCGGCTACATCCACACCAAGAGCGCCCGGGTCAAGGTGCGTGGCTGGTTCTCCAACCTGGCGCTGGAAGAAACCCTGTCCGAAGGACGTGGCCTGATCGGCAAGGAATTGCAGCGGGCCGGGCAGACCGGGGCGAACATCGAGGAACTGTCCCACAAGCTGGGCTTTGCCAAGGCCGATGACCTGTATATTGCCGCCGCACGCGGCGACCTGAACCAGCGGCAATTCCAGGCCGTGGCCAAGGGCGGCGACCTGCTGGCCGAAACGCAGTTGCCCGATGAGGTGATCGCCAAACCGAGCAAGCCGGTCGCCGGCAATCAGGGCATCCTGATCGTCGGAGTCGACAAGTTGCTGACCCAGTTGGCCCGTTGCTGCAAGCCGGCACCGCCGGACGAGATCCAGGGGTTCATTACCCGCGGCAAGGGGATTTCGATCCATCGCATGGATTGCCCCAATTTCGCCAATCTGGCCGCCCTGCATCCCGAGCGGGTCATCGAGACGGACTGGGGGCTGCAGACCACCGGTGTTTTCGCCTGCGACATCATTGTCGATGCACATGACCGCCAGGGTTTGCTGCGCGACATTTCCGAGATATTCACCCGGGAGAGGCTCAATGTCGTCGGCGTCAACACCCAGTCCAAGCAGGGCAAGGCGCACATGAGCTTTACCGTCGAAATTACCAATCTGCAGCAATTGCAGCGCACGCTGACGCTGGTCCACGACGTCGAAGGTGTCGTCGGCGTGCGGCGTGCCTGAACATCGGTCCTTTTAGGGAGATGAAATGAAAGGCAATTTCGTATCGATAGCGCTGATCGTGATTGGCGCCCTGGCTCTGGGCGTCAATCTCGACTTATTCGAACTCGATCTGGTGGCGCTGATCCGGAAGTGGTGGCCGCTGGTGCTGATTGTGCTGGGTGTCGGGCTGTTCTTTACGCCAGATGATTCCGGTCGGCGAAACTGACCTTGTTGCGGCCCGAGTTCTTGGCCGCGTAGAGCGCGGTGTCGGCCTGATGTAGCAGGTTCTCGAGGTCGATCTGCTGGTCTGTCGTGGTGGCGACGCCGATCGATAATGTACAGGTCAATGAGCTGCCATCACCAATGTCGTACGCTGTTTCTGCGACCAGTTTTCTCAGGCGTTCAGCCATGATGCTGGCTTGTTCGAGATCGGTTTCCGGAAGCAGGATGGCAAATTCCTCGCCGCCCATGCGTCCCGCAATATCGCTGTCGCGCAAGGTGTCCCCGATCTGTTTGCCGATATTGGCGAGCACCAGATCCCCGGTTTTATGGCCGTGGCCATCGTTGATCCGCTTGAAGTGATCGATGTCCAGCATCATGACGGACAGCTTGCTTCGATAACGCGAACTGCGGTTCAGTTCATGCTTGGCAAGGCTGAAAAAGTGGCGTCGATTGAACAGATTGGTCAGTTCATCAAATTGCGACAGACGCTCGAGTTCCTTCTGGTAGTTCTTGATCGGCGTAATGTCGGTGGATATGCCGCAAATGCCGGTAATTTCGTTTGAACTGTTCCGCGTCGGGAACTTGACTGACAGGAAGAAGGCCTCTCCTTGCCCCTCGTGTAATTTTTCTTCAGCCTCGACCGTGTGTCCGCTAGCCATGACGTCGAGGTCGACGCGCCGGTAGGCCTCTGCAGCGGCTGCCGGGAATATCTCGGCGTCCGTCTTGCCCAGCACCTGGGCGCGGGACAGACCGGTGACTTCCTCATGCTTGCGGTTAACCAGCAGGTAGCGTCCTTCGCGACTCTTGACGTAAGTCGCCGAAGGGCTGTGCTCGATGACGTCGGCCAGGAAGTTTCGGCTTTCGGCAAGCCGCTTGCGCAGCATTTTTTCACTACTCAGGTCGCGGATCAATCCGACAAAAAAACGGTCGTCCGGGGTCTCGACGTCGGTAACGCCCAACTGCATCGGGAAGATCTCGCCATTCTTGCGCAGTCCGCTAACCTCGCGGCCAGTGCCGATAATCTTGCGTTCACCGGTCGCCGCGTAGTTGCCCAGATAGTCGTCGTGCTCTTCCCGATACGGCGAAGGCATCAGCATCTTCACATTGTTGCCCAGCACCTCGCTTGCCGTGTAACCAAAGATCTTCTCGGCAGCCTTGTTGAAGGCCGAAATTCGGCCGACCCGATCGATCCGGATGACGCCTTCGAGCATGTTGTCGATCATCGCAGCCGCTGAGCGCTGCTCCGCGACGACCCGCATCATGGCCTGGATGCGGATATCGAGGAGCAGGGGCTGGATCGGCTTGATGATGTAGTCGTCAGCGCCGGCCATGAAACTGCTCAGCAGGTTGGCTTCATCGGTGTGGCTGGTGACGGTGATGATCGGCACCCGGAACGGTGCCGGAATTTTCCGGATCTGCTTGATGGCTTCAAGGCCGCCCATGCCGGGCATTTCGATGTCCATCAGAATCAGTTCGGGCAACGATTCCCGACAGGCGGCAATCGTCTCTTCGCCGCTTTGCACGAAAGTGACGATGTGCCCGTTGCTCCGAAGCTGCTCTCCGATAAATGTGCCTATGGCCACGCTGTCGTCGGCCAAGAGTATCCGTAGGGGGTTCATCTATTCTGGTTTGCTGGTTTTGCCAAGAAGTCCAAATATTCCTAAAACTATAACCGGAACATGAGGCCAGCGGTGGAACGTTCTTCAACCAGAATTGAATTTTCAGGATATTGGTATCGCTTTAGCTGTTCCCTACGTTGACCATCAGTTCGCCTTGCGCATTGTGCGGCGTGCTGCGGGTCGAGCGGCGACGCTGGTAGACGCCCTGACCGTTCATTTCCCAACCCTGCTGGTTATCGGCCAGGTAGAACTTCAGCCCTTCGTTAATGACCCGCTTCTTCAGCTTGGGGTCGAGGATGGGGAAGGCCAGTTCGATGCGCTTGAAGAAATTGCGGTCCATCCAGTCGGCGCTCGACAGATAGACGTTTTCCTTGCCGCCGGCCAGGAAGTAGAAAATGCGATGGTGTTCGAGGAAGCGGCCAATGATCGAGCGGACGCGAATCTTGTCGGAAAGGCCGGGGACGCCGGGCCGCAGCGCGCAGACACCGCGCACGATCAGGTCGATCTCGACGCCGGCCTGCGAGGCCTTGTACAGTGCATCGATCACTTCGGACTCGAGCAGCGAATTCATCTTGGCGACGATGCGCGCCTTGCCGCCCTTGCGGGCAATCTCCGCCTCGGCCTGGATGCCGGCGACGACGTTCTGCTGCAAGGTAAATGGTGCCTGCCACAGGTGCTTCAGGGTCCGTGCCTTGCCCAGACCGGTCAGTTGCTTGAACACTTCGGCAACGTCGTGCGTGACTTCCTCGTTGGCCGTCATCAGGCCAAAGTCGGTGTAGAGACGGGCCGTACGCGGGTGGTAGTTGCCGGTGCCGAGGTGGGCGTAGCGCTTCAGGCCGCCTTCCTCCCGGCGTACGATCAGCAAGGCCTTGGCGTGTGTCTTGTAGCCGACGACGCCATAGACGACATGGGCGCCAACCTGTTCCAGCTTGGTTGCCCAGCTGATGTTGGCTTCCTCGTCGAAACGGGCCATCAATTCGACGACGACGGTGACTTCCTTGCCGTTCTGGGCGGCGCGAATCAGCGATTCCATCAAGACCGAATCGGTGCCGGTACGGTAGACGGTCATCTTGATCGCGACCACGCTCGGGTCGGTCGCTGCCTGGTTGAGAAACTCGATGACCGGTGCGAAGGACTGGTAGGGATGATGCAGCAGGATATCGTTCTTGCGAATGCTCTCGAAGATGTTGGCCCCCTTGGCCAGTCCTTTCGGGGTGCCGGGTGTGAAGGGACGGAATTTCATGTCCGGACGGTCGACCCAGTCCGGCACCTGCATCAGACGAACCAGGTTCACCGGGCCATTGACGCGGTAAAGGTCGGTTGGCTTCAGATCGAACTGGGCAAGCAGGAATTCGGTCATTGCCTCCGAGCAATTATTGGCGACTTCGAGGCGGACGGCATTGCCGAAGTGGCGCTGTGGCAATTCGCCCTGCAGCTTGGTGCGCAGGTTGGTGACTTCTTCCTCGTCGACAAACAGGTCGGAGTTGCGCGTGGCGCGGAACTGGTAGCACCCGAGTACGGTCATGCCGGTGAACAATTCGCCGACGAATTCGTGCAGGATGGAAGACAGGAACACGAAGCCGTATTCACAGCCGGCCAGTTCTTCCGGCAGGCGGATGACGCGCGGTAGCACGCGCGGGGCCTGGACAATGGCGGCGTTGGAGCTGCGGCCGAAGGCATCCTTGCCTTCCAGTTCGATGGCGAAATTCAGGCTCTTGTTGAGCACACGCGGGAAGGGGTGCGAGGGGTCGAGACCGATGGGGGTCAACACCGGAACCATCTCGCGGATGAAGTAATTGCGAATCCACTCGCGCTGCGCTTCGTTCCAGGTCGTGCGGCGCAGGAAGCGGATACTCTGTTCCGCCAGTGCCGGCAGAATGACATCGTTCAGGTGCTGGTACTGCTCGGCGACCATTGCATGCGTCTCGGCCGAGACCAGGCGGTAGGCCTCCTGCGCGGTCTTGCCGTCGGTCGTGACCACCGTGGCGTGTGCCTTGACCTGTTCCTTCAGCCCGGCCATGCGAATCTCGAAGAACTCATCCAGATTGCTGGAAACGATGCACAGGAAGCGCAGTCGTTCGAGCAAGGGTATCCGTTCGTCTTG
>JAGTRV010000364.1 GCA_018262245.1 Pseudomonadota bacterium | reverse complement strand
TTTTGTATTGTGTAATAGCTATAGTAGGGGCGAATTAATTCCCCCTGCATCTGAACCAAATATAAATAGTGACGGCCTGACAGAGCTTTAAGATCATTGAATTAAAGCTCTGGTCTCATTCGAATGTAGCATACTGGACCCCATATTCCCAAGCTGACTTACCCACCCATGCCCTTAACACCGTTTCATCCCGTCGTCGTCCAGTGGTTCAACGCAAATTTTGACGCACCCCCGGACGTTCAACGCCAGGCTTGGCCGGCAATTCGTGCAGGCGAATCGACACTGATCGCAGCCCCAACCGGCTCGGGTAAAACCCTGGCGGCATTTCTTGCGGCTATTGACCAACTGGTACAACAGGGACTGGAATCACCATTACCGGATGAAACCCGAATTCTCTATGTATCGCCCCTCAAGGCGCTATCTAACGATATTCATAAAAACCTGGAACTGCCACTGGA
The DNA here is from genome assembly GCA_018262245.1 of Pseudomonadota bacterium. Taxonomy (GTDB): domain Bacteria; phylum Pseudomonadota; class Gammaproteobacteria; order Burkholderiales; family Rhodocyclaceae; genus Azonexus. The sequence goes on along the minus strand of JAGTRV010000364.1, from coordinate 2,854 downwards.
CGGTATTCGCTTTGCATTGCTGGAATGCGGTCTGCCCGATGTCGCGATCCGCGCCCAAACCCGTACCGGCGATACGTCAGCGGCAGAACGCACGGCAATGAAGCGCCATCCACCACATATTCTGGTCACTACCCCGGAATCGCTTTACATATTGCTTACCTCGACTTCAGGACGCGAAATGTTGGGCTCTGTGCGCAGCGTTATCGTCGATGAAATTCATGCACTGGCAGGCAACAAGCGTGGAGCGCATCTTTCGCTCTCTCTGGAACGCCTGGCACAACTGACAGCAACGCCACCTGTGCGCATCGGCTTATCAGCCACCCAAAAACCAGTCGAACTGATGGCGCAGTTTCTGAACGGCAATCAATCAACGCATTGCACAATTATCGATACCGGTCATAAACGGCAGCGTGATCTGGAAATAGAAGTCACCGGCTCACCGCTTGAAGCGGTCATGGCAACAGAAGTCTGGGGCGAAATCTATAATCGTCTTGAACAGTTGATCGAGCAACACCGCACGACCCTGATTTTTGTGAATACCCGTCGTTTGGCCGAACGAGCGGCTGCGGCGCTGGCCGAACGCTTGGGCGAAGAATATGTCACCGCCCATCATGGCAGTCTGGCCAAGGAACACCGACTGGCAGCTGAACAGCGTTTAAAACAAGGCACACTCAAAGCCCTGGTGGCAACGGCTTCACTTGAGCTCGGTATCGATATCGGCGACGTGGATCTGGTTTGCCAGCTCGGTTCGCCGCATGCCATATCAACTTTTCTGCAACGGGTCGGGCGCTCCGGTCACCAGCTTGGCGCTACGCCAAAAGGACGCCTGTTTCCGTTGTCGCGTGATGATCTGGTGGAATGTACGGCCATGCTCGCAGCAATTCAACAGGATTTATTGGACCACATTTCGATTCCTGAGCATCCCCTGGACGTTCTGGCGCAACAAATCGTGGCCGAAATTGCCTGCCGCGAGTGGCACGAAAATGATCTTTATCAGGCCTTTTCTATAGGCTGGCCTTACCGGGAACTGACGCACGAGCAGTTTATGGCCGTCGTTAAAATGCTCAGTGACGGATTTCACACGCGGCGCGGCAGACGCGGCGCTTATCTGCACCGGGATGCGGTTCACGGCATGCTGCGACCACGCAAGGGTGCGCGACTGACTGCGCTCATTAATGGCGGGGCTATTCCTGATCAATTCGATTACGATGTCATTTTGCAGCCGGAAGGCATATTTGTCGGCACCTTGAATGAAGACTTCGCTTTTGAAAGTCTGCCGGGCGATATATTTCAACTGGGCAATAGCTCGTATAGAATGCTCAAGATCGAACAGGGCCGAGTGTATGTTGAAGATGCCCACGGACAGCCGCCCAATATCCCGTTCTGGTTTGGGGAAGCGCCCGGCCGTAGCGATGAACTCTCGCTTGCCGTATCGAACTTACGCACAACTTTGGATGCCAGACTCGAAAAGGGACAAGATGCAGCCTATCACTATCTCAAAGATGAAATACAGCTTGTCCATGCTGCAGCGGAACAATTGGTGCAATATCTGGCCGCGGCCAAGGCGGCCTTAACCGTCTTACCTACTCAGCAGCACATCGTTTTCGAGCGCTTCTTCGATGAAACCGGCGATATGCATTTCGTCATTCATTCTGCTTTCGGTTCCCGAATTAACCGGGCCTGGGGGCTCGCCCTGCGAAAACGCTTCTGCCGCCGCTTCAACTTTGAACTACAGGCTGCTGCCAGCGAAGACACCATTGTGTTGTCACTCGGTCCAACCCACAGTTTTCCACTGGAAGAACCCGTACAGTACCTCAAAGCGGCTACAGTTAAAGACGTTCTGATTCAGGCGCTGTTAGCTGCGCCAATGTTTCCGACGCGCTGGCGCTGGGTTGCCAACACCGCGCTGGCCGTGCCGCGCAACCGCGCAGGCAAGAAAGTCCCAGCCTATTTTCAGCGTAACGACGCCGAAGATCTTATCGCCGTGATTTTCCCGGATCAGCTCGCCTGTCATGATTTTCCCGGATCAGCTCGCCTGTCAGGAAAATATCGCCGGAGACCGGGAGATTCCCGATCACCCGCTGGTTAATCAGACCTTATCTGACTGCTTGCATGAGTTGATGGACATTGATGGTCTGAAACGACTGTTGACCGGTATCGAACAGGGAACGATCACCATAATAGCCCGGGACTTAGCCAGCCCTTCCCCGCTGGCACTGGAAATACTTAACGCACGCCCTTATGCCTTTTTGGATGATGCTCCGGCTGAGGAACGCAGAACTCTGGCGGTCCAACAACGGCGCTTTATGGACCCGCAAAGCGCTGCTGACATCGGCCGCTTGAACCCTGAGGCTATCGAAAGGGTGCGCATCGAAGCTTGGCCGGAAGCGCATACCCCGGATGAACTTCACGATGCCCTGTTGGTTATGGGCTTTCTTACCGAAGCGGAAGGCGAACGCGGCCCATTGTCGAATTTGCATGACAATCTTGCTCACGGTTGGCCCGCGCTGTTGGAAAGTCTGCAACAGATCGCACGCGCAACCGTCATGACTCTTGCCAATGACACGCGCCTATGGATTGCGGCCGAACGCCTGGAGGTTATGCAACTGCTGTTTCCGCAGGCCCCCATTCATCCTTATATTGAACCGGTTGCCGCAAATGAAGCAAGCAATCATGAGAGCGCTGTCAGGGAAATCATCCGCAGCCGCCTGGAAGGTTTGGGCCCGGTCACAGCTGCGCAACTGGCGGCACCATTGATGATGGATATCGCCACGATTGACCTCGCCTTAATCGCCTTGCAGCAGGAAGGTTTCGTGATTCAAGGAAAGTTTACGCAGGAAAGCGATGCAACTGA
>JAGTRV010000164.1 GCA_018262245.1 Pseudomonadota bacterium | reverse complement strand
ACCGCGTTGCCCGACCCGCTGCTGACCATCGAAAAGGCCTCGGCCGGCTACGCCGATCACAGGATCATCGATAACGTCACCCTGACGCTGCGCCCCGGATGCCGGATCGGCCTGCTTGGCCGCAACGGCGCCGGCAAATCGACGCTGATCAAGCTGTTGGCCAATGCCATCCCTCAGCAAGGCGGCGAACGCAAGGAAGCCAAAGCACTGAATATCGGCTACTTCGCCCAGCACCAGCTCGAACAGTTGCGCCCGGACGAATCGCCGCTGCAACATCTGGTTCGCCTCGACCCGACGGCAACCGAGCAGGAATTGCGCGACTACATCGGCGGCTTCGATTTCCGCGGCGACATGGCCACCCGCGCCATCGAACCCTTCTCCGGCGGCGAGAAATCCCGCCTGGCGCTGGCGCTGATGATTCGCACCAAACCCAACCTGCTACTGCTCGACGAGCCGACCAACCACCTCGACCTCGAAATGCGCGAAGCGCTGACCTTCGCTTTGCAGGATTTTGAAGGTGGCGTTGTCTTCGTCTCGCACGACCGCCATCTGCTGCGTACCTGCGCCGACGAACTGCTGCTCGTCGCCGATGGCAAGGTCACTGAATTCGATGGCGACCTCGACGACTACGCAGCATGGCTCGCCGCCCAGCGCAATGCCGAGAAGGCGCCGGAGCCGAATGCGGCAGCCGAAAAAACCGAGCGCCTAGCCCAACGTGCGGATGCCAAAGCGAACCGCCAAGCTTTGCTGGCCCAACGCCGACCTTTGGTCAAAGAGATCGAGCAACTTGAACGGAAGCTGGCCAAGTGGAATGAGGAAAAGGCCGCTCTCGATACGCAATTTGCCGATCCAAACTTCTATACCACGGTCGACCGCATCAAGAGCGAGGAAATGCATAAGCAGGCCGGGCTACTTGGCGAGCAAATCGATGAGGCCGAGATGCGCTGGCTGGAAGTACACGAGGCGCTGGAGGCATTGCCACCGGCTGATTGAGAAGGGGTTTTGAGCCTTCCCCTCCCCGGCAGTTACCTATCGACGCGCCATAAGGATGCCGAGCAGCAAACCAACGCCAGCCGCAATGCCGACAAATTGCCAAGGCTTGTCTCGAACACAGGTATCCGTGGCACAGGCCGCCGCCTTGGTTTTTGCCAAAATGGCTGCCTCAGCATCCGCAACTCGCACCTTGGCAGCACCCAAACGGTCGCTGATTCGCTGACGTACATCGAGCATCTTGTCGCCAGCGACGCCGGCCGTCTCGCGAAAAATCTCTTCAGCGTCAGAAACAACCGCTTTCATGTCGGCAACAATTTTTTGGCTGTTACCTAGATCGGTCACATTAGACATATCTCACCTCGGTAGATTAAACGGAACCAAGCCAGCACTTCCAGCATATAAGCAATTTGGCGCTGGCATGGTACAAGACTCGCCAAGCAAAACCCTGACCAGAATAGTTGGCGTTTTCAGCCTAGCCGATCGCTGGTTTGGGTTGCGGTTTTTTACCCTTTGATTCTTTCTTTTTGTCTTTGCTACCCATGAGTTTCTCTCCTGAATAGATTGCATGGGAACGACTCAATTTGCCCATTCATCGTAGTCTGTATATTCGATCTTGGCCAATTTCCTTTTGGCGATTGAAAATCCCAAACGCTGACGGGAGCATGCCGCGAAAAACGCTCGTAATTATTGCGTTAGACGGTGACAATAATCAGGCAGTGCCACTGGATTTGAGGGGGATTCGGATGCGCTTGATAAAAACAATGATCGTGCTGGCGTTCAGCTTGCTGCTGTGCGCTTCAAGCTTGTCTCTGGCCGATGAAAAATTGGCCGAGAGGCGGCCGTTGACGGTCGGCCTGATGCCCTATCTGAGTACGCGCACACTGCTGGCCAATTATCAGCCGATTGCAGCAGCCCTTGAAGATGCTTTGAAGCAGCCGGTACAGTTACTGACCGCACCGGACTTTGACACCTTCGTCAGGCGCGTGCTGGATGGTGAATACGACATTGTGCTCCTCGCTCCGCACTACGCCCGCCTGGCCATCAAGAGTTATGGCTATACGCCGTTACTGCTCCACAAGTCACCAATCCGAGGTGTTCTGGTCAGCAGTCGCGCCCAACCGCTGGCCAGCTTCAACGACCTGCGTGGCCAGAACATCGCTATCGTCGACCGCAGCGCACTGCTGGTCATCGCCGGGGCCATCACGCTCGGGGAGAATGGACTGACTGAGGGCAGCGACTATCACTTCATCGAAACGGTCAGTCACTCGAGCGCGCTGCATAACGCCATTTCAGGCAAGGCCCGGGCCGCGCTGGTGTCTTATTCGACCCTGGTTCTGGCCGCCCCCGAACTGCAACGCGATGCCCTGCTCTGGCGCGACATTGCCAGCATTCCCGGGCAGTTCTACATTGCTCACAACCGGGTTCCGCCTGCCAGACAGCTGGCGGTCAAAGCGGCACTGCTGGCTTTCGAAAAAACCCCCGAAGGCCAGCTATTTTTTGAAAAAACCAAGCACGGCGGATTCCGCGAACCGACTGCCGAGGATTATGTGCTTCTCGACAAGATGATGCCGGAAACCCGTCGCCTGTTGGGCAACACCATCCGCTGATGGCCTTGATGAAACTCCCCCGTTCGCTGCGCACCCGCCTGATTACGCTGACCATCATCGTCGAGATCGTGATGATTTCGGCCATCGTCTGGAACAGCCAGCGCCTGATCGAGGCGCATCTGGTCCGCCAGTTTGAACTGCGCCGTGCTGAAATCAGCTTGTTGCTGCAAGCCGCGCTGGGCGCGGCCATGGTCCAGCGCGACTATGCCGCAGTCAGCGAAACGCTGACCAGCGCCCAGCAAATGCAGGGCATGGTCTACCTGATCATGTTCGATGAACGCGGCCAGCGTATTGCCGCTGCCAATGCCGAACATGACATAAAGCCGGCCGGGGTGCGTGATTTCCGCGTTCCGGTGAGCGTCGAAAAACGCCCCTACGGCGAGCTTCAGGTCGGTATCGATCTGCGCTTTCTCGAAGAGGCAAGACAGGAAATCCTGTTCCAAAATATCGCGCTCGCCCTGGTCGGCATCCTGACCTCGTCGGTCGTCCTTGGCGGCATTGCCTTGTGGCTGACGCGCCGCCTTGGCCGGCTGGTCAAGGCCAGCCACGATCTGGCTGATGGGCAGGGTTTCAAACCAATGCCGGCTAGCAGCAACGACGACATCGGCCAGGTCATCAGTGCCTTCAATGGCATGGCAAAAACACTCGACCGCCGGGTCAGGGATCTGCAGGAAGCCGAAGCGCGGCAAAGGGCACTGCTCGAAACGGTCGATGCGGAGCGTTCGCGACTCGACGCGCTGCTTTCGGCGATGCGCCTGGGACTGGTTTTTGTCGATCAGGACGAACGGATCTGCTATCTGAACCCGGCCTTCGCCAGCCTCTGGTCCGTCAGTCTGGACGGTCATCTCGCCAATCTGCCGCTGGCCGATCTGCGCCGCTGGCTGGATGCCGTACTGACCGACGGTGGCCAAAGCCAGCTGTTCAGGGGTGACGGCACCAGTGTGGAACTGGCCTTGCACGAAGGCCGAGTCATCACCCAGCAAGGGATAGCAGTCACCAGCGCCAGCGGTAGCGAGTTGGGACGTCTGTGGATTTTCGAGGACGTGACCAACGAGCGACAACTGGCCGAACATCTGCTGTTCATGGCCGAGCGTGACCCGCTGACCGGACTCGCCAACCGCGCCCGTTTTGCCGCCGAACTGGACAGGCTGGTCAGCCGCTTTCAGCGTGATGCGACGCAGAGCGGTGCCGTGCTGTATTTCGATATCGATGAATTCAAGACGATCAACGACACCTTCGGCCATCGGGTTGGCGACAATGTACTGGTCCGGACGGCTGATGTCGTCAGCAAGCTGGTCCGCACTGGCGAGTTATTGGCCCGCCTGGGGGGGGACGAATTTGCCATTGTTGCGCCGGGGGCAGATCTGGACGGCGTCCAGGCGATGGCCGAACGGGTCGTCAAAGCACTGACCGGCCTCAGTTTCGAGTTCGACGGCAAGCGTTTCGGGCTGACCATCAGTCTCGGCATCGCGCTCTTGCCGGAGCACGCCGCCAGCGCCGAGGAACTGGTTGCCCACGCCGATGCCGCAATGTACCAGGCCAAGCGCAGCGGCAAGAACTGCTGGCGCATCTATCGGCCCGACCTCGACGAATCCTCGCACATGCTCAGCCAGCTCGGCTGGAACGACAAGATCCAGGCGGCACTGAACGAAAACCGTCTGGTTTTGCACTTCCAGGGCGTGCATGTAACGGCCACCCGAGCGATCAGCCACTACGAAGCCTTGGTTCGCATGATCGATCCCGACAACCCGGATGAATTGCTGCAACCAGGCAGCTTCATTCCGGCCGCCGAGCGCACCGGGCGCATTGTCGACATCGACCGCTGGGTGATCGGCACCGCCATTCACAAGCTAGCCGGCATGCCGAGTCTGCCTGCCCTCGCCATCAACGTGTCGGCCCGCTCCTTCGACGATCCGACGCTGGCCCGCACGATCAGCGACCTGCTCACCGAGTTCCACGTCAACCCACAGCGCCTGATCATCGAACTGACCGAAACGGCGGCGCTGGCCAACATCCGTGACTCTGAGCGCTTCATCGACGACCTGCGCCGACTTGGCTGCACCGTCTGCCTCGACGATTTCGGCGTCGGCTTCTCGTCCTTCGCCTATCTGAAGCACCTGTCGGCCGATGTCCTGAAGATCGACGGCATGTTCATTCGCAATCTGGTCAGCAATCGCGAGGATCAAGTCTTTGTCCGGGCCATTGTCGAAGTCGCCCGCGGCCTGGGCAAGAAGACCGTTGCTGAATTCGTCGGTGATGCCCCAACACTGGCCCTGCTTGGCGAACTCGGCGTCGATTACGCGCAGGGTTACTACCTTTCCTTCCCGATTGCCGAGATAAGCCCATCCTGATCGGGTAAAATGCTCCTTTTTTAGCCGCCGCAGGGAGTTCACCGTGCAAATCGTCTGTCTTGACCTCGAAGGGGTACTGGTCCCCGAAATCTGGATCGAATTCTCCAAGCGCACGGGTATCCCCGAGCTGATGCGGACCACTCGCGAAGAGCCGGATTACGACAAGCTGATGACCTACCGCCTGAATATCCTGCGCGAGCACAAGCTCGGCCTGCCGGACATCCAGAAGGTGATCGCCGAAATGGGCCCGATGCCTGGCGCCCGCGCCTTCCTCGACAAGCTGCGTGAGGATTACCAGGTTGTCATCCTGTCCGACACCTTCTACGAATTCGCTCACCCGCTGATGCGCCAACTGGGTTGGCCGACGCTGTTCTGCCACTCGCTGGAAGATGACGCCGAAGGCATGCTGGTGAATTACCACCTGCGCATGCCGGACCAGAAGCGCGAAGCCGTCAAGCGCTTCAAGGAACTGAATTTCAAGATCGTTGCGGCTGGCGACTCCTACAACGATACCGCCATGCTCGGCGAAGCCCACGGCGGCATCCTGTTCCACCCGCCGGAAAACGTCATCCGCGAATTCCCGCAGTACCCGGTCGTGCTGAACTACGACGATCTGCGCAGCGAAATTGACAAGGCATTCGCCAAGGCAGCCTGAGCCCAATGACCATGCATCGCGACCGCTTCTACACGCTTTCCGCTTCCTGCCCCGATCAGGTAGGCATCATCGCCCGCGTTTCCGGCTTCATCGCCGGCAACGGCGGCTGGATTCTCGAATCGAGTTTCCATTCGGACGTGCTGACCGGTCGCTATTTCATGCGCATTGAAATCAAGGCCGATTCGCTGCCCTTCCTGCTCGCCGAATTCCGGGAACGCTTCCGCACTGAAGTCGCCGAACCGCTGTCGATGACCTGGCAAATCAACGACAGCGCAGTCAAGAAACGCGTTGTCGTGCTGGTTTCCAAGCAGGAGCATTGCCTGTATGACCTGCTGGCGCGCTGGCAGGCCAAGGAACTCGACATCGAGATCCCGTGCGTCATTTCCAACCACGACACTTTCCGTGGCTTTGTCGAATGGCACGGCATCCCGTTCCATCACGTACCAGTGACGGCCGACAACAAGGCCGCCGCCTACGCCGAGATTCAGCGCATCTTTGAAGACGTGCGCGGCGACTCGATGGTCCTTGCCCGCTACATGCAGGTCTTGTCGCCCGAATTGTGCGACGCGCTGTCCGGCAAGATCATCAACATCCACCACAGCTTCCTGCCCAGCTTTGCCGGCGCCAAGCCTTACCATCAGGCCTACACCCGTGGCGTCAAGCTGATCGGCGCGACCTGCCATTACGTGACCAGCGAACTCGATGCCGGCCCGATCATCGAGCAGGACGTGATCCGCATCGACCATTCCGATTCGCCCGAAGATATGGTTCGCTACGGCAAGGACATCGAGAAGACGGTACTCGCTCGTGGCCTGCGCTATCACCTCGAGGATCGCGTCCTCGTTCACGGCAACAAGACGGTCGTTTTCCGCTGATGCTGATTCGACGTGACGATTCGCTGCTGCTGATCGTCGACATCCAGGAAAAACTGGCGCCGGCCATTCACGACAACGAGCGCGTTACGGCCAATTCGGCTCGCCTGCTTGAAGGCGCTCGCCTCCTGGACATCCCAGCCTTCGTGTCCGAGCAATACGTCAAAGGTCTGGGTTCCAGCGTCCAGGCCATCCGCGATGCAGCGGGCAGCGCCAGATTCTTCGAAAAAACGCACTTCTCCTGCGCGGCCGAACCCGGCATCGTCGATCTGTTGCTGGCTGCCAAACGGCCACAGGTCATCCTGACCGGTACCGAAACCCATGTCTGCGTGCTGCAAACGGCTTTCGGCCTGCAGGCTGCCGGGTTTGAGGTCTATCTGGTCGCCGATGCAGCCTCGTCGCGCACCCCGGAAAACCGCAATGCCGCCATTGAGCGGATGCGGGCTGGCGGCATCCGTATCGTCACCACCGAAATGGTCCTTTTCGAGTGGTTGCATCAGGCCGGAACGAGTGAGTTCCGGACCCTGCTCCCGCTGATCAAGTAAGCAGCGCCGCCTCGCCCTTTCCACGGCGATCACCCGGAAACCACGGGCAAAAACAAATACCGCAAAAAAAACGGGCACCCGAAGGTGCCCGAAGGGAGAGAGACTACAGACCTGATTAGTGGTGGTAAGCGGTTTCACCGTGCGAGGTGAGGTCGAGACCTTCACGCTCTTCTTCTTCCGGCACACGCAGACCAATCACAATATCGACCAGCTTGTAGGCAACGATGGAGACGACGCCGGACCAGACGATCACGGTACCGACGCCCCAGGCCTGGGAGATCAACTGGGCAGTCA
>JAGTRV010000043.1 GCA_018262245.1 Pseudomonadota bacterium | reverse complement strand
TCAATCTGGTGGAGGGGGAAGGATTCGAACCTTCGAAGGCAGAGCCGACAGATTTACAGTCTGTTCCCGTTGACCGCTTGGGTACCCCTCCGGAAGAACCCGAGATTATCCGGACGAGACAAGGACCTGTCAACACCTAAAAACATAAAAGCCGGCATATAGCCGGCTTTTGCGCTTTTGAAGCTTGAATTACTTCTGGGAGAGTACCCAGGCAACCAGCTTCTTCGCTTCGTCTTCGGTGACGTTGTTGGGGGGCATCGGAATCTGACCCCAGGTACCCTTGCCACCGGCCTTGACCTTGGCAGCCAGCATGGCCGGAGCCTTGGCATCGCCCTTGTACTTGGCGGCAACTTCCTTGTAGGCCGGGCCAACCAGCTTCTTGTCGATAGCGTGGCAGGACATGCAGTTCTTGGCCTTGGCCAGCGCCTCATCGGCTTGGGCCTGACCAGCCATCACAACACCAGCAGCAATCATGGCAACGTAAACAGCTTTCATTCTCTTGCTCCGTTCTTCGAGTTGGAAGGTAAATCAACTGGGGATGATAAAACCCTTTTCTGTCCCTTGCAAACAAGGAGAACGGCAAGTCTGGTCTTTCGCACCCGCATGCTATTAACGCACGAAAGAAGCGCTACGTTGACAGCAAACGCTAAGGCTTCGACGAGATGGCCAACAACGCACCGGCCGACACGAAGAGCCCACCGAACGCACGATTCTGCAGGCGAATGGCTTCAGGATCATGCAACCAGCGCCCCAGGCGAGTGCCCGCCAACGCATAACCGGACATCACCGTCATGTCCGTAAGACAGAGCGTAGCGGCGATCAGGAGGTATTGCGGAATTTGCGGCAAGGCTGGACTGACAAACTGCGGGACCAGGGCACCAACGAAGATGATCGCTTTCGGATTGGTCAGATTAACCAGCACACCTTGCAGAAAGAGCCCCTTGCGGCGAACCAGAGGAACATTGGCATCGACCGGAACGGCAGGTGCTCGCCACTTCTGAATACCGAGCCAAACCAGATAGGCGGCACCGAGAAACTTGACCAGCGTAAATGCCGCTTCCGAAGCGGCCAGCAAGGCACCGAGGCCGAGGGCAACGATCAGCAGATGCAGAAGGATGGCTGCCTGAAGTCCGAGGATCGCAGTCAGTGCCGACCAGTAGCCATGCCGCATACCGGTGCTCATGCTGATGACGGCACCCGGCCCGGGGGTGACGGCGATCAATATCGATGCCGCCAGAAACCCGAGCCAGACAGTCAGTGTCACTTGCGGCGCTGGATCTGTTTGACGTCGCGCACGGCACCCTTGTCGGCCGACGTCGCCATCAGGGCGTAGGCTTGCAAGGCAGGCGAAATGACCCGTTCGCGACTAACCGGCTGCCAGGCGGCTTCGCCCTTGGCTTCCATCGCGGCGCGACGCTGGGCCAGCTCGCCATCGGTGACCGCCAGATGGATGCGACGATTCGGGATGTCGATTTCGATGGTATCGCCCTCCTCCACCAGACCGATGGCGCCGCCATCGGCCGCCTCGGGCGAGGCATGACCAATGGAGAGACCGGAGGTGCCACCTGAGAAACGACCATCGGTAAGCAGCGCACATTCCTTGCCGAGACCCATCGACTTCAGATAAGACGTCGGGTAGAGCATTTCCTGCATGCCAGGGCCGCCCTTCGGGCCTTCGTAGCGGATAACGACAACGTCGCCGGCCACGATTTTTTCGCCCAGGATGGCTTCGACCGCAGCATCCTGGCTTTCAAAAACGCGGGCCTTGCCGGTGAATTTCCAGATCGACTCGTCGACGCCGGCTGTCTTGACGATGCAGCCATCCAGCGCGATGTTGCCGTAGAGCACAGCCAGACCGCCCTCCTGCGAATAGGCGTTGGCCTTGTTGCGGATACAGCCGTGGGTACGATCAATATCCAGTTCGTTGAAGCGGCGATCCTGTGAGAAAGCGACTTGCGTTGGCACGCCACCAGGCGCCGCCTTGAAGAATTCGTGCACCTTGACGTCGTGCTGGCGCACCACATCCCAACGGTCGATTGCTTCACCGAGGTTTTTTGCATAGACGTTCGGGACGTCACGATTGATCAGACCAGCCCGGTCGAGTTCGCCGAGGATGCCCATGATGCCACCAGCGCGATGGACGTCTTCAATGTGATACTTGTCAGTCATCGGCGCGACCTTGCACAGGCACGGCACCGAGCGCGAAATGCGGTCGATGTCGGCCATCGTGAAGTCAACACCGGCCTCCTGCGCCGTAGCCAGGATATGCAGCACGGTGTTGGTCGAGCCACCCATGGCGACATCGAGGGTCATGGCATTTTCGAAGGCGGCCTTGGTGGCGATCGCACGCGGCAGGACCGAGGCATCATCCTGCTCGTAGTAGCGCTTGCACAGCTCGACGATCTGGCGACCGGCACGCAGGAAGAGTTGCTTGCGGTCGGCGTGCGTGGCGACGACGGTACCGTTGCCGGGCAGGCTGAGGCCAAAGGCTTCGGTCAGGCAGTTCATCGAATTGGCGGTAAACATGCCGGAGCAGGAGCCACAGGTCGGGCAGGCCGAACGCTCGACATCATCCAGTTCAGCTTGGGAAACCGAGTGATCTGCAGCCTTGACCATGGCATCAATGAGGTCGAGATGGATAACTTGCCCCTGAATCTTGACCTTGCCGGCTTCCATCGGGCCACCGGACACGAAGATGACCGGGATGTTGAGGCGCATGGCGGCCATCAGCATGCCCGGGGTGATCTTGTCGCAGTTGGAGATGCAGACCATGGCGTCGGCACAGTGGGCGTTAACCATGTACTCGACCGAGTCGGCGATCAGGTCGCGGCTGGGCAGCGAATACAGCATACCGCTGTGGCCCATGGCGATGCCGTCGTCGATGGCGATGGTGTTGAATTCCTTGGCGACGCCGCCAGCGGCTTCGATTTCGCGCGCCACCAGCTGCCCCATGTCCTTCAGATGGACGTGGCCCGGCACGAACTGGGTGAAGCTATTGACCACGGCGATGATCGGCTTGCCGAAGTCGCCGTCCTTCATGCCGGTGGCGCGCCACAAGGAGCGGGCACCAGCCATGTTGCGGCCGTGGGTCGAGGTGTGGGAGCGGTATTGGGGCATGGAAATCTCCGTCTGAATCTGGCGCCGACGTCTTGTCATGGCGCGCGAACTATAATCGGCTAATTCTAGCCCACTCTGCGCCTTCGATGCTTCTTCACCCACAGTTCGACCCCGTCGCTTTCTCTGTCGGCCCGCTCTCCGTGCGCTGGTACGGTTTGATGTATCTGGTGGCCTTCGTTCAGTTTATTTTTCTTGGCCGCTACCGGATCAAAACCCGGCCAGGCTTCCTGAGCGTAGAACAGTTGGACGACCTGCTGTTCTACGGCATGCTCGGCGTGATTCTTGGCGGTCGGCTGGGACAGGTCCTGTTTTACGAACCAGCCTATTTCCTGGCCAATCCGCTGGAAATATTCGCGGTCTGGAAAGGCGGCATGAGTTTTCATGGCGGCTTCCTCGGCGTTCTGGTCGCCATGGGCCTCTGGACGCGCAAACACCACCTGAACTGGTTCGAGGTGATGGATTTTGTTGCACCGCTGGTGCCGCTTGGCCTTGCCGCCGGGCGCATCGGCAATTTCATCAACGGCGAACTGTGGGGCCGCGTGGCCGACCCCAGCCTGCCGTGGGCAATGATCTTCCCGCAGTCGGGCGACATGCAGCCGCGCCACCCGTCGCAGCTCTACCACGTTGGACTGGAAGGCCTCGCACTGTTCGTGATCCTCTGGTGGTTCACCGCCAAGCCGCGCCCGCGCGCTGCTGCCTCGGGTGCCTTCCTGATCGGTTACGGCGCCTTCCGTTTCATTACCGAGTATTTTCGCGAGCCGGATCACGGTATTTTCGGGCAGTCCTACACAATCAGCATGGGACAGTGGCTGTCGTTGCCGATGATCCTGATCGGGGTGGCCATGGTGGTCTTTGCCTACCGGAAGAAATCCCTATAATTATGGATTACGTTATTCAATCCAACACAGGAATCCACTCATGACTCGTCCCTTCAAGGTTCTCGGCATCCAGCAAATCGCCATTGGCGGTCCGTCCAAGGAAAAACTGCGCACCCTGTGGGTCGAGAAATTCGGCCTGGAAATCACCAGCACTTTCGTTTCCGAGCGCGAAAATGTCGATGAAGACATCTGCGCCATGGGCACCGGCCCGTTCAAGGTCGAAGTCGACCTGATGCAGCCGCTCGATCCGGAAAAGAAGCCGGCCGTGCATACCACGCCGCTCAACCACGTCGGCCTGTGGATCGACGACCTGCCGAAGGCTGTCGAATGGCTGTCGGCCAACGGTGTTCGTTTTGCTCCGGGCGGCATTCGCAAGGGCGCGGCTGGTTTCGACATCACCTTCCTGCACCCGAAGGGCAATGACGAATTCCCGATCGGCGGCGAAGGCGTGTTGATCGAACTGGTGCAGGCGCCGCCGGAAGTCGTTGCGGCCTTCGCCAAGCTGGCAGCTCAATAAATCTTTCATGGCTGACATCCCCGAGGAAGATCTCGAGGAAACCCGGGCGGCGCTCGCTCCAACGCTGGCAGCGACTGCCGCCATCCTGCCCTGGGTCAGCAAGCCCCGGCAATTACGCTTCGATGCAAAGCTCAATGAGCGCTGGGTCGCTGCCGGAAAGCGTCTGGCTGCCGCGTGGTCAGACCGTCACGGCGCGGGGGCTGAAGACATCCGGCCCGCCATCTTCAGTCTCTACGCCATCGCCATTGAAACTGCCGATGGCGACTCTCTCCGACTGGGAGAAGCCCTGGCCAGTGCGGCCGACCGCCTGGAAAATGCGAGCCCGTCGCCGCGCCTGATCGCTGCCATCACAGGGGCCATCGAATGCCTTGGCGAAGCGGACGGGCTGGAGCATGAGGCCTTTGCCGACCGCGCCCAGCATTTCTCGATGCGCCTCGAAGCGGCAGCCTCAGCGCCCGACAACGCCGAACGCTCGGCTGTACTGGACCGTCTTTTTGTCGACGAGGCTTGCGAGCAGATCGAATTGATGCGAGATGCACTGGCCGCCCTGCCGCCTGATGCCTATGCGCTGACGACCGAAGCGATGAAACTGGCGCAGCAGGCCGAATTGCTCGAACTCTGGGGCATCATGCATCTTGCCCGGCATTTGACCGACTATATTGGCCGCAACGCGGCCGAGCTAGACTCTGATGAGCACCGGGAGGAAATTGAGCGGCTGGTGCACGCGCTAGCCACGGCAATCGCTGCCGTCGCGGCCTAGACCGGCCGAAAAATACTCAAGGCGAGCCGCCGGCCATCACTCAGATCGGCGACCTCGGCGGTAATCTCGACTGGAAGCTTGCGGCCGTCGCTGTGCTGCACCTGGCTCGCCAAAGCCCGAGACTGGCGGCCATCGAACATCTGGCGAAACTCACCGAGCATGCTTTTCTGGAACTCGGCCGGATGCAGGCTCCCCTGATGACGACCGAGCAATTCATTGCGCGTCCGCCCGACCAGGGCTTCGGCCTGACGATTGACATCCAGAATCTCGCCACTATCGCGATCCGCCAGGAAAAGCGCATCCCTTGATGCATCGAACACGGCGCGCAGGCGGTCGCTGGCTTCCTTGGCGGCCCGCCGCGCTTCTTCCGCTTCGTACTCGACCAGGGCGAGAGTCACGAGATTGGCGACGGCCTGGGCAAAAAGCTGATGTGCCGCGGTCCAGGGCTGACGGGAAGCAACCTGTTCGAGACAGAGCACTCCTTGCAATTCACCGCGAATGTGGATCGGCGTATCGAGCATCGCCGTAACCTTGTGGCGCGGCAAATAATCGCTGGCAAATTCGGCCGTCAACGGGTGCAGATAGGCGTCATCGGCCGTAATGGCCGTACCGGCCTGAAGGGCGCGGAAATAGACGGGATACCCTCCGGCATCAATGCTCGCGCCCTTGCTGTGCTGCCCGGAGGCTTGTTCATAGAGATCGAGGCATGTCAGTTCGCTCTGACTATTGGTCAAAGCCCAGATGCTGACGCGCTCAACCCCGGACATTTGTGCAGCCGATTCGGTCAGGATGCTGAGCATCATGCTCAGGGAGGCCTCCCTGAAATAGACCCCGCGCGACAGGCTGGCGATGCCTTCCTGTAACGCAGCTGGTGACATCAGGGTTGCCCCACTCGCGGGGTTATGCAGTTTTCCCATTTGACTTCGAACCACCTCTGCCCTTTCGAGCATTAACATAGTTCGAATTTTACAAAATCATCAAAAACGCAATGTGAAATCCTCCACACATGACTAAAGCAATAGGCGATTTTTCCAGTTAATCCGGCCCGGGGGTCGTTTTGAAAACGAAGGCCACCTTTTCGATGTCGGTGATCCAGACCAGACCATCACCGTAATGCCCGGTCTGCGCCACTTCGGTAATGCGTAGGAAGATGGTCTCGGCGACTTCGTCGGGCGCGACGATTTCGATGCGTACCTTGGACGTGTAATCGGTCAGTTCATCCTTGATTTTGGTCCGCGCCGGCACATGGCGCGACGGGGCGCTGCACCCCTCAACCTTGGAGACCGTCATCCCTGGAAAGTCCGGCAAGGCGACCAGCGCATCGCGCAAAAGCGGCAGTTTGTTGGGGCGAATGATCGCCTTGATTTCTTTCATGCTTCGACCTCATCTTCGTCAAACCAGCGGTAAATCGTGGGTAAAACCAGCAGCGTCAGCAAGGTGCAGGTAATCAGCCCACCAATGACCACGATGGCCAGCGGTCGCTGCACCTCAGACCCCGGCCCGCTGGAAAACAGGAAGGGAATCAGGCCTAGCATGGCGACTGTCGCCGTCATCATGACTGGCCTGAAACGCAGCGTTGCGCCTTCGATCACGGCCTGACGCACACTCCGCCCCTGATCGCGCAGACCACGAATGTAGGAGACCAGCACCACGCCGTTGAGCACGGCGATCCCCCACAGCGCGATGAAGCCGACCGAGGCGGGTACCGACAGATATTCCCCGGTCACGAACAAGCCGACAATACCGCCGATGGAAGCAAACGGCAGCACGGTGATGATCAGCGTGGCGAAACGCAGCGAATTAAAAAGCAGGAAGAGCAGGAAGAAGATCGCTGCGATGGTGATCGGGATGATGATCTTCAGATGGCCAAGCGCCCGCTCCATGTTCTGGAACTGTCCCCCCCACTCCAGGTAGTAGCCTTCCGGCAGCGTGATCTGGCTTTCAACCTTCTGCTGCAACTCGGCGACGAAGCTGCCCAAGTCGCGATCCTTGACGTTGACCCCGATCACGATGCGGCGCTTGCCAAGTTCGCGCGAAATCTGTGCCGGGCCATCCATGACGCTGATTTTGGCGACGTCGGCCAACCGGGCCTGCGCCCCGTTGCGCGAAGTGAGCAGGATGTTCGAGATCGCCTCGACGTTATTTCGGAAACGTTCCGGCAAGCGCACCACGCCGGGGAAGCGCCGTTCGCCTTCGAAAATCTCGGTCGCCACCTTGCCGCCAACGGCCGTTTCCAGCACGTCATTGACGTCAG
The DNA here is from genome assembly GCA_018262245.1 of Pseudomonadota bacterium. Lineage (GTDB taxonomy): Bacteria > Pseudomonadota > Gammaproteobacteria > Burkholderiales > Rhodocyclaceae > Azonexus. The sequence continues at coordinate 10,884 of JAGTRV010000043.1, read as the reverse complement.
AGACATTCAGGCCAAGGCGGGCAATCGCCTGACGGTCGATTTCGATCGACAGGTATTGCTGGCCGCTGATCCGCTCGATACGCAGATCCTGTGCCCCCTGCAAGGATTGGGCGACCTTGCCGATCTGGCCGGCGACCTTCTTCAGTTGATCGAGATCATCACCGAAGACCTTGACCGCGATATCCGAACGCACGCCGGTGACCATTTCATCAACCCGGTCAGAAATCGGCTGGGCCATGACAATCTGCACGCCCGGCAAGGCTTTCAGCTTTTCCCGCATGGCATCCTGAATATCGTCCTGCGTCCAGCCGGATGGCCACTCGCTGCGCGGCTTCAGACTGACGATGGGCGTCGACTCGTTTGGCCCCTGTGGGTCGGCCGGCGACTCGCCGCGCCCGACGCCGGATACGGCTGACTTGACGCCGGGCACCTGCATGACCAAGCGCATGGCCTCCATTTCCATCTTGATCGACTCGTCGAGCGAGATGTTGGGCACACGGTTAATACCGGGGACGACTGAGCCCTCCTTCATTTCCGGAATGAAGGCCGTGCCGAGGAAAGGCAGCACACTGACGGTGACGACGAAAGCAACGATCGCCAGGGTCACCGTCTTTTTTTCGTTGCCGAGCGCCCAGTGCAGCATTTTCAGATAGCGCTGCTTCATGACCGCGATCAGTCGGGTGTCGTGGTCACCGTCATGGGCCGGTGGCTTGAGCAGGTAAGTCGACATCACCGGGGTCAGCGACAGCGACAGGATCAGCGAAATCGCCAGCGCAATGGCAATGGTGTAGGCGAGCGGTGCAAACATCTTGCCTTCCATGCCCTGTAGCGTCATCAAGGGCAGAAAGACCAGGATGATGATGCCCACCCCGAAGATGACCGGTGTCGCCACCTCGACCACGGCGCGCAGGATCACCCGGGTCGAACTTTCACCGGACTTGAGCATCCGGCCCAGTTGCAGGTAGGCGTTTTCGACGACGACCACCGAGCCGTCGACCATCAGGCCGATGGCGATGGCCAGGCCGCCCAGCGACATCAGGTTGGCCGAAATGCCCAGCTTGTTCATCGCCATGAAGGTCAGCAACGGCGTCAGCACCAGCGTACCGACGACGATCAGCGAAGAACGGACATCGCCAAGGAACAGGAAGAGCACGACAACAACCAGCGCCACGCCTTCGAGCAGCACCTTGGTGACCGTCCACAGCGCCGCATCGACCAGCTCGGAACGGTCGTAATAAGGCTCTATCTTCAAGCCATCGGGCAACATGCCCTTACGGTTGATCTCCTCGACCCGCGCCTTGATGCGGCCGACCACTTCCTTGGCGTTGCCGCCGGCGATCATCATGACCACGCCGCCGACCGCCTCGGTCACGCCATTCTTGATCACGGCGCCCTGGCGGACGTCATGGCCGATCTGCACGTCAGCCACATCGCGCACATAAACCGGGACGCCATCCCTCTCACGAAGAACGATGGCCCGCAGGTCTTCGACATCGCGCACCAGACCAATGCCGCGGATCAGGTATTGCTCGGCATACTGCGGCAGCACCCCACCACCGGCGTTGGCATTGTTGCGCCCGACCGCCTGATAGACATCGGCCACCGACAGCCCGAAGTGGCGCAATTTGTCCGGATTGACCAGCACGTGATACTGCTTGGCATAACCGCCCTGCGAGTTGATTTCCGCCACGCCCGGAATCGAACGCAGCAGCGGACGAACCACCCAGTCCTGGGCGATCCGGCGCTTCATCAATTCCTCTTCGCTCAGGGTCCTGTCACCGTCATCGGCCCGCTCCAGCGTGTATTGATAGACCTCGCCCAGGCCAGTCGATACCGGCCCCAGCACCGGCGTGATGCCCTGCGGCAGGCGCGAGCCGACTTCCAGCAGGCGCTCCATGACCAGTTGACGAGCAAAATAGACATCGGTCTTGTCATTGAATACCAGCGTAATCAGCGACAGGCCTGGCTTGTTCAACGAGCGCATTTCTTCCAGCCCAGGCAGGCCGGTCATGGCGACCTCCAGCGGCACGGTGGCGAAGCGCTCGACCTCTTCCGGCGAACGGCCAGTGGCCTCGGTCGCGATCTGAACCTGGACATTGGTCACGTCAGGGAAGGCGTCGACCGACAGCTTGCGCGCCGCATCCAGCCCAAAGAAAAAGAGAACAGTCGCAATGACCGCGACGATCAGGCGCTGCTTGAGCGCACTACGGACGAGGGACTCGATCACGACCCCTCCATTTCCTTGCGATTGCGCTCGTTGTTCAGGTGGAATGCTCCGTCAACCACCAGTTTTTCGCCGCCTTTGAGCCCGGATAACAACACGCGGAGACCGCCTTGCTCCGGCCCCAGCTTGACCTTGAGCAGACGGAAAATCCCATCGCCCTCGGCAACGAAAACATGATCCTCGTCGTTTTCACGCACGACGGCACTGGCCGGCACGACCAGGCGTTCAACCGGCTTGGCTTCGATCAGCATTGAGGCCAGCATGGCCGGCTTGAGGCGCCCCTCGCGGTTGTCCAGTTCAGTACGGACCAGTACCGTGCGCGTCTCCGGATCAATGGTCTGGCCGACAAAAATCAGTTTGCCGACCAGCTTCTCATTGCCCAGCGCTGGGACTTCGATGCTGACCGATTGCCCGCTCTTGACCTGGCTCACCTGCTGTTCCGGCACCTGAGCCACGGCCCATAGACGCGACAAGTCGGCGACGACGAACAGCGCATCCGCCGGCTGTACCACCTGACCCTGGGCCAGTTTGCGTTCGACCACGACCCCGTTCAACGTTGCCGTGACAGGTGTCACCGAATCAACCGCCCCCTGCTTGCCGAGACGGTCGATTGCCGTGCGGCTGACCCCGAGCAATTGCAACTGGTCGGAAGCGGCGCGGGTTTCGGCCACGGAAATCTGGAATTCGCTCTCCCTTCGCTGCAACTCGGCAGCGCCGATCACATCGGCGTCGAACAAGGCCTTGGCGCGCTCGGCGTTGCGGCGGTTCAGCTCCAGCTGAGCCCGTGCTTTCAGGTAAGCCAGTTGCTGGCTGGACAACTCGCTGCTGTTCAGACGGGCCAGGACTTCGCCTTTTTTGACGCTTTGCCCGAGCAGGGCATCGATGTCGGTGACACGACCGGTCACCGTGGCGCCGATGCGCGCCAGACGCTGCTCATCGAAATCGATCCGCCCGGCCACGCGCAGGGTTTCAGCCACCGCCTTCGTTTCCAGATCCGCCAGCTTGAGTTGAGCCAGCAGCTCCGGGGAGGGGTGAACGATGCTCGGATCCTGCGTCTGCTTGGCAGCGGCCGGGTTGTTTTCCTTATTGCAGCCGAGCAGCAATGCCGCGCTCAAGGCCAAAATCAGGGCTATTTTCATTTTCTTGTTTCTCCGGGAATCGCCCGCAATCTTTCAATTTCCACCCACGCCGCCGCCAATTCGTAGCGTGCTGCAATCAACTCGGCGCGAGCCGCACGGAAAACCCGTTGCGCATCGAGCACTTCAAGGAAGCCGCGTTCGCCAAAGCGATAGGCCGCCTCGGAAACCCTCAGTGCAGCTTCGGCTTGCCTGACGATGCCGCCTTCCAGCGCCGTCACCTGCGACTGGGCGATTTCATACTGCTGGACAGCAACGTCCAGCTGCTGGGCCAGCGAAAACTCCTGCGCCGCGAATTCGTGGCGTGTCCGCGACAATTGCGCCGCCGCCTCGCCGATGGGACCGCTACGCCGGTCCCACAAGGGGATCGAGACCACCACGCCGACTTTCGAGGCCCGCGTCTCAGGATCCTCATCCATGCTGGCTTTCAAGGCGATGCTCGGCCAGCGTTGCCGTTTTTCCAGATCAAGCTGATGCTGGGCACGCACCATTTCGGCGCGGGCCCGCGCCAAATCCGGGCTCGTTTCGCCCAGTTGTTTGCGCAGCCCATCCAGCGGCGGCAACTCCGGTACATCACGTAATCGGCCCTGCAAACCGAACTCAGGCGGCAGCGCACCACCAACCGCCTGGCGCAGCAACGAACGCGCCTGTTCGACCCTGAATCCGGCGGCCTGAGCGCTCTTCTGCGCGTTGAGCGCTTCGGCATCGGCCTTGATCAACTCGAAACGCGGCGCTTCACCGGTTTCGACCCGAAGTGCGATACGTGAGCGCACACTCTCCATCAAGCTCATGTCTTCGCGGGCATTTTTCAACTCGGCATCGCGACGTAGAACTTCGAAATAGCGCAGGCGAAGACGGGCCAGCGAGTCCGCTTCGAAAGCGCGCACCGCCGCACTGGTTGCCGCCAATCCCGCCTCCGCCGCGCCGATCCGGGCAGATCGGCGCCACGGCATATCCAACGGCTGAGTCAGCGCGACGCTGCGTGCATCGCCGAGATTGCCCCCCACGCCGCGAGAACGCGCAGTGCCACCGAGGTATTCCAGTTCCGGATTGGGAAAGGCACCCGCACTTTCGACGGCATGGCGGGCAGCCGTGATCTGCTCCCGCGCCGCCAGTACGGAGCGGCTGGACTCCATGGCCAGCGCTTCCAGCTTCGGCAGATCGTATTCGGGCTGCGCGACGGCCAGCGTCGCACTCATGCCCAACAGGAGAATCAACAGGTTTGTGCGTTGCATCATGAACATTGAGTTAGCAAACCGCATGCCACGAACGGCAGCGATCAACGGCCTCCCAATGCGGCAATCCGTTCTTCCAGCGGCGGGTGGGTGGAAAACAGCGCCATGAAGCCCCCCTTGCCACCGGCAATACCTGAAGCGGCCATGTTTTGCGGCAAGGCTTCGGTATGCAGGTTGCCCAGACGACGCAAGGCGTTCTGCATCGGCACCGGCGAGTCCATCAAGCCAGCCGCCCCCGCATCGGCACGGAATTCACGCTGACGCGAGAACCAGGCCACAACGATGCTGGCCAGCAGGCCGAAGATGACTTCACAAATCATGCTGGTCACCATGTAACCAATCCCCGGGCCACTGTTTTCGCTGTCGCCACGACGCAGGAAGCCATCGACCACGTAGCCGACGATGCGCGACAGGAAGACGACGAAGGTGTTCACCACGCCCTGGATCAGCGTCAGCGTGACCATGTCGCCGTTGGCGATGTGGGCCACCTCATGAGCCAGCACGGCTTCGGCTTCATCGCGGGTCATGCTCTGCAGCAGACCGGTCGAGACGGCAACCAGCGACTTGTTCTTGGTCGCGCCGGTCGCGAAGGCATTCGGCTCGCCATCGTAGATGGCCACTTCCGGCATCGGCAGGTTGGCGCGCTTGGCCAGCTTGGCCACCGTATCGACCAGCCACATCTCCGTCGATGAACTCGGTGACTCGATGACCCGGGCGCCAGTGCTCCACTTGGCCATGGTCTTGGACATCAGCAGCGAAATGAAGGCGCCACCGAAACCGATCACTGCGGCAAAGACAAACAACATGCCGACGTTCAGGCCATTGGCTGTCAGGAACTTGTTAACGCCCAACAGGCTGGTGGCCACACTGAGAACCAGCATGACCGCCAGGTTGGTGGCGAGAAACAGGATGATGCGTTTCATGTCGAACTCCTCAAAAGAGAAACGGGCCGATGGTATGGCGTTGCACAAAATTAAAAAACAGGAGCAAAATTGACTATCACTTCGATTTTTCCTGACAAACCAATGACGCCACTCAACTACAAGCATCTCCATTACTTCTGGGTCGTCGCCCAGGAAGGCAGCATCACCCGAGCCGCCGAGCGACTTGATGTTGCCGTTCAGACGATCAGCGGCCAGCTTTCCCTGCTTGAAAGGCATCTGGGCAAGGCATTGTTCAATAGTCAGGGACGCGGCCTGGTGCTAAGCGAGGCTGGCCGGGTAGCGCTGGGCTACGCCGACCAGATCTTCCAGCTTGGCGACGCACTGGTCGACGCAGTCGAACACAGCAACAGTGAGTCCACACTTCGACTGCGAGCAGGAATTTCCGATGGCATTCCCAAGCTGCTCGCCTATCGACTGCTGTCGACGGTGACCGATATGCCGGCCGATGTGCGACTGATTTGTGATGAAGGTGAATTCGAAACCCTGCTCGCCGATCTCGCCCTGCACCGTCTCGATGTGGTGCTGACCGATCGCTCTGCCCCGGTCGGTGGCAATCTGAAGGTGTTCAGCACCCGGCTGGGCGAATTCGCCACCGGACTATTCGCCACACCGGCCCTCGTCGAGCGTTATCAGCCGGACTTCCCGAACAGCCTCGACGGTGCGCCGATGCTGCTGCCGACTCGCCACAACGCCCTGCGTGGCCGGATCGATCGCTGGCTGGAGAACACCAACATTCGTCCGAAGATCGTCGGCGAATTTGAAGACAGCGCGCTACTCAACACCTTCGGCCGTGGTGGCCTGGGGATTTTTCCCGCGCCGCTCGGCCTGGCCGAACAGATTGCCTCGCAACTCGATGCCCAGCCACTGGGCGCCATGGCCGGCGTCAGCGAACAGATCTACGCGATCTCCAGCGAACGGCGCATCCGCCACCCGGCCGTCGAGGCGCTCTGCGCCGCAGCGCCGCAGGCCGGCGCGGAGCCGAGGGTATAATGTCCGCCCCCAACGCAAAACAAAGTACAAAACCCATGTCGCTGTTCCGCAAGACCGCTTTCATCCTCCTCAGTATTGTCACCGCCGGCCAGGCGCTGGCCCAGCAGCTTCCCGTCCCGCCGGCATTGGCCGCCAAATCCTGGCTGCTGCTGGAAGTCGGTTCGAACCAGGTTTTGACCGCTGAAAAATCTGACGAGCGCCTCGAACCGGCCTCGCTGACCAAGCTGATGACGGCCTACCTGACTTTCGCCGCCATCCGCCAAAAAACCATCGGCCTGAGCCAGTCCCTGCCCGTCTCCGAAAAGGCCTGGCGCACCGGCGGCTCGAAGATGTTCATCCGGGTCGACACGCAAGTGCCGGTGGAAGACCTGATCAAGGGCATGATCGTCCAGTCCGGCAACGACGCCTGCGTCACGCTGGCCGAAGGCATCGCCGGCAGCGAAGAAAATTTCGCCCAGATGATGAACCGCGAAGCACAGCGCCTGGGCATGGCCAACAGTCACTTCATGAACTCGACCGGCCTGCCCGATCCGCAGCATTACACCACCGCCCGCGACCTCTCCCTGCTCGCCTCGGCACTGATCCGCGACTTCCCCGAGGACTACAAGAAGTACTACTCGATGAAGGAATTCCGCTACAACAACATCACCCAGCCGAACCGCAACCGCCTGCTCTTCATCGATCCGACGGTTGATGGCGTCAAGACCGGCCACACCGAAGCCGCCGGCTACTGCCTGATTTCCTCGGCCCTGCGCGACAAGCGCCGGTTGCTGTCGGTGGTGCTCGGCACGGCCTCGGACAGCGCCCGCGCTACGGAATCGCAGAAACTGCTCAACTGGGGTTTCATCACCTATGACGCCGTGGCACTTTTTACCAAGGATCAGGCTGTCGCCACGCTGCGCGTCTGGAAGGGCGCCCAGAGCGAGGTCAAGGCCGGCTTCACCAGCGATCTCGGCATTGCCGTTCCGAAGGGCTATGCCGACAAGGTCAAGAGCGATTTCATCGCCGAGCCGCGCCTGATTGCCCCGATCGAAGCCGGCCAGAAAATCGGCATGCTAAAGGTCAGTATCGACGGCAAGCCGTACAATGAATATCCGGTCGTCGCTCTTGAAAATATCGCACTCGGCAATATCTTCATTCGTATCATCGATACCATCCGACTCTGGTTCAACTAAACCCATGACCCCCTACGTCGCCGATCCCGTCTACCTGAATGGCCGTTTCCTGCCGTTGGCGGAAGCGGGCATCTCCCCACTCGACCGGGGTTTTCTGTACGGCGACGGCGTCTATGAGGTGATCCCGGTTTATTCCCGCCGGGCTTTCCGCATCGACGAACACGTCAAGCGTCTGCAAGCGACGCTGGACGGCATCAAGCTGGCCAACCCGCTGACCGCCGACGGCTGGAAGGCAGTCATTGCCAAGCTGATCGAAACCGCCCCCTGGGACGACCAATCGATCTATCTGCAAGTCACCCGCGGCGCCGACGACAAGCGTGACCACGCCTTCCCGCCGGCCTCGGTGCCATCGACAGCCTTTGCCTTTGCGTCACCGCTGGTCACCACGCCCGCCGAGGTCCGCGCCAAGGGCGTCGCCGCGATCACTGTGCCCGATCTTCGCTGGTCGCGCTGCGACCTCAAGGTCATCTCGCTGCTCGCCAACGTGCTGGCCCGCCAGCAAGCCGTCGAGCAAGGCTGTGCAGAGGCACTGTTGATTCGCGACGGTTTCATGAAAGAAGGCGCTGCCTCCAACATCTTCATCGTCAAGGACGGCGTGCTGGTCGCCCCGCCCAAGACGCACCTGATGCTGCCGGGCATTACCTACGACGTGATCCTCGAACTGGCTGCGACCCACCAGCAGGCTTTGGCAGTCCGCGAAATCAGCGAAACTGAACTTCGTGGCGCCGACGAGGTCTGGATGACCTCATCGACCAAGGAAATCCTGGCGATCACGACGCTCGATGGCGAGCCAGTCGGCACTGGTAAACCCGGCCCGTTCGGTGAGCAGATGTGGCAGTGGTATCAGGATTTCAAGAACACCGTAATGCGTAAAGGCTGAGATGGCTTCGTACAAGGACACCCTCCTCGAATTCCCGTGTGAATTCCCCCTGAAGATCATGGGCAAGGCTGATGACAGCCTGGCTCAGGTCGTCCTCGACATCGTCACCGTGCACGCCCCGGATTTCGACGGCGCCAGCATGGAAATGCGCGCCAGCTCTGGCGGCAACTACCTGAGCCTGACGTGCACCGTGATTGCCCGCTCCAAGCCACAACTCGATGCGCTTTACACCGACCTCAGCGGCCATCCGATGATCAAGGTCGTCCTGTAAGTGCTTCCTGTCATCAAACGCCTGGGCAGGGTCGATTATCAACCCACCTTCCAGGCCATGCAGGATTTCACGGCCAGCCGCACGGCCGAAACCCCGGACGAAATCTGGATCGTCGAGCATCCGCCGGTCTACACCCTCGGCCAGGCCGGCAAGCCGGAGCACATCCTGCGCGACGTCGGCATTCCACTGGTCAAGATCGACCGCGGTGGCCAGGTGACCTACCACGGCCCCGGCCAGGTCGTGATCTACCTCTTGCTCGACCTTTCCCGCCTGAAGATCAAGGTCCGTGAGCTGGTCACCGCCATCGAACAGTCGGTGATCGACCTGCTGGCCGAATACGGCGTCACTGCGGAGCGGCGTGACGGTGCTCCCGGCGTCTATGTCGGCGAAGCCAAGATCGCGGCCCTCGGCCTGCGCATTCGCAATGGTTGCAGCTACCACGGGGTCTCACTCAATGTCGATATGGATCTTTCCCCCTTTGCGGCGATCAATCCCTGCGGCTATGCTGGCCTGAAGGTCATCCAGACCAAAGACTTCAATATTCCGCTCACCGCTCACGAGGCTGGCGAGCAACTCTCGCAACACTTGCTACAGCAACTGGACCAGAAAAATGGCTGAAAAAGGCGTCAAACAAAAAGGCGAACTGAAAACCGCGCGCATCCCCATCAAGATCGTGCCGGTCGATACGCCGCTACGCAAACCGGAGTGGATTCGCGTCAAGGCCGGCAACAGCGCCGGGCGATTCGGCGAGATCAAGTCCATGCTGCGCGAGAAAAAGCTGCACACCGTCTGCGAAGAAGCGGCCTGCCCCAACATCGGCGAATGCTTCGGCCGCGGCACGGCGACCTTCATGATCCTTGGCGACATCTGCACCCGCCGCTGCCCTTTCTGCGACGTTGGCCACGGCCAGCCGCTGCCGCCCAACCCGAACGAACCGGCCGAGCTGGCTGATTCGGTGTCGTCGCTAAAGCTGCAGTACGTGGTAATCACCAGCGTCGACCGCGACGACCTGCGCGATGGCGGCGCCCAACACTTCGTCGATGTCGTCCAGGCCGTGCGCGCCGCTTCGCCGGCCACGACCATCGAAACGCTGGTCCCTGACTTCCGTGGCCGCATGGACATCGCCATCGACATCCTCGGTAATGGCCTGCCCGATGTGCTGAACCACAACATGGAAACCGTGCCCCGCCTGTACAAACAGGCACGCCCCGGCGCCGACTACGCCCATTCGCTGGCCCTGATGAAGCAGTTCAAGGCACGCTACCCCGACGTCAAGACCAAGTCCGGCCTGATGGTCGGCCTCGGCGAAACCGACGAGGAAATCCTCGAAGTCATGCGCGACCTGCGGGCCAACGATGTCGAAATGCTGACCATCGGCCAATACCTGGCCCCGTCAGGCCACCACCTGCCGGTCAGCCGCTACGTCCATCCCGACACTTTCAAAATGTTCGAGGAAGAAGCCAAGAAGATGGGCTTCTCCGGTGCCGCCTGCGCCCCGATGGTGCGCTCCAGCTACTGGGCCGACCAGCAGGCCCATAGCGCCGGCGTCGCCTGATCACTGCGCCAGCCCCAAAGACAAAGGGCAGCCCCGAAAGGGGCTGCCCTTTTTGTATTAGCCTTGTATTAGCCGACCTTACCTGACATTGGCTGGCGGGGGCGGTGGAGACCCCGGCGGCGGCGGGGGAATATTGGCATCCTGGGGCTGCACTTGTTGCTGTTGCGAACGCACAGGGGCCGAATAGCTCATGTTGGCGGGCACCGGAACGCGATGCCCCTTGCTGTACATGCACTGAATGTAGGCATTGTCGTACTGGCGCTGGGTGCCGACCGTGGATGCCCGTGAAGCATCGGTTCCGGTGGCACTGCCCATCAACAATCCTGCGCCGGCACCAATGGCAGCCCCCTTGCTGTTGCCACCAATGGCCGCACCGGCCAGAGCGCCAACCGCCGTACCGACCGCCGCGCTGGTGACAGCCGATTCCTTGGCGGCGTCACCGGCCGTCTTGCCACCCACTTGATACTGGGCGAA
>JAGTRV010000363.1 GCA_018262245.1 Pseudomonadota bacterium | reverse complement strand
CGACGGTTAGCCAAAAGGTGGCCTTTGCGGTCGAGCACTGTAAATTGGAGCCGAAAGCCGACGCCATGCTCCATCTGGTCATCGCCGACCTGATGGCAGGCGCCGAGACGATGGATGGGAAAACGGCGAACCCGCGCCATGACGGCGCCGTTCGGGTGCTGGAAGCCCTCAAGGCTTATGGGCAGTATTTCCAGCATTCCGGCTGGAAAGCAGCCAGAGGCTGAAGATCAATACTCGTTTTGCTGCTGTATTCGGTCAACAACATCACCAGCGGCACCGATGCGCAAGGCGAAGTGACGATGCGATTGGCGCACGACGGGCGCGTGGTCAACGGGCAGGGTGCCGATATCGTGATTGCCTCGGCCAAGGCCTATTTGCATGTGCTGAACAAGCTGCACGGCAAACGCGAGCGCGCACTTCTGCAAGTGTGAGCCACGTTGAAAAAAACGCCCCATTCGGGGCGTTTTTTTGGCTACCCAGAGGTCTTATAAGACAGGGGTAACTGCCAGCTCGTCTGGTTGAACGGAGGTTGTCGAAAAATCGCGAAGTCAGAGGAACCTCTGGAGTGGAGCGGCAATATCCCAATTAAGACCACAGCCATCCGCCCATACTGGTCATGCTGAAGATCAGACACCAGAGTGAATCATTCAAGTCTGCGTGGTTGTTCATCATTGCGTTCGTTCTGGAGGCTTACTTGCTGACGAGCTGGTCGCCATGCTTTTGCTTGAGGGTTTCCAGCAGACGCATGGCCTCCTGGCGGCGACCGGCATCGGCATCTTCGCGCCCGGGGCGGGCGGGGGCGGCCAGGGCGCGCTTCAGATGGTCGGCTGCCTTGGCGTATTCATCCTGGTCGGCGAGCAGATCAGCATAGAAATAATGGGGGTCGATGCCGTTCGGGTTGATGGCAAGCGCCTTCTCGAAATAGGCCTTTGCTTTCTTCTTGTCGCCGAATCCGAGCGGCCACCCCGGCACCTTGGCGTAGAGACTGCCCAGCGAGTTGTAGACGGATCCATCCAGTGCGGCTGGATTGATCTTTTCGGCTGCAAGCAGGCAGTCGCGTGCGTCCTTGGCCTTGCTTAACCCGCCCAGCCCGCCTTCAGCTTTGGCTGCGCTGGCGAGGACGATTGCCTGCCAGATCAGCGGCTCGGCCTTGCCGGGGAAGGCCTGGGTCAGTTGCTGGGCTTGCGCGATCAGGGGCCGAAAGGCGGCTTCCCTTTCGCTCTCGGGAGTCTGGTAGGACACCTTGGCCCAACGATGGCCGACGTCGGCAATGGCGTCCTCCAGAGTGGGCTGGGCTGCGAGACTGGCAGCACTCAGGCTGGCGAATAGAACAAGGGTGGCAATGGATTTGCGGAACATGGTGGTTCTCCGGGTAAAGGGGGTTAGCGGGTGGATTCGGTGGCGAAGGGGCGCATCAGGCCGGCCTGCTTGATCAGGCTCGGATCGACGAGGCGCGGGAGGATCGAATTGATGCGGACGAAAAGCTTCTCGGGCCAGCCGAGGTAACGCTCCCGGTCATTGTGCTCGATGGCGGCAATGACGCTGGCAGCGACGCTTTCCGGCTCGTCCTGGTTCATCTTCAGGGCATTCGCCATGCGGGTGACCGCGCTGCGGTTGAACGCGGTGCGGGTAAAGCGCGGTGCGACGTAGGTGACGCCGATGCCGCTTCCCGCCAGTTCGCGCCGCAGGGCTTCGGAAAAGCCGCGCAGCGCGAACTTGCTGGCCGAATAGGACGCGAAACAGGGAAAGCCGATCGAGCCGAAAATGGAGCCCAGGTTGACGATCTGCCCCTTTCCCTTCTTGAGCAGGTGCGGCAGCAAGGCATTGGTCAACGCAATTGGCGCGATGGTGTTGATGTTGAACAGCGTCGCCGTGTCGGCGGCACTTTCCTCGGCAAAAAATCCGAAGTTCTGCACCCCGGCGCAGTTGACCAGGATGTCGACTGTGCCTGCCTGGTCGAGGGCCGTCTGAACCAGTCTGGCAGGCTCGCCGGGTGTGGCGAGATCGCCGGCGAGCGGGATGACCTTGCCTCCCGAGGCCCTGAGTTCAGCGGCGAAGGCTGCCAGCTTGTCGCTGTCGCGATTGATCAGGATCAGCGTCGCGCCGCGCTGGGCAAGCTGGCGGGCAATGGCGCCGCCGATGCCGCCGCTGGCGCCGGTGATCAGAATCGTGCTGTCGGAAATTTTCATGCGTACTCCTCGATTTCGATGCTGCGAAACACATTGCCGTAGAGGCGGAAGAAGGTTTTGGCGTGAGCCACGACGGCTTCGCGGTCAGCTGGCGACTCAAGGCGATTGACCAGTTGCTCGTAATCACCGATGTGCTCGACGTCGAGCGCGCCATGGCTGCTCAGGTAGCTGAAGGCGCCGGGGGGCAGGTCGAGGGCGTCCTGCAGTGCGCGGGCCGCATTCGAAGCGAGGCTGACGCTGGTGCCTTCGAGCACATACACCATCCCGAAAAAGCCGATCGGATTCCGTCGCATGACCGTGTCGTAGGCATAGGCGACCATCACATCGGTGTCGAAATCGGGCACGCTGGCCCGGACCGCGGCGGCATCGCCGCCGGCGGCGGCGATGTCGTTGAGGATCCATTCGTGATGACCGAGTTCTTCCTCGATATAGTGGGCAACCGCGCTGCGCAGCCATTCCTGGCGGTCGGGCAGCGCTGCGCAGCCATTCCTGGCGGTCGGGCAGGCGCGCGCCGCAGGCCATGAGCAGCGGAACGGTATGCTTGACGTGATGGAAGGCGCGGCTGAGAAACTGGATGTAATGCTGGCGGGTCACCTGGCCAGACAGCGCGGCCGTGATTAACGGGGCTGAAAACAGGTTGGCCCGTTCATTGGCCGTGGCGCGCTGAAGTTGTTGATAGAAGTCCATGGAATTCCTGTGCTGATTAAGGTTGATACAAGGCATCGATCTGGGCGGCATAGCGCCCGAGAATCGCGCTGCGCCGCAGACGGCCGTTCGGTGTCGACATGCCGTTGCCCGACGTGAAGGGTTCGGTTGCGGCAATCCAGGCACGCACCCGGGCGTAATCGGGAAGCCCGTGATTGGCGGTGTCGAGTGCCGCTTCGATGACATCCTGCGGGGTTCCCGGGAGGGGCACGATCACCGCGCAGTTGAATGGCCGGGCTTCGCCGAAGATCGCTGCCTGCGCAATCCCCGGGTGGGCCACCAGTTCGCCTTCCACCCACTCGGGCGCGACGTTGCGGCCGAAGGAGGTAATGAACAGGTTCTTCTTGCGGCCGGTGAGAAAGAGAAAGCCGTCTGCATCCAGGGAGCCGAGGTCGCCCGTGGCGATGAAGTCCAGCGCGTGTGGATAGCCGCCTTCCCCCAGGGAGCCGTGCCAGGGGGTGCCGCGGATCAGGCTCTCGCCGTCGCCGGCGAAGTTGATCCGGACATGCGGCAAGGG
>JAGTRV010000362.1 GCA_018262245.1 Pseudomonadota bacterium | reverse complement strand
AGCACGCCGGGGGGAATTTCCTGGCTGGCCTTGACGAAGGCCGAGGCGGCAACGATGCTCGCCTCACCGATCACCGCGTTGTCCATGATCACGGCGTTCATGCCGATCAGGGCGTTTTTCTTGATGCGACAGCCGTGCAGTACGGCGCCGTGGCCGATGTGGCCGTTTTCCTCGACCACTGTATCGGTGCCGGGGAAGCCATGCATGACGCAGGTGTCCTGCAGGTTGGCGCCGGCCTTGAGGATCAGTCGGCCGAAATCGCCGCGCAGGCTGGCGCAGGGTCCGACGTAGCAATCCGGCCCGACAATCACATCGCCGATCAGCACGGCACTCGGGTGGACATAGGCGGTGGGATCGACCACCGGGACGATTCCGTCAATGGAATAAACGCGAAGTTTTGACATAAGACAATGTTTTCCTTTGATATTTTGATTTATTATAAAACTAGTTTTGAATAACAGAATTCAGGGAGCAGCAATGAGTGAGGAACTGGAAGGGAAACACGGCGTTCAGTCGCTGGAAGTGGGCATGAGTATCCTGCGTGCCATGGCCAACGGCCAGCGTTCGATGATGCTGAAGGATATTGCGGCGGCGGCCGACATGCCCGCCTCCAAGGCGCACCGTTATCTGGTCAGCCTGATCCGGGCCGGCCTGGTCGACCAGGATCCGATGACCTCGCGTTACGATCTCGGCACCTTCGCGCTCAATCTCGGCCTCGTCGCGCTTGACCGACTGGACCGCGTCCGCCTCGGCCTGAGCGCCATTGCCGAATTGCGTGACGAAATCAACCAGACCACGGCCCTCGCAGTCTGGGGGGATGGTGGCCCGGTGGTGATCCGCTGGGAACGGCCGCGTCGGCCGATCACCGTCAACGTGACGACCGGTACCGCGCTCGATCTGCTGATGTCGGCCGCCGGGCGGGTTTTTGCCGCCTGGATGCCGAAGAAAATCACTGCGCCGCTGCTGGCCGAGGAGTTGAAGCACGCCCCGCTGCCGCCCGACTTGAAGAGCAAGGCGGCAGTCGAGGCGCTGCTGGCCGAGATTCGGGCGCAAGGCTATGCCGCGACCAATGGCCAGCACAAGGTGGCTGGCGTCGAAGCCGCTGCCGCGCCGATCTTCAATTTCAAGAACGAAATCACGATGGCGGTCCTGGTCGTCGGCGTCCAGGGCATGCTCGACACCAGCCCGGAGGGCAACGTGATCCAGAGCCTGAAGCATTGCGCCGAAACACTTTCCCAGCGCCTCGGCGCCCACGGCGAACCGAAGCAGCCCTGAGGCGCGTTCATTCCCGTGGCAACGGGAATGAACGGCCGGCTTACAACCAGGCCGGCGGACGCTTATCGAGAAAGGCGGCAATACCGTCTTTCGCTTCATCGGTGGCCCGCTGGCGGGCAATGCGCTGCGCCGTTTCCTCGCTAATCGTGGCGTCGATCGGCTGGCCGTTCACCGCGCCGATCAGATCCTTGGCCGCCTTCTGGGCCAGCGGACCGCCTTGCAGCAGGGCCTCGACCAGCTGGTCGACACAGGCATCCAGTTCATCCAGTTCGACGACGTCACCGACCAGACCGATGGCCAGCGCCCGCGAAGCCTTGATCCGCTCGGCGCTCTGGAAGTAGCGAAGCGCATGACGCGGCCCGATGGCGCGCAGCACATAGGGGCTGATCGCCGACGGGATAATGCCGAACTTCACTTCCGAGGTTGAAAACACCGCATCGCTGCTCGCCACCGCCATGTCACAAGCGGCGGTCAGGCCCGTGCCGCCGCCGAGGGCAGCGCCCTGAACACGGGCGATGGTTGGTTTGCTCATTTCGGCCAGGGTGCGCAGCATGCCGGCGAACTTGCGGGCATCCTCGACGTTCTGTTCGTGGGTGAATTGCGAGGCGCGCTTCATCCAGTTGAGGTCGGCGCCGGCCGAGAAATGCTTGCCGCGACCACCGAGCACGACGACGCGGACGCTGGCATCGGCATCGAGTTCCTTGCAGGCTGCAGCGAGTTCGGCGATCAGCTGTTCGTCAAAGGCATTGAAGACGGCCGGACGGTTCATCCAGATGGTGGCGACCTTGCCGGCCCGTTCGATTTCCAGGGTTTCGTACATGGCACTCACTCTCAGCGGTTCTTGAATACGGGTTTGCGCTTCTCGACGAAGGCCGCCATGCCTTCCTTCTGGTCCTCGAGGGCGAAGGCCGAATGGAAGACGCGGCGCTCAAAGAGCAGGCCTTCGTTCAGCGAGGATTCGTAGGCGCGATTGACCGATTCCTTGATCATCATGACCACCGGCAGCGAATAGCCGGCAATGGTCTGGGCAGCTTTTAGGGTTTCGTCGAGCAGTTGCTCGGCCGGGATGATGCGGGCGACCAGCCCGGCCTTTTCGGCTTCGGCCGCATCCATCATGCGGGCGGTCAGGCACATGTCCATGGCCTTGGCCTTGCCGACGGCGCGGGGCAATCTCTGGGTGCCACCGGCCCCGGGCATGGTGCCAAGGCGAATTTCCGGTTGGCCGAACTTGGCGGTATCGGCGGCGAAGATCATGTCGCACATCATGGCCATTTCACAGCCGCCACCCAGAGCGAAACCGGATACTGCCGCGATCACCGGCTTGCGGGTGGTCTTGATGCGTTCCCAGTTGCGGGTGATGAAGTCGGTCTTGTAGGCGTGCATGTAGTCGAAATCCTTCATGAAGCCGATA
>JAGTRV010000361.1 GCA_018262245.1 Pseudomonadota bacterium | reverse complement strand
AAACCAGCGCGGCGGTCAGCAGTCTCATGATCGAATCTCCAGTGAATGGCGCCAGCGCCACAACAGCGTGGCCGCCAGCAACTTGAAACCGAGTGGGAGCAAGGCGTAGGCAAACGTCAGCGCACCGAGGCCGCTTTCGCCTCCCGGCCGGTAACCGAGCAGGTCGAGTAGCGGCAGGGCCAGGCCGGCGGCCAGCGCAAGGTTGAGCTTGGCGACCAGATTCCATACGCCGAAACAGGCCCCGGCCAGTCCCTGACGTTGACCGAGGTCGGCGGCGATCGCGGCCGGCAAGGCCAGATCGGCGCCCAACGCCAGCCCGGACATCAGGCAGATCAGCGTAAAGGCCGCGATATCGCCCGAACCGAGCAGGCCCGCGCCGGCAAATGCACCCATCGCCAGCACCATGGCCAGCCCCCAGGCCCGTACTCGACCGAACCGGCCGGCCAGCCTTACCCACAGCGGAAACGACGCAGCGCCGGCGACGAAGTACAACGCCAGCAAGGGGCCGCTTGCCGAGGCGGCGCCAAGCACATCGGCGACGAAAAAAAGGAAGAGCGTTGCGGGCAACGCCGCAGCGATGCCGTTGGCAATGAACACACCGAGCAGGCGACGAAAGGCGACTTGGCTCAGAGTACGGCGCAGGCTGGCGCCCAATGGCTCGCTTGAGCGCGGCATGGAGGCGTCGGTGCCCACCTGCGAGAAGGTCGCCGCTGCGGCGATCAGCAGCAAGGGCGGCAAGACCCAGGACAGGCGCGCGATACCGATGCTCAGGTCGCTCGCCAGCACGCTGGGTAAGGCCGCCGCCAGCACCACGCCGATCAGCCCGAAGCACTCCCGCGACGCCACCAAGCGCGTCCGTTGCGCAGAATCGCCACCGGCAGCGGCACCCCATGCCTGATAAGACACCGAGGCGGTAGAGAACCCGAGGTAGGTCAGCGCGAGCGTCGCCAGCAGCCAGAGAGCGGCGAAGTCCGAAGGTGGGTTGAGCAGGGCAACAAAGCCCAGTGCGAAGGGTACGAGGGATACTGCCAGCATGCGCCGGCGTGGCAGGTGATCGGCCAGCCAGCCGAGCCACGGGTCGATAAAGGCATCGAGCAGGCGCGCCCCAAGCAGAATGGCGCCGAGAAGCGCGAGCTCCATGCCGGTTGTCTCCGCGTAATAGCGCGGGACATGGACGTAGATAGGCAGTGCCGCGAAAGCGAGCGGCAGCCCCAGTGCACCATAAGCCAGGACGGTTCGATTCGACACCTCAACCCTCCCCGGAGCGAAGCAGCGCCGCTCTCAATTCCGGTGCGCTGGTTCGCGCATCGAGCCAGATGGCGAAAAAGGCGTCGGCGAATCCGGGTGAGTCGATGCGGCCGAGCAAACGGTCGTCCTGGTAGAAACTCGCGCCCTCCTTGCCGTAAACGCCAAGGAGGTGATCGCCCGGTTTCACGTCGGGAAAGAGGCGTTGCATCTGTTCGCCCCAGCGCTGCAAAAGGCTTTCGTCAGCGACGAAGCGGCGCATTTCCTTGACGCTCGCTGCGGCAATGGCCTTGCCGTCGATGTCGCGTTTGTAATCGAGGCGAAGCGCCAGGGGCGGGCGCTGCGGATCGTCGCCGGCCCACAGCGTGGCCTCGTAGACGAGAAAGCCGAAGCGGCGGAATTCGCCGCTGCCCCAGCGCTTCAGTCCGGTAATGGGAATGATGGGGGACGTGGGAGCGCTGCTCGCGTGAGCACGCAGGGGCAGCCAGAGGAGCGGGTAGGCCGCTAGCGCCATGAGCAGCACACGCCGTCTGCCTGAGTTCAGCGGGGGCGTGCCGTTCGGGCGGGCGACGTTCGCCCGCTCAGGCTCAGCGATGTGCGAGTTCAAACTGGACGACATCGATATTCCCGGCCAGGAAGCCGGCCTCGCAGTAGCAGAGATAAAGGCGCCACAGGCGGCGGAAGTTTTCGTCGAAACCGAGCGGCGCAATCTGCGGCCAATTGGCTTCGAAAGCCGTACGCCACTCGGCTAGCGTCCGGGCGTAGTCGAGACCGAAAGCAAATTCATCGGTGACCTGCAAGCCCTGCCGTCCAGCGGCCTTCCGGAAGGCGCTGCGGGAGGGCAGCATGCCACCGGGGAAAATGTACTGCTGGATGAAATCCGTACCGCGCCGGTAGGTGGCAAACAGGTCATCGTGGATGGTGATGCTCTGGATCACTGCCCGTCCGCCTGGTTTGAGCGCGTTGGCGATGGTGGAGAAATAGGTCGGCCACCATTTCTCGCCGACAGCTTCGAACATCTCGATGGAGACAATGTGATCGAACGATTCCTGCGTGTCGCGGTAATCCTGCAAGCGCAGATCGGCCTGCGGTACGCGCTGTTGTGCCCACTTCAGTTGGGAAGGCGATAGCGTCAGGCCGGTGACGCGCAACCCGTCCTGTACCGCCAATTCGGCAAAGCCACCCCAGCCGCAGCCGATTTCGAGGACGCTGGCGTTTGCTCCTGCCTTGGCCTGCAGGCGGTCGAGGATGCGACGGTACTTGGCGTGCTGGGCCGCGAGCAGTGAGCCGTCGTCTTGTGGCCGGAAGATGGCCGACGAGTAGCTCATGCTCGGGTCAAGCCACTGGCGGTAGAAATCGTTGCCCAGATCGTAGTGGGACATGATGTTGCGCTTGCTGCCGGCGCGGCTGTTGCCGTTGAACCAGTGGCGGAGGCGGGCCGCCAGAAGCTGCCGCCAGGA
>JAGTRV010000360.1 GCA_018262245.1 Pseudomonadota bacterium | reverse complement strand
GGGTGAGGGGAACGTGCTGTACTGCAGATGTGCTTGTTGTTGCATTGTGGATGGATTAAAACACCCATGCACCCTCGAACCAATCAGTCCACCCTGAATACACAGTTGGACTCCGGGCAGTTTTAGACGATCAACCGGCTCCGTCCACTGGGAAATTCGGGTACCTGATTTTTCTGGACTCCCGCCTGTGTGGGCATGACCGGCGGCTTTAACGAGTCTCGACCGGTGCCGCCAGCGGTGGCGGCGTGCGGGCGCCGAGGAGGCTGTTGTCGATGCGGCGCGTTTCCTCTTCCGGGATGATTTCCATCACGTTGACCACCTTGCGGACGCCGTCGGTGGTCCGGGCGATGGCGACGGCGACCTTGGCTTCGCGCTCATTGACCAGGCCCATCAGGAACAGCGTGCCGCTTTCGGTGATGGCCTTGATGTGATTGGCCGATAACTGGTTCGATTCGAGCAGCCGGGCCTTGAACTTGGATGAAACAAAGGCGTCGTTGCTGCGCGATGAAAAGGTGGCCGGCGGGGCAAGGACCAGTTCGTTATGGACCAGGCGAATGCCTTCGATCTTTTCGGCCATCGCACCGATGGCTTGCCGGGCCTCATCGCTCGGCACTTCGCCGGTCAGCAGCAGGTTCCGGTTGAAAGCGGTGAAATTGACGTGGGCGTGATTTTTGTACTCGGCCGGTAGCCGGTTGCTGCCTTTCCATTCCGAGGTTTCGTCGTCGGCCTGGTTGCCGGTTGAGCGACGATCATGGACGCTGATCATGGTGGCGGCGGTACCGGTGACGATCAGGGCTGGTACGCAGGCATCGAGCGCGGGCATCAGCGCCAGGATCAGCAGTGTCGCGCGAAAGGAGATGGGGGCTTGCATGGTCGACCTTTGCGGCAGGGGATTGAACTTTCTTGCCAGGATCACCAAGGCTCAGCGTTTGCCGAAGCCGGCGGGGCGCTCCTGGTTCGGGTTCATGGGGCGGGGCTGACGGTGTTCAGGCGACCCGATTCAGCCACCAGGCGATCAACATGCCGCAGGGCAGGGCGAGCATGGCGACGATGGCGCTGGTTTTCTTGATACCCCGGGCTTGTTCCTCAATGAATTGTTCCATGCCGTCGAACAGTTCCGGGAAGGTGGCGATGTCGTTGCGGTCTTGTTTTTCCATATGAAACTCCGTGGGCTGTTCCTGTGAGGCTCAGACCTCACTATCGCCAGTCATTGTTGCAGGGGCGTTAAAGTATTTCGCATGCGCTCGCCCTGTGGCTGACAGCTGAAAATGAGTGCCTGATTTTCAAAAGCGGCGCAGCAGCAGGTGTCGCCCATCGAGACTGCTGTTGCGGATTTCGACAAAGCCGAGGTCGCGAAAACGTCGCGTCTTGGCGGCCGAGACGAGAATTCGCCCGGATTTGAAGGTTTTCTCCAGCCACTCGATACGTGCCTTGATCAGCGCGCGGCCAATCCCCTTGCCGCGTCGTTCCGGGGTAACCGCCGACAGGTAGAGGATATGGGTCTTCGAGGCCCAGTCCGCTGCCTTGACCCCGCCAACGGCGAGGATTTCGCCGGCTTCCATGGCGACGAAAAATTGCCGGTAAAAGACCGGGTCATCACTTTGTAATTCTCTGGCGACTCGCGTCGCACTGTATCGCTCAGGATCACCGAAGGCATTGACGATCAGGGTGACGCTCGCGTCGACCAGGGGCGCGCTGCTGGGATCGAGCGTGTCGAAGCGGATTTTTGCCATGGCGAGTCAGGTCACCAGGGCGAGCGCCCGGCGTAGACGATCCGCACTTTCAGCCGCCCGCTGTGCTTCCTGGCGGTTGATTTCGGTTTGCTGACGACCAAAGGAGTCGCGTTCTCGTCGGCTGCGGAATGCCGCTTCGATGCTGCGCACGCAGCGCCAGCGATAGCCTTGTCGAGTGGGGAACAGGCGCATCTGGTCCTTCTGGTGATGCACCCGGCAGCAGTAGCAGAACAGTGTTTCCGTCATCACGACCTCGCAGAAAAAATTCAGCTCTGTGGGCAGGATGCGGCTGCTTTGTTACCGCAGCGTGACTGGATGAAGTCCTGGTCGTTTTGCCGGCCAAATCTTGAGGCCAAGCAGGGGTGGTGGCGCGGCTGCCCCATTGATAATTGCCAAAATTGCTAACGTCATCGTTTTCGTCATCGTGCTGCAATCTTCGCCTTCTAAACTCGCCATCCCGTTCCCTGAATGTTTGCGTAATGATTTTGATGATTGACGAAGAAGTAATCGAGTTGCAACGAATTATGGCCGAGGGGCTTTTGTTCCCGGTTTTTCAGCCAATTCTCGATTTTCGCGTGCGAGCCATTCTCGGGTACGAATCACTGATGCGCGGTCCGGTTGATAGTCCTTTGCATTGGCCGGACAAGCTTTTTGGCGCGGCCGCCCGGCATGGATTGACGCTTGATCTGGAGCATGCCTGCCGGGAAGCCAGCTTGCGAGCTTTTGCGGCCCAAAGGCTGGCTGGGCGGCTTTTTCTCAACGTGACACCGAGCTGTCTGCTCGATCCCCGGCTGATGAATGGCCATACCCGGGCTTTGCTCAATGAACTCGGGATTGCGCCGAATCGTATTGTGATCGAATTGACTGAAAACCAGCAGATCACCGATATGCCGGGCATCCTTGAGGCCTTGCAGCATTATCGCGGGCGCGGCTTCCAGATTGCCATCGACGACCTCGGGGAGGGCTTTGCCAACCT
>JAGTRV010000359.1 GCA_018262245.1 Pseudomonadota bacterium | reverse complement strand
GGCCAACCTTGGCGGCGCATTCTTCGGCGCCATGCCCGCCGGCGGCGGCACCTCGCAAACAGCGGTGGTGCGCTCCGTGGGCGGGCAATCGCAAAAGGCCTCGCTGGTTACCGCAGCCGCAGCGGTGGGGACCATGCTCTTTCTGGCGCCCCTGCTCGGACTGTTGCCGCAGGCCGTTCTGGCGTCAGTGGTCATTGTCTATTCGGTCGGGCTGATTCAACCGGCAGAGTTCGTTGCCATCCGGCGGGTCCGAACCATGGAGTTCCACTGGGCATTGGCCGCCTTCGCCGGCGTGCTCGTATTTGGCACGCTGAAAGGCATTGTGGTGGCGATCATCCTTTCGCTGATCGGCCTCAGCAGCCAGGCGGCACACCCGAAAATTCATGTCATCGGTCGCAAACGTGGCGCTGACGTCTTGCGCCCACTTTCCCCCGAGCATCCCGATGACGAAACCTTTGCCGGTCTGTTGATCCTGCGTCCCGAGGGAAGACTGTTCTTTGCCAACGCCCAGCAGGTAAGCGATCAGATCCGGCAACTTATCGAAAAGCACCAGCCACGCGTTGTCGCCCTGGACATGAGCCGCGTCTTCGATATCGAGTATTCGGCCCTGCAGATGCTGGTCGAGGGCGAGCGTCGCGCCACCGAACTGGGTGCCATTTTCTGGCTCGCCGACTTGAGCCCGGACGTGATGGAGTCCATCAAGGCATCGGGCCTCGCCGACCGCTTGGGCAGAGAGCGCCTCTTCTTTAATGCGCGGGCGGTGATCCGGCATTATCAGGAGAATTTTCCGGCAAATAACGCGCCGGCATCGGATTCAGATGGAGCCGAAATAAAATGACCAGCGCGCACATTCCCGAAAAAGCCGTCCAGACGGTGTGCAGCTGCGCCAGCAAATCTTGGGAAAACTACTT
This sequence comes from Pseudomonadota bacterium, assembly GCA_018262245.1. Classification (GTDB taxonomy): domain Bacteria; phylum Pseudomonadota; class Gammaproteobacteria; order Burkholderiales; family Rhodocyclaceae; genus Azonexus. The sequence continues at coordinate 1,801 of JAGTRV010000359.1, read as the reverse complement.
TACTCCGCTGTTCATTTCATTTTTCCAATAACTCGTCCGACTCACCGATCGCCGTTCCCGCTGGCTGGAACGGTTGGCGTCGACCAAAAAGGTCACTGTCCGAGCTGGCGCTCCGGGTGGCCAGTTCGGCGGCCTCCGAATACGCCATGGGGTTCTTGCGCTTCTCGATCTCGAGCAGCTTCGTCTCGTCGTTCACCCGCACGCTGAACTTGGCCAGGTTGTAGAAGAGGTACATCGCGAACAGGTTGTCGAAGTCCTCGTAATGGCCCTGGTCCTTCCGGAAGTCGCGTGACAGCACGGAGGGGAAGCGGTTGGGCAAATCCTTGAACGCCACCTTTTCCTCATCATGCGGATCGACCCATCTCGATCCGCCGTATTTCTTGTACAGCACCACGTCCAATCCATACCCTCGCTTGTCCCATTCCTTGACCAGCTTGATCGCCATCTCGGTCGGGATGTTAGACGTGGCGGCTGCCACTATCCTTCGTCCGGACAACAGCTTCGCGCTGGTGACCTCCAGATCCTCGTACCCGGCGCCAAACTTGAATGCCGCACCAATGGTCTTGGCGCAATTGAGGCGCAGGTAGTCGTATTTGACTTCGCGGTCGTGGTACTCGGTATTCCGGGCCCGATTGCGATAGTCGTCATTGATGCGCCTGAAATAAGCCGCCAGCGCTTCCTTCTCGCCGGCCGGCACGCCGTAGACGCGCACCCCGACGACCGAGCGCTTGTAGATCTCGCCGAAGTCGAGGCCGAACGAGGCGGTCTCACCGAGCGAGGAGACTGTCCTGAACAGGTACTCCTGCTTCGGGATGCCAAGCATGAGGTCCTTGGTGTAGAACCCGCTCTCGTGCTTGCGCGTACGGTCGGCATAGAAGTTGGCCGAGTAGACCAGGTCATCGTCAGTCGCCTGATCCCGGATGGCCAGGGCGAGGTGACCGGCCGAGCCGCCCTTGGAGGTACCGAAGCTGATCAGCAGTTCAAGGTCGTAGGGATCATGGCGCAGGAGGTCGGTAATCTGGTCGATGTTGGCAGGTACGGGGCCGCCCGGGCTGCCGAAGTCGGCGGCCGGGGCGTTCGTCGCCCAGACCAGGGCGGCTGCCACAAACCAGCGCCTGAGCCTCATCGCTGACTCTCCCGGCTTATTTCTCGACTGTCGATCACGCAGATTTGCGGGCAGCACTTTTGCCTGCTTTTTTCGGGTCGACCGCGCCCCGCAGGAAGCGCCCTTGGGGTGCAGCAAACAGCTTTTCGATCTCCGCCAGCCGTTCCACCCGTTCGCCGCCGGGCTTGCCGGCTGCTTCGACCGTACGCCGGATGGCGTCGAGGGCCTTGGCGCGGACTGCAAGGTCAGCCGGCAACATCACCGGGATGGCGGCAAGCGCGGCGTCCTTGTCCAGCAGCAGCCCGAAGAACTGCTCGCGCAGCATTTGCTTGAATTCCTGCAGGGCCATGCCCTCGTTTTCGGCGCGAATTTTCCGCAGTTCGTTGAAGGCGCGTTCGTCCACCCCTTCCCCGGCCAGCCCGATGTAGACCAGGCTGCGGATGGCCGCTTCGTGCAGGCCGCCTTCGGCGATCCGGGCCTTCAGTTCGGCGATGCGCTGCTTGATCATGGCCAGGCGTTCCGGGTCAGCTTCCGGTCGCGGGCGCGGGCTCTCACCCGTGGCCGGCAGGCCGACCAGCGCCTGCAACAAGGGCGAGCTGTAGGTCGCCAGGAAAATCTGCTCCAGGCTCTTGTCACGCAGGTCGCGATAGCCGTCGAGGGCAGCGACCATCGCGTCCGAGAACCTGGCCTGCCACG
>JAGTRV010000358.1 GCA_018262245.1 Pseudomonadota bacterium | reverse complement strand
CGCAAGGTGCTGCAATCGAGCTGCGGGATCACCCGCTGGGTGCACTGGCGGAATTCCCAGCCGAACAGGCCGGCACATTGCCGCGATGCCTGCTTGCGCAGTTCACACTGCTGCCGGTTGCCGGCGTTGGTGCAATCGAGATTCCGCAACTGCTGGTTCACGCAGGTCTTGAACGCCGAACCGGCTTGATCCGCACAGAGCGTCCTGGCGAGTTCACGATCCTGGGTGGTTTGCGCCATGGCCGGAAGGCAGAAAATGGATGCCATCAGCGCGCCGGCGATAATCATCAAGGGGGATTTCATGCATTTCTCCTTGCGGGTTGGACGTGGCGCATGCCAGTTGAACTTGCTGCCAGTACGACGGACGCATTATAAATCCGTGGCCGCAAATGAAAAAAGCCGGTTGTTACGGTCAACCGGCCTGGAATGGCAAAAACCGGGCGAACCGGATTGCAGTTCGCCCAAGGGCGGAGAATCGCCTGAAGAATGTTGCCAATCAAGCACCCTCCACCGCGTGCCGGAAACACGATCCGGTCAGTAACGCCGTTGTGGCGGATATTGCGCCATCATTTCGTTGATCATCTGGCGATAGTGCAACAGGGCGCTCATGCCATTGGCGGATACGTCAACGACCCTCCATCCCTTGTCGGTCTGGCGCATGTGGAATTCAAGGTGAGACGGATAGCTGCCCGGATTTTCGATGGAAACCGGCAATGTCACCTGACCCGGACCATCTGCCTGAGCCGGCAGGAATGCTGCCCGCTGTGAGCCGTAACGCGCCAGCTTTTGCACCATCTTCTCGAGGAATGATTGCTTGATGCGTGCCGTCAAATCAATCTGCTGCGCCTCGTCCATATACTGGAAGCGCCGACCGGCGGCCCATGCGGCCATGTATTCGAAATCGAACCAGGGCGCGACTTCCGAGTCGATATAGGAGGTCAGTGCCGCCCGGTTGGGCCTGCCTTCAAGAAGCTTGGTAAGCTTTTCCACGCCGTCGCGCAACAGTGTCGCCGGCGTCTCCTGTTCCACACGCTGATTCTGATTCCATGGGGCCGGGCCGCCATAGCCGCCGTAGTTATTGACCGGCGGAGGGCCGCCGTTCCAGGCTGGATAACCGCCGTATTGCTGTGCTTCGGCCAACTGGGACGACAGCGCGATGGCCGCGGCCAGTGAGAAACCGATTGATTGCTTTAAATATTTTGACACCTGAACCTCCTCCATGGAACAACAACAAACCCCCGGAACCAGTCCGGCGGAAAGGCGCATGGTGAACCAAGAGGACGGCACTTGCAAGAAAAGCAATATCGGGTCAGGAAAGCAGGCGGTGGCTGGCCGCCACCTGTCAATTAACGACCAATGAACTGTGCGCGCAGGCAGGCCATGTGCTCCTGGCCGAGCTTGTCCTTGCAGGTTTCACGAACCTGCTGATGAAAGTCGCAACGGGCTCGATCGCTCGCCCTGCTGCAATCGACTGGCGGCATTTTCTGCTGAACGCACTGGCGGAAGGCCGGGCCGGCGGGTTGACCCTGGCATTCCTGATACACCTTCTTGCGCGCTTCGCACTGCTGCGGGTTGCCCGCCTTGGCGCAATCGAAGCTCTGCATCTGCCCGTGCATGCACGCCCTGCGTGCCTGACCAGTCGTACCCTGGCAGGCGGCGCGCGCTTGCTGACGGGCCTGCTGATGCGCCAGACAGGCTTGCGGGTTCGGTGTTTGCGTGCAATCGCGCGAGCCACGCCCCATGCCCATCCCGCCCATACCTGGACCCATGCCGTTCATGCCCATGCCTGGCCCCATGCCTTGTCCCGGTACGGGTTGAGCCATTGCCGGCAGACAGAACAGGGATGCGATCAACGCGCTGCCGATAATCATCAGACGGTTTTTCATGCTTTGCTCCTGGTTGGTTGATGTGATCTCATTCTAGGCACCTGTGCCGCCGGGATGGCGGACATTTGTAAATGAGTGCAAGCGGATGGACAGGCGCTTACAAAGCGTTACGTATGCCATGCTATATTTCCCCGCATGAACCAATTCGATACGCATGAGCACCGCCTGAACCTGTCCGAGGTGCTCGAGTGGATGGTCGCCGATGGGCTGGTCGTACCGGAGGTGGCCGAAGCGCTGAAGGTCGAGCGGCGCATGCATGGCGTCAAGGTGCATCCGCTGGTGGTCATCGCCGACCAGAAGTGGATCGCACCGGGAACGCCGGTCCGCTTGCTGACGCTGGAGGCGCTGACCGAATGGCTGGCCGGCAGGACTGGCCTCGATTACCTGCACATAGACCCGCTCAAGATCGATTTCACCGGTGTCGCCGAGGTCATGTCCAGCGCCTACGCCGGACGCTTCGGTATCCTGCCGGTACAGGTGACGACGCGCGAGATCGTCATTGCCACCGCCGAGCCGTTCGTCCGCGAATGGGTCGCGGAACTGCAGCCCATCCTGCGCAAGGAAATCCGCCGCGTGCTGGCGAACCCGGACGACATTTCGCGCTATCTGGTCGAGTTTTTCAACCTGGCCCGTTCGGTCAAGAAGGCGGCGGCCAAGGGCGAGGTGACCGCCGGGCTGTCGAGCTTCGAGCAACTGGTCGAACTCGGCAGGGGCATCCGGCAGTTCGACGCCAACGACCAGCATATCGTCCATATCGTCGACTGGCTGTGGCAGTATGCCTTCGACAAGCGCGCGTCGGACTTCCACATCGAGCCGCGGCGAGACCTC
>JAGTRV010000357.1 GCA_018262245.1 Pseudomonadota bacterium | reverse complement strand
CGGGTTGTACTCGGACTGCGACCCGGGCGCTGCATACTGCCAGTCGCCGCTGTGGGGGTTGTACTGTTCGTACCGGCTGAATTCCGGCCAATTTGAGGAGGTCGTGCCGGTTTAATACTGGCCAGGGTGTTCAACCTAACCTGTGCGATTTTTGTGCAGGAGCGAGAAAGGGTGATCACCATGGAGATGTTCGGTAGAGTTCGCAGGATGTTTTTCAGGGACGGCAAGTCCCGGTCGGAAATAGCGCGACGGACAGGGTTGTCGCGAACGACGATAAAGAAGTGGCTGAAGGTTCCGTTGGGAACGGAGCCCAAATACCAGCGGGCCAGCAAACCCGGCAAGCTGAGCGGATTCAAGGAAGAATTGGTCAGGGCGCTGAAAGTCGATGCCCACCGTCCGCGCCGCAATCGGCGCACCGCTCTGGCGCTCTTTCACGCCATCAAGGCGAAGGGATACGCTGGCGGCTACACGGCGGTGACGGACTATATCCGTGGCTGGCATGCCAGTAATGGTCACGCGGTGGCGCGCGCCTTTGTCCCGCTGCAATTCGAACCGGGTGAGGCACACCAGTTTGACTGGAGCGAAGAACACCTGATGATCGGTGGCGTCTGGCGCAAGATCATGGCAGCGCACCTCAAACTGTGCTTCAGCAAAGTGTTTGTCGTCCAGGCTTACCCGATGCAGAGCCATGAGATGCTGTTCGACGCCCACACGCGATCCTTCGCCGCCTTGGGCGGCATTGCACGGCGTGGCATCTACGACAACATGAAGACCGCGGTGGACAAGGTCAAGAAGGGCAAGTCGCGGATCGTGAATCAGCGCTTTGCGGCGATGACCGCGCACTACCTGTTCGATGCCGACTTCTGCAATGTTGCTTCCGGATGGGAGAAAGGCATCGTCGAGAAGAACGTTCAGGACAGCCGGCGCCGACTCTGGCAAGACGCTGCCCATGAGCGCTTCGGCTCCTTCACCGAACTCAATTTGTGGCTGTTGTCCCGCTGTCGGGCGCTGTGGCAGGAGCTCAAACATCCCGAGTACGATCTGACACTGGCCGAAATGCTCGAGCAGGAACAGCAGCATCTGATGCCGATGATTACGCCGTTCGACGGCTACGTCGAGACCTTGGGCAAGGTTTCCAGCACCTGCCTGGTCAGCGAGGAGCGCAACCGGTATTCGGCGCCGTGCGAACTGGTGGGCCAGATGGTCAGCATCCGTATCTATCCCGAGCGGATTGACCTGGTTGCGCACGATGCCGTGGTGGCCAGTCATGTCCGCTGTTTCGGGCGCAACGAAACACGCTACGACTGGCAGCATTACCTCCCGCTGATTGAGCGCAAGCCGGGAGCACTGCGCAATGGCGCACCGTTTGCAGACATGCCGGATCAATTCAAGAAATTACGTGGTCTGCTACTCAAGCACGAAGGTGGCGATCGGGTCATGGCCAAGGTCCTGGCGGCTGTTCCCAAGCATGGACTGGAGTCGGTGCTGGTGGCTGTCGAACTGGTGCTGGAATCCGGCAATCCCAGCGCCGAGCATATCGAGAACGTGTTGCATCGGCTCAAATCGACGCCACCGCCAACACCGGTCGAGACCGAACTCACCCTCAACGAAGAACCAGTCGCCGATACCGGTCGCTATGACAGCCTGCGCATGGAGGTGAGCCATGCGTGATATTGCCGCCGAGTTCAAGAGTTTGCGTCTGCATGGTATGGCCGGTGCTTGGGATGACTTCGTGGCCCAAGGGGATTCGCTCACCCTCCAGACATCTCGCCGCCTCATCGAGAATTTGCTTCAGGCCGAGCATACGGACCGCCATATGCGCTCGATCAGTTACCAACTGCATTCCGCCAAGTTTCCGGTGCATCGCGACCTGGCGGGTTTCGACTTTGAGCAGGCCAAGGTTGATCAGCGCCTGATCATGGAACTGGCCGACCTGTCCTTTACTGAGGAGGCACACAACGTCGTGTTCATTGGCGGCACCGGTACCGGGAAGTCACATTTGGCAACTGCGCTCGGGGTATCCGGCATTACCGGGCACAACAAGCGTGTGCGCTTTTACTCGACCGTCGATCTGGTCAATCTGCTCGAACAGGAGAAAGCCGCCGGCAAATCCGGCAAGCTCGCCTTTGCGCTGATGCGCATGGATCTGGTCATTCTGGATGAGTTGGGATATTTGCCGTTCAGCCAAGCAGGTGGTGCATTGTTGTTCCACCTGCTCTCGAAGCTTTACGAGCACACCAGCGTGATGATCACGACGAATCTTGCCTTCGCCGAATGGGCCAGTGTCTTTGGTGATGCCAAGATGACCACGGCATTGCTCGACCGCCTGACCCATCACTGTCACATCGTAGAAACCGGTAACGAGTCGTATCGTTACCGGCACAGCACGGCGACTGCAAAATCCCGTATCAAGGCCAGGGAGCAGAGCAAGCGAGGTAAATCTGAATCAGCAATTGAACCGTTCTGATCGGCCGCCGCGCGGGGAATTCCGCTACGGGCTACGCCCTACGCGCACTTCCCCGCGCATCACGAAGCCACTCCCCAGCAAACCGACCCATAGGAGGTGAAACAGACCAATTTACGTTACACTTATCCACAGTTGCCATCATGACAAGCAGCTATAGCCCCTGGCCAGATTTCAATCGGCACCCCTGATCAGATTTCACCCGGTATAGACACGGAATACATCAGCGGGACCTTTATCGCTTGGGCC
>JAGTRV010000163.1 GCA_018262245.1 Pseudomonadota bacterium | reverse complement strand
ATCTTCGGTGAGAAACTGAAACCCTCAGTCATTCCTGAACGCTTTCTGCAGAATCTGGGTCACTATGAAATCGTCGGCAAGGTCGACGGGCCATCACCAGACAGACTGCTGCTCAAGACAGACAACGGAATACTGATCGGTGAGGCACACTTTCCGGAAGTACCCGACCTGCTGCTGCGAATTGCCTTCCAGCCAGTATCTGACCACGAAGTGGTTACCGCTGGCCTGGGCACCAGTCGTGGCGATACACTACGCCTGATCGAAGCCGGCAATGAAGCCACGCTGAGCTTTTCCGGCATTCAACTACGCAAGAAACTGAACTGAAAATGAGCGAACTACATCAAGAACTAAAAGCCTTCATCATCGAAACAATGAATCTCGAAGACATCACGCCAGCAGAGATCGACGATGACACCCTGCTCTTTTCCGATGATGGCCTTGGCCTCGATTCGATTGACGCACTTGAACTGGTGCTTGGCCTGAAGAAAAAATACGGCGTAGTACTTGAGGCGAATGATGAAGCAACTCGCCATCACTTGAGTTCAGTCGCTACATTGGCGTCCTTGATTGAGGCACTCGGCAGCAGAAGCGGCCAACAGCACTAGCTGACCCGCAAACAGAAACGGCACCCGAAGGTGCCGTTATCATCGCCAGGAAATCCAATCAGCTTTGCCGAGCCTTGCGCATGCGGAGCAGACCAATCAAGCCAACTCCCATCAGAGCCAAAGAACCAGGCTCAGGAACTCGTGAAGTTGTACAGCCGGCAGAAGTAGAACCTGACGCACAGCCCGTTACTGAGGTCAATTTGACGTAGTCGTTCCCTGAGTCAAACCCGGAAGCAACGTTACCCGTACCCAAAGGGTTATAGGCGCCAATCAACCAATAGGATGAAGACACGTTGCCAGCATTAATATTCGTTACATTGGTGCCCACATTCGCGTAATTTCCGATAACCGACCAACCAGCAAGGCTGGCCGTCGTAAAGTATTTACCGGAAAGCGTAGGCGTCGCTCCGCTATAGGCCATCACTGTCATATCGGAATCCGCGCCGCCAGCCCAACCCATTTTCATTTGCGTCAACTTGACTGCAGTCGAGAATGACAACAACACCATCTCATATCGCTGGTTGTTATCTATGGCGTGTTCCGGGGCGGATGAATAAATATCGCCTACATCGCATGAGCCTGAAGCTGTAGCGCAACCGCTCAGGTTATTGATACCAAGACCACCACCATAGATGGTGAAGTGGGTAGCTCCAGTGGTGCTTGCCCCCAATTGCTGCTGAATAGCCCCGCCGCTACCTGTATCAGCCCAGCCAGTTGGCGTTGCCGTTACCGTTCCGACACCAGCCACGACGGCTGACGCTGCCCCGGGATTTGGATTATCTGGCGATGCCGACCAGTTCCACGTTTCCAAAGCAGATACCTGCCCGACGGACATCAGTGCTAAAGCACTTAGAAACACCTTGAATTCGTTTCTCATCATCTTCCCCAAAAAAACTCTTTGCACAAAACACAGCAAAAATCGGGACAAATTTATTTTTTTATTTAATTTCAATGCACTACAAAACAACTCTAAATAAAAATCATCAATAATGTAAATAAAACCGACAGTAACCTTCATTAGTTAATTACAGACCCAACTCAGACTTGAGCGCGGCAACCGAAGCTGTCATCACAACACCACCCGGCCCGCTGAGCGCTGCTTTTAGTTCATCACGTGCCTCTTCTTTTCGGCCTATTTTTGCCAAGGCAACGGCCAAATGAAAACGAATTTCACCACTTTCCGGGCTGCGCAGGCGGGCCTCACGCAAATAACGCAGACCAGGTTCCACCTGCCCGTTATTAACCAATATCCAACCCAGAGTGTCTGCATAGGCAGGATGGTTAGGCACTAACCTGAGTGCTTTTTCGGCAGCCCCCTGCGCGCCCGGATCACGCAGCTTTAACAGGAGATTGGCATAATTATTGAGTACCGATGCATCATCCTTGTTGTCGACGATTACCCGCTGATAGGTCTCTCGCGCAGCAAGCAGTTGACCGGCACGAAACTGAATTTCAGCCAAGGCTTTTAGCGCTGCACCATCGCTTGGGTGATTCTTTACCCAAGTCTCAAGGAAGCTTGCCGCCTTGCCCGCCTCTCCCGCTGCCATGTGCGCCTGAACAAGCATCATGGCGTTGCCGGTGTTTTCCGCGCCAGCCAGAACTTTGCGGTAGCCCGCGATAGCAGTCGGAAATTGGCCGCGCGACATAGCCAGGTCGGCGCTGGCACGCGCCGTTTCAACCGATGCCGGGTATTTGGCAGCAAGTGTTTTGAGCGCTGCATCCGCCCGGCTGGCCTCACCGCGTCGCGTTTCAACCTGAACCGCCAGGGCGAGTGCAGCCAGATCATCGGGATCGTCCTGCAGAGCCTTGCTGATGCTATAGGCAGCACCATCAGGATTAGCGGCGGCTAATTGCATCCAGGCAATAGTGACCTGGGATTTTGCATTGAACTCGGCTAATCGGGTAGCACCGGTCAGGACTGTTCGCGCGTTTGCTGCATCGCCTGTCGCCAGATAGGTTCGCGCCAACGTGAGCTGAACGTTCAGGTTCGTAACGAAGTGCATGGCGAGTGTCTTGGCCACTTTCAAAGCCAGATCGCCCTGTTTCTGATTCAGGTGCAGTTCGATCAGCGCTAATAAAGGCGTGGGATCGGTGCGTTGAACTTCGCCGGCCTTGGTTAGATGGCGGATGGCTTCTGCAGGTCTTCCTGCTCGTTGTTCGAGCAGACCGTACCTTGTCCGTTTTGGCCAGACGCATGTAGATCATTGCCAACGACATACCAGCCTGGGAGTCGGCTGGATTTGCAGCAAAGGCTTTTTCCAGATTACCGATCCCTTTTTCGATCTGCCCCACCCCGAGCTGGCTAAAGGCAAGCGAGCGTTTCATTTCCGCTGAATCGGTGCGCGTTGCGGCTCTCTCGAGCAAATCGCTGGCTTGCGCATAATGCTTCTGGGTCAGATGCAGCGAGCCCAGCATGAACATGATTTGCGGATCATCTGGCGTAGCACGGTTCAGCGACTCAAGCAGAGGCTGGGCTCGCCCATAATCTTTGGCCTCGATATACACCGAAGCCAGCAGCTTCTTTGCCCCCATGTTGCGAGGATTACGAGTGACGATGGTGTCCAGGTATTCGCGGGATTTTTGGTAGTTGCCAAGCCCATGGTGAGCCAGGGCTGCCGCCATCAACAGTTGTTCGCGGCGGGCCAGCCAGGCTGGCGGCAAGGTATCGATGGTTCGCGTCACTTCGGTCAATGCTGCGGACAAGGCTGGACCATCGCCTTGGTGACCGGCAAGTACTGCCCGCAGGTAGGCGGCTCGAGGCTCATCTTCAGCAATGGTTCGAAGAAAATCGAGATCCTTGCGGGCATCCGAATCACGTTTCAGGTCAATCAGCAGAGCCGCACGGGCAATGCGAGCATCGACATGGTTCGGGGCCAACGACAAAACTTTGTCATAGGCTGCCAGCGCACCACTGACGTCGAATGCTGAATGCAGCACTGAGGCCTTCGCGTTCCAGGCATAGGCATTGTTCGGCGCCAACTCCAGCGCCTTGTTGGCCTTTTCCTTGGCCTGATCGATTTTGCCCGCTCCCAACAGCATCGGTACTTCGGCAATCAGTGGCGATGCCGATTTTGGGTCGATTGCCCGTGCATTCTCCAGGCTCTGGGTGGCCTGAGTAATTTTTCCCTGATCGAAATAGGCATTGGCGCGCATGGTCAGGACTTCGACCTGCAGCGCCGGCGAAAGACCTGAGGGCAGGATGCCTTCGATCACGGCTTCCGGCCGACCAAGCGCCAGGTAGACCTGGCCGAGCGGTAGTGCTACCTCACCGCGATTGACGCCCTGGCTGAGTGCTTCCTGAAATGCCGCTTCGGCGCCTTTCAGATTGCCGCTTCTGAGCAAGGCCTTGCCAAGCAGCAGATGCGCGGCGAGCATTTTCGAGTCTTGCTGCAAGGCGTTCTTCAACTGAATAATGGCCGCTGGCAGCTCATTCTTTTCATAACGCTTGAGGGCATCTTCGTAGTAGCTGGCAGCCTTCTCCGGCGTGGCGAGTACCTGGGCCGAAAAACAGGCGCCAATGGCAATCGCGAAGGAGACGCGAACCGCCCTTCCGAGACTTCGCCTCACCTGATTCTGGCACGGCGGCACGCAAAAATTTTTTCGAAGGCGCATCTTGATCAGTGTGCTTGAGTGAATGGTGACCCACTGTGTGAATCGCTTGCGGGATAGCAATTCAATGGTACCGATGCCCGGCGCATGCCATGCGTGCGTTTTTTCACAGACCCAGGCCGATTCCAACAAAACCACTCAGGAAATCAGTCAAAAAGAACCAAAACCTTGGAAAAATCTTTTAAATTTAATGAAAATCCCGACTCGATGTTTTCAGCCGCCCCAGCCAGGCGGAGAGATCAACCAAGCGTTTGGCGACCAGATGCACCACCTCCCCTTCGACCTGCAATTGCCCGTAAACCCCGAGCAGCGTTGAGCCAAGTAGTTCGCTGCGCTGTTTTTCGACGAGTTGCGGATGAACGACCACGTTGATCAGTCCGCTTTCGTCTTCCAGCGTGACAAAGACAATGCCGGTTGCGGTGCCCGGTCGCTGACGGCCGACGACAATGCCGGCAGATCGGATCAAGGTATGGTGCCCCGCCCTTTTTAGATCGGCCGCAGTCACGAATCGACGTTCAGCCAGATACTGACGCAACAGGCTTAGCGGATGCGAACGTAGCGTCAGGCCAAGGCTGCGGTAATCGGCAAGCAGATTTTCACCATCACTCGGCGCCGGCAGTTCGATTTCTGCTTCGACCACCGGCGTACCGTCAAACAGGTCTCCCTGTACAACAGCTGCCGTGGCAGCCCAGGCGGCTTGCCGACGATGGCCGGCCAGCCCCTGCAAGGCATCGCCCGCGGCCAGCAGGTCGAGATCACGCCGTTGCAGCTCGGCCCTCGCGGCCAGATCGGCGACATTCAAAAAGGGCTGCATTTCCCGGCAGACCGCAGTAATGCGTTTGGCGGCGGCCACCGAAAAGCCACTAATCTCGCGCAGACCGAGACGCACGGCACCGCGCTCGTCAAGCCGGCTATCCCAGTCGCTGGTCATAACATCAGGGGGCAGCACCCTGACGCCATGGCGGCGAGCGTCCTGAATCAGCATCGACGGCGAGTAGAAGCCCATCGGCTGGCTGTTGAGCAGACCGCACAGGAAGGCAGCCGGATGGTGGCGCTTGAGCCAGGCCGAGGCATAGACGAGCAAGGCAAAACTGGCGGCATGGGATTCGGGAAAGCCGTATTCACCGAACCCCTGGATCTGGGCGATGATCCGTCGGGCGAAGCTCTCCGGCAAATCGTTGGCAGCCATGCCGGCCAGCAGTTTCTGCTCGAATGGCTCCAGTCCGCCCTTGCGCTTCCAGGCGGCCATTGCCCGGCGTAGCTGGTCGGCCTCGCCGGGCGTGAAGTTGGCAGCGACGACGGCCAGTTGCATGACCTGCTCCTGAAAGATCGGCACACCATAGGTGCGTTCGAGCACGGCATCGACGGCTGGCGAAATTTCCTCGATCCGCTCCCTGCCCTGCCGCCGCTTCAGGTAGGGATGCACCATGTCGCCCTGAATCGGCCCCGGCCGCACCAGCGCCACTTCGACAACCAGATCGTAGAAATTTTGTGGCCTGAGGCGCGGCAACATGGCCATCTGGGCACGGGATTCGACCTGGAAAACACCCATGCTGTCGGCGTGACAGAGCATTTCATAGGTGGCCGGGTCTTCGGCCGGAATATCCTGCATTTTCATCGGTCGGCCGGTCGTCTCACCAACGATCTGCAGCATCCGGCGGATCGCCGACAGCATGCCGAGAGCCAGGATGTCGACTTTCATCAGCCCCATCGCATCAAGATCATCCTTGTCCCACTGAATCACACTGCGCGCCGGCATCGCCGCATTTTCAACCGGCACCAGCCGGGAGAGCGGCCCGCGCGAAATGACGAAGCCGCCGACATGCTGCGTCAGGTGACGGGGAAATCCACGCAGAGCCTCGGCGATGGCCAGCCATTTCTCGACACGCGGCGCATGCGGATCGAGACCAAGCTCGGCGAAGCGTTCCGGCAACTGCTCGCGCTTGTCCCACCAGGCCAGCGAAGCGGTCAGCACGTTGATCTGGGCAATGCCGAAACCCAGCGCCCGGCCAGCATCGCGCAGGGCGCCCTTGGTCCGGTAGGTGATCAACGCTGCGGCCAGTGCCGCCCGCTCACGACCGTACTTGGTGTAGATGTACTGGATGACCTCCTCGCGCCGTTCGTGCTCGAAATCGACATCGATATCCGGCGGTTCGCCGCGTTCTTTCGAAACGAAGCGCTCGAACAGCAAGGCCGAACGCGCTGGATCGACTTCAGTCACGCCCAGCGCGTAGCAGACGGCCGAATTGGCGGCCGAACCACGGCCCTGACAAAGAATGTCCTGGCTACGGGCGTAGCAGACGATGTCGTAAACCGTCAGGAAATAGGCCTCATAGGCCATTTCGGCAATCAGGCCCAGTTCGTGTTCAATCCGCTCGCGAACACTGCCAGGAACACCGGCTGGGTAACGCCGTTGCAGGCCGCGCTCGGTTTCGCTGCGCAGCCAGCTGGCCGGTGTTTCACCCGATGGAATGATTTCTTCCGGGTATTCATAGCGCAGTTCATCGAGTGAAAACTCGCAACGTGCGGCGATATGCAAGGTTTCAGCCAGCAGTTCTGGCGGATAGAGTCGAGACAGCCGCAGCCGGGAGCGCAAATGACGCTCGCCGTTGGGGAATAGCGCGTAGCCAGCCTCGAAAACCGTACTTTTCAGACGCAAGGCCGTCAGCACATCCTGCACCGGCCGACGGGCCTTGATGTGCATATGGACATCGCCGGTCGCGACCAATGGCAGGCAGCAGACCTCACCCAAGGACTGCAAGCCAGCCAGCCTCTCCGCATCCTCCGGCCCGGCATGCAACTCGACGGCAATCCAGCACCGACCAGGAAAGCGACTGGCCAGCCACTCGCCATCCGCGGATGATGGATTATTGCCCGGCACCCAGAGCACCAGGCTGTCTGGCAGCGCACCTCTCGGCGATATGGACTCCAGATCATTGCGGTGCAGGGTGTAGCCACCCTTCTCCGCGCGCCGCCGAGCCAGCGTGATCAGCGCCGAGAGATTGCCGTAACCATGGCGATTGCAGGCCAAAAAAACCAGCTTCAGGCCATCGACGGTCATCATCTCGCTACCGACGATGAATTTCAGGCCATGCTTCTTGGCCGCTAGATGCGCCCGAACAACACCGGCCAGTGAGCATTCATCCGTCAGCGCCAGGGCAGCATAGCCTTGCGCTAGAGCACGTGCCGCCAGCTCTTCCGGATGCGAGGCACCGCGCAGGAAGCTGAAGTTGGAAAGGCAGTGGAGTTCTGCGTACTCGGGCAGTGACATGGACGCACCGACTCAGGCGAACAGACCGTGCAGGAACCAGCCTTGGGCATCGCGAAAGACCCATGCCCATTGCCCCAGCGGATTGCGGGCAACGAAATAGTCACGGCGCACGTCGCCGGTGGCACCAGCCTCCCCTTCATCCCACCAGCCGCTTTCCAGGCGCTCGGCCCGCGACAGCAGCTTCAATTGGCCATGCCACTGCGGGCGACCAGCGCATTCAACCAGCGCCTGCGGATTGGGCAACAGCCATAACGGGCGATGCTGCCCAACGGCGGTGCTCGCCCGCATATCGTGAGGCGAACAGGTGACCACCTCATGCCGAAAGGTCGCGCATTCCGGACGATGGTCTGCCATCGGGGAAAGAGCCTGCACAGCCCCCTCCCCCAAGCGGGCACGCAGACGCTCCAGACAGGCCAACGCGCCTTCGCCAGTTGCCGCCTGTTCGAACAAGTGGGCGCTGGCACCTGGCTTGTCGAGCAGTTCATCGGCCTGCAAGCACAAGGCCTCGACAGGCGCCTTGAGTTGCAAGCGGGCAAGATGCTCGCGCAATAGCCGCATGAATCGCCCCTCGTCCGCCGCAGGCTCGGAAAAACGCAAGGCCAGCGGCGTTTTTTCCCCATCGTCGTGAGCCAAATGCAGCGTACAGCAACGCAGTAGCAATTGCCGCCCATGCAGCCATCCGGCCAGCGCTGCGAACAGACGTTGCCCGGCAAACGCCAGCGCTTCGGCATGTTCGACACGAGCCGGCAACTCAAGGTCAATGGCGAAACTTTCCGGGAAAGCAAAGGGCTTCTGTGGATCAGGCAAATCGCCCCAGGCTCTCAGCAAATCATCCATCGGCTGATTGCCGATACGCCGCCGCAACCCGGCACCGGGCAACTGCCGCAAATCACCCAGCCGCTTGAGGCCGAACGATTCGATCCGATCGATCACCTCCCCCGGCCACTCATCGATGGCACAAGGCAAGTCGGCCAAGGCGGCCTGCATGGCAGAGATTTCGATATGGATGCCAGCACAAGCATTCCGTGCCAGCCAGGATGCGCCAAGGGGGGTCGGTGCCGCAGCCCAGTTCGTTGAGTAGGATTGCTCGGCACAACCAGCCAATACAGCCTCGATAATCGCCGGCGCACCGCCGAACAAACGCAGACAACTGCCGATTTCCAGCAACAAGACATCCGGCGACACCACACTGATCGTCGGCGTAAAGCGACCAGCCCAACAGGCCAGACTTTCCAGCGCCTTTATTTCTCGGAGCTCATCTCGTTCAAACACCATCAGCCCTGGTTGCAGGCCAAGCGCCGTCGACAGCTTTTGCCCGGCGCAGACGCCAGCAAGCCTTGCCGCCAGATCGCCGACCAGTACCCGCCCACGACTGACCACGGCGCTAGGCGACTGGCGTAGCGGCAATGCCTCGATCGGCAACAAGGGAAAGTGCAGGGCCAGCCACAGCACGCGAGCTTCTCCCGGGACGGGGTATGGACAAGGCGAGCGACCGGGAAACCGGCCTGCCGCGCCGCTTGATGATGCGGACCGACAGTTCGCCGTGACCAGCCTCCTGCCCCGTGTTCAACATCAGGCGCAGCGGAGCCGGTGACGGTACCTGAGCAACCGCGGTCGACCGCCATAAACAGGCAAAAACCGGTCGCCCCTCGGCGGCCACCTGCAAGCGACGCAGGGCACGGGCATCAATGCCCGCCTCGGGCCAGGCCAGCACACCGGCAAAGCCGCCACTGGCAAGCAATTGCTCGACACACCAAGCCACATTCCTGCCGGCCTGAACGATGATCAGCCGCTCCAGAGCCAACCCTGCCGCCGCCCAGGCCGGTGCGTGCGGCTGCCAGGGCGGCGCCACCAGCGCCAGCCAGCCCCCCTCGGCAGACAATTTGGCTAAGGCCGGTAACAGCAGGCTCATTTCACCAACACTGCCGCGATCAACGAGTATTTCTGTCAGATTTCCACGTGGCCAGCCACCACCCGGCAGTTCAGCATCAAGTTCGGCGTGGCCGCTTGGAATCGCAGCTTCAGGCAGGGAGGCCAGCGTGTCGCCGCGCCAGACATCGCCTCTGGCCAGCACATCCGCCAAAGCGAGCGACGACGGCACGGGCATCACGACAGCTTGGAAACAGCCCCGCGAATCAGGCCAACAGCTATGCCTTCGATGGCGAAATCGACTGCTTCCGGATCAACGATGATCGGCTCGAAATCAGGATTTTCGGCAATCAGCCTGATCTGACCACCACTGCGCTCCAGGCGCTTGACCGTGACTTCTTCATCCAGCCGCGCGACAACGATCTGACCGTCACGCGCCTGGTTGGTCTTGTGCACGGCAAGCAAGTCACCATCAAAGATGCCGACATCGATCATCGACAGACCGCGCACCTTGAGCAAAAAATCAGCCTTCGGCGCAAACAGGCTGGCATCCAGCGCATAGCGACCCTGCATGTTCTCGACGGCCAGGATGGGCGAGCCAGCGGCGACACTGCCAATCAACGGCAAACCAAGCTGTTCAACGAGTCGTATGCCTCGCGCCGAACCGGGTTCGAGTACGATGGCACCTTTCTTGGCCAGTGCCTTGAGGTGGTCTTCCGCCGCATTGGGCGAAGCGAAACCGAAGGCGCTGGAAATTTCCATACGCGTCGGCGGCGCACCGAGCACCTCGAGGGTGCTCTTGATGAAGCCGAGAATTTCCTGCTGACGTGGCGTGAGTTTCATGGCCGGCCTCCGCTAAAAACCATTGACTGTATTTTTGTACAGTA
>JAGTRV010000356.1 GCA_018262245.1 Pseudomonadota bacterium | reverse complement strand
GTGATAGGGTGATTCGTTTACTGCCCATCTTTTCTCCTAAAGATCCTCACATCACAACTCCGAAAGCCACATGACAACTTTGGGTGAATGCCACATCATTTAGACGACAGAATCTACCTAACCGATTGCTTTGACGCGGTTCAGGTCTTGCTGGGTGGATACGACGCCAGAGGCACTCTGACCGGGTATAGCGACGACTGTGCCAGGACTGTTTTTGATAATGGAATCAGATGGATGGACGATTCATGTGGATTGGGCGGTCGGGTTGGCCGGCTTCGCGCGGGCCAATTTGTCGCCTGATGGAGACAGAAGGGAGCGGTTTATAGGGTCCTTTTGTATTAATTAAGCTGTTTTGTTTGCTGCCAGTGACAAGCCTGGTTGTATACGAAGGCGAAACCGCTTGGATAAAAGGAGAGCGGGAATATGTCGCCTATTGGTGACATATTCCGACAGGGTTATCCAAGCCTTTGTATTAATAAGGATATTTTGTCTGCTTTCGGCGACAGGGCTTGGTTATATCCGAAGGCGAATCGCCTGGCCGGAAGGATGGCAGGTGTCGACCACCATAAATTTCGGCATTGCGCGAACCGAAGGTCAAACGATGTTGCTGTCGTCTGTGGTGCCCGTTTCAGCGCGGCAGGGGACTTGGGAGTGGTTCGACTGGGGGGTGGGGACGCGGTCCGACCGGGGGCCGTGGCCTATGGGCAGGCGGGTAATAGATTGGCTGGGGCACATAAACCGGTCTTTCGATCACGATTGGCGGCTGGGGTTGCTGGGCCTCGCGGAGCCGGGCTTCCTCGGCCTCCTTCGCTTCCTGATCGAGGCGCTTGTTTTCCAGTTCGCTGGCTTGTTCTTCGGTTCGCTTTACACGCTCCTCGGCTTGCTTGATGTCTTCATCCGAGGGGGGTTGCAGCACCTTCACTTTTTCAGCTTTGACCCCCGCCAGTGGCGGGGTGGATGAATACGTCACCTGCCCCGTGCTGTCCACCCATTTGTAGAGCGGCTCGGCATATGCAGGTTGCCCGGCGAGCCCGGCGAGCAGCAGGGAAAAGGCATAGGGTGAAATCATCATGGCCCCAGTCAGACCAGCCTGCGTGTCAGGATTGAGTTTGCCGAAACCCTATCGCGTTGCCGGAAGAGAATCGCCATACCCTTAATATTTTAGGCGACGCGTGTTCGATGCCTCAGGCAGCCACTCTTTTCACTGGCACCGCATCTGTGGCGTCAGTTTCATCCATTTCATCAACCATGCTTTTGCTCGCTCGCGCGCGTGCCGCGTGGCGATCTTCTCCTCCGGCGTCTGGTCGGGGCGAAAGTCGAACGCGCGACGTGCCATCGGATAGACCTGATATTCCACTGGTACGCCGCGCTCCCACAGCGCATAGAACGCGCGTCCGCCGTTCATGCGGCGCAGTTCGTAATCCTGCTCGCCAATGAGATAGAGGATGGGCGTGGTGAACTGCATCACCTCGGGTGCCACGCGAAACAGTTGGTCGGGCTCGGGCGCGTTGGGGTTCTGCATGTGGCCGTAGTAGCTGACGATGGCGGCGATGTCTGGGCCGCGTTTGGCGGCCAGCCGGATCGCGTAGTAGGGACCGCGCGACAGACCGACGATGCCGACCGGCTGCTTGCAGGCGTTGGGAAGCGACTTCAGGTAATCAAGGCCGGCTTCCACATCCATTTCGGTTTCGGGATTGTGTGCCGAGGGCCAGCGTTCGATGAAGCGGCCGCTTTGCCAGTCAGGGGCGACGACGAGAAAACCCTGTTCCGCGAGTTCGCGCACGTGGGCGCGTTCGTCGCCTTCGTAGCCGCGCTTGGCGTGGATGAACAGCACCGGCGGGAAGGGCCCGTTGCCGGTCGGCGTGGCGATCTCGACCGGCACCTCGGAGCCGTCGGCGGCCTTGATGGTGGTCTTGACGAGTTCGATGCCGTTGGCCAAGACCGGTGCACTCAACGCCGATGCTAAGATGGCGCCCGCAATGGCGAGTCTTTTCATGGTCTTCTCCTGTCGTTCTTCTGGCGCGTATTCTAGGCCAGCGTTCCCGGTTTCCTGCACGGTCCAATCGTACTTTGGAGGGCAATGCCCTCCAGCGCATCAATACCCGGCAGGGCGCAAGTGTCAGTGAGCGCTTCCATCGACGCGCCGACGATTCCGCCCCGGCTGCGGCGGCCGCTGGCGGCTGCGTGGATTTCGCTGGGTGTGCATGCGGCGCTGATCGCGCTGGTGCAGGTCGCGCCGCCGGCATCAGTGAGCCTGGGCGATCCGGTGATCGAGGCCCGTCTGGTTTCGCGGCATGCCGAGTCGCCCGAGGTCGAAGCGCCGCCGTTGACGCCAGAAACGGAAACACCGCCCGTCCCGCCGGAAAAAGTGCCGCTGCTCGCACCGAGTGAGACGGCGCAGGCGCTGCCGGTGGCCGAGCCGGTCGAGCCTCCGCCCGCCCAGGCTGCGCCGCCGGCCGCTCCAGCACAGCCGACAACCGCTGCTTCGGTGGCCGCAGCGCCCCAGCCTGGGTCGGCCGCAGCGCCTCCGGCTGAGCCGGCGCCGGCCGCGACCATTACCAGTTCGGTCGACCTCACCTATTACAGCGCGCGCGATCTCGATGTGCATCCGCGCGCATTGCGCGAGATCGTGCCGGACTATCCGGCCGACGCCGACCGCAAGCGGCTGTCGGGCAAGGTGCGTTTGCAGTTGAAGCTGGAAGCCGACGGACGCGTCACCGACA
>JAGTRV010000355.1 GCA_018262245.1 Pseudomonadota bacterium | reverse complement strand
TTTGATCGACCATCCCGGTGAGCGTCCCATGGCCATCCATCGACATCGCGCGGCAGTGTCCCTTCTTGCCTCCCTGCTTGTCCCGGCGTTCCTGTTCGCCGGCATGTCCGCAGCCGAAGCCCAGAATGTCCGGGTATCTGGCATGGGTGTCCGCAAGTGTTCCGAATGGCAGCAATGGAAGGAAGCGCAGAACGGCGAGGCGCGTGCCTTGGCCCTCGAATGGGCGCAGGGCTTCATCGCCGGGCACAATGTCTACGCCCGCAGCGGCAACCAGCAAGCCAACTCGGTCGTCGCCAGCGACAAGGTGCTGATTCCGCTGCTCGACATCTACTGCCAGAAGAATCCCGACACCCGGATATTCACGGGCGTGATCGAGATTACCCAGAGCCTGGGCGGCACCAAGATCAACATCGCCCCCAAGCAACCGCCGCGCACGGATCCGCGCCCGAACAGCAAGGGTGAGAGCGAGTCCTGACCGCCGCCGGCCGCAAACACCCGCGCTTGCGCAACAAGATCCATGGTCAGCCCGATTTTGCATGGCCGGTTGGTGTTGAACCAAAGTTGGCCCGCGCAAATCTATCCGGCGTCGAATTGGGGAGGCCACTCCCCGCGCCACGATGAGAGCCGCGCCTGGCAATCCTCAAAAAAGCCTCCGCATGTGATTGCTGTTTTTACGTTCAGCTTCTTTGCCAAGCCGTTGCGCCGTTTAGTTCATCACGTGATCTACCGTCGCAAAACCATTTGATGCTGCAAGAATATTGTCGGCAGGCAATTATTGAGTGCTAGACTCTGACTGGCGATAAGTTTGCTTGTCAGATGGTTCGCTTTGAACAGTTTGTTGACAATGATCGTTTCGGAGGCGAAAAATGATTACGAAGTCGACGCGCATCTTGATAGCGGCGGCAAGCGTCGTTGGTCTGCTGGCTGGTTGTGCAGGCACGACCCCGGGTGTGGGCACGGATGACGGACGGGTCGGTAGCAACCCGGGCGGGCTTTCACCGCAACGGGTCTATGCGCCCCCTGAGTTCAAGAACATCGTATGGTTGAATGTGGGTTCGTTCGAGGCCGTGCCTGAAGACCTGGCAGCGCCGGGCAAAGAATTCTGCGACCGTCAGAATACTGACATCGAAGAGTACAAGGCCGTCGGCTATCATCGCTATGCCATGGATACGAATAGCTATCCGATCAAGGCTGGCGGCTATTACTGCGAGGCCCAGGCAAAACAGAAGAACTAGGTCCAGGCGGAAACCAGGGCCGAGCCCGAAGCGGAACCGAAAACGTAGCCTCCTCCTGCCTCACAGGAGCGTCAGCGGTCAAGAGCGCCAGCCGTGCCTGTTGTGGTACCGCTGGCGTTTTTAATTTTGACGCCGGGGTTCCGTTAACCCGTTAACCCCAAACCACGACTTTGTGCGGTTTTCAGTGCAAGTGCTGGCGGCATTCCATCAGCGCTTCCCGGAATTCGGCGAACGACGCCTCGCCCGCGAGGGTTGCCTGAAGTGTGGCACGGAAATCGTACCGCCCTGTGCCTCATCAACAATGGGACGAGAACATGCTGGTCAAAGCATTGCTGACAACCCTGGCCGCCGAGAGCCGGGTTGGCAACAATCGGGTAACCGTTCGCATCGACCTCACCGACTTCCGGGCGGCTGAACTGATCGCGATCGCCAAGTCATTGGCGGTGAATCCGGGGCCGATAAGCAAGCGCCACTGACCGGGGTTGCGCCGACCGGATTCCGTAGCGCCTTGTTCACCATCCCGCTTGCAAGATTTGGATAAAATCGGTCCATTGCCCACTGATTGTGACGGAATAGCGAGATGCTGCTGCTGAGCCCTTCTGCCGAACGCGTACTGCTGCACCCGCTCGGCTTTGCCTTACGTGTGCTGCGCGGCTTCGCCGCCAACCAGGGTTTGCTGCTGGCCGGTGCAATTGCCTACTACGCCCTGCTTTCGCTGGTTCCGCTATTGATCCTGTCGGTGATCCTGCTGTCGAAGCTGGTCGATCAGGCAGTCCTGGTCAGCACGCTGGCAAACTATCTCGAATGGCTGCTGCCGAGTCAGTCATCGGCGCTGCTGGACGACATTTCGCGGTTCCTCGAAAGCCGGGCGGCATTCGGCACGGTTATCTTCATCACCATGCTGTTCTCCAGTTCCCTGGCCTTCTCTGTCGTCGAAAAGGCCATGGCGGTGATCTTCGCCCATCGCCATGCCATCCACAGAAGGCATGCGCTGGTGTCGGCCATCCTGCCCTACAGCTTCGTGCTCTTCCTGGTCGTCCTGCTACTGCTCGTCACCGTGCTGAGCATCGTGGTGCAGACCGTGTCCGGAGAAAGTCTCCAGATTCTTGGCAAAAGCTGGTCGCTCGGGTGGCTGTCCGGGCCGGCAATCTACCTGCTGGGAGTGGGCGTCGAAGCGCTGATCTTCGCCGCCATCTACATGATCATGCCGGCCGGCCGCACCTGCCTGCACCATGCACTGTTCGGCGGGCTCACCGCGACACTGCTCTGGGAGGTGACCCGGAATGGTCTGATCTGGTATTTCTCGACGCTCTCGAGGACCAGCATCATCTACGGCTCGCTGACCACTTCGGTCGTCATGCTGTTCACCATGGAAATAGCCGCCACGCTGCTGCTGCTTGGCGCCCAGGTGATCTCCGAATACGAGAAGATCGGGCAGGATCAGTGAATCCGGTGCCGGCGATGGTCTGATCCAGGCCGCTCCTCTCCGCCCGGA
>JAGTRV010000162.1 GCA_018262245.1 Pseudomonadota bacterium | reverse complement strand
AAGGAGAACCACGATCAGTTCGTTCAACGGGCGAGTGGTGTATTTCATTCGGAGAGCGTCCGTTCCTGGACCAGGATAGAGCGAGCAGTATTCAATCACCTGATGGGCCGGCTCATTCGTCGCCACAGCTACCAGGAGATAAGCAACGAGATGCTGTATGCCTGCCAGGAAGACATGAATGACGTCGTCCAACGACTCAAGGGTTGCTGATTTCAGGTCTGTTGATTCAAGGTCGGCACCGGCACGTTCAAGGACGTGCTGGTTGAGAAATCGTAATCGCCACACCAAGGTTCGCAGGCGGGATTGAAATGTTCATCTCCGCAACTGTTGGCGCTATTGGTAATTAATATGTAGCCGAGCTAAGTGATGGTCGAATTGTCGAAGGACCTGACTTGCGCGGGCTGGCGACGGCACTGAATAGCGCCGGTGTTCTGTCGCAATAGCTTGCTTTTGACTGGCGCGCCGGCCAGCGAATGATGACTGCCGGCCAGCAAGTGGCTTTGCGTGCCAGCATGCGGGTCATGGCGTGCCGCCACACGCTTACATCGCCGCCAGTGACAAGCTTGTACCTTGCGCAATGAACGGCAGCACTTCCTGACGCAGGCCAGAAAATCGGAAAATCAACGAACTGGACCCCGGCTTTCGCCGGGGCGACGAATGAATCAGCGGTTCCGTGGTGAGCGAAAACCACCGGATGCGGCATGGGTGATGGTCAACACAAAGCGATCGCCAATTTGACTGGCGCAATCGGCGAAAAAACCATGTCGTATCTCTGCTCACGATGCATTACGGGACGAGTTTTTCTTTACCTGAACCATGCCGTTTTTGACCCGTACAAGAAAGATCGCTACCGGTTCGTAGGCCGGCGGCGATAACGCCTCGCCAGTGAGAAGTGAAAACTGCGCGCCGTGGGCTGGGCAAACGATGCGATCACCGAGCAGCTTTCCGCCGGAAAGCAGTTCGGCCTCGTGGGTACACTGGTCCCTGATCGCGTGATGGTGGCCGTCAACGTTAAATACGGCGATGGCCACGCCATCAATATCCAAGGTTCGGCAACTACCCGGCGGAAAATCGTCGGCACGGGCGACATTGGTCCACTCGGCCGTCACAGTAGCCCCAGTTCAAAAAGTGCGGCTTCGCTCATCATCGCCCGCGACCAGCGCGGCTCCCAGACCAGTTCAACCTCGACTTCCTCGACCCCCGGCACGGTGCTAACCGTACTGCGTACCAATTCCGGAAAGGTTTGCGCTACCGGGCAACCGGGGGCAGTCAGGGTCAGTCGGATGTTCACCTTGCCATTGGCTTCATCCACATCCAGCCCATAGATCAATCCCAGGTCATAGATATTGACCGGAATTTCCGGGTCATAGAGGGTGCGCAGGATCTCGATTACTTGCCCCGACAATCGTCCCGTATCGGGTGCTTTCTCAGGCTGTTTCAGCCAATCGACAAGATTCCTCATGGTGATTACTCCGTCGAAACTGGCTGCTTCACGCTGTGCAACGCGGCCAGCAGGGTATGCCAGGCCAGCGTGGCGCATTTCACCCGGACCGGAAATTCGCGCACCCCGGCCAGCACCTCCAGCTTGCCCAGCGAAACCGGCGCTTCTGCCTTGTCGGTACCCGTCACCAAGGCTTGAAAATGTTGAAACATCGCTTCGGCCTGTGCCTCGGTCTTGCCTTTGAGGGCATCTGTCATCAGCGATGCCGAGGCGGTGGAAATAGCGCAACCGACGCCTTCGAAGCGAAGCTCTTTGATCATGCCATCGACCACATTCAGTGAGAGGGTCAGACGATCACCGCACAAGGGGTTGAAGCCCTCGGCGTGCCGGTTGGCCCCAACCAGCGGCCCATAATTGTGCGGCCGGCGATAGTGGTCGACGATCAGTTCCTGGTAGAGGTCGCGTAACTCGGACATTAGCCAAAGACCTCCTGCGCCCGGCGAATGCCGTGAATCAGCACATCGACTTCCTCGATTGTGTTGTAGAACGAAAACGAGGCGCGCACCGTGGCTGGCACGCCAAAATGGGTCATCACCGGCATCGTGCAATGGTGGCCGGCACGCACGGCCACCCCGGCGTCGTCGAGAATGGTGCCGACATCGTGCGGGTGGATGCCTGCTACGGTGAACGACAAAATGCTGGCTTTTTCCCGAGCCGTGCCGATCAGGCGCAGACCAGGGATCGCCCGTGCCTGCTCGCTGGCATAGCTGAGCAGGTCATGCTCGTGGGCGGCGATGGCAGGCTGCCCCAGTTTGCTGACATAGTCGATCGCGGCGCCGAGGCCGATGCCGCCGGCAATATGCGGCGTGCCTGCCTCGAACTTGAAGGGCAAGTCGTTATAGGTCGTTTTGGCGAAACTTACCTCACGAATCATGTCACCGCCCCCCTGCCAGGGCGGCATGGCGTCGAGCAGCGCCGCCTTGCCATAGAGCACGCCAATACCGGTCGGACCATAGAGTTTGTGGCCGGAGAATGCGTAAAAATCGCAATCAAGCGCCTGGACATCGACCGGCAGGTGCGCCACGGCCTGGGCGCCATCGACCAGAACGACGGCCCCGACGCCGTGTGCCAACTCGATCAGGCGGCGCAACGGGTTGATGCTGCCCAGCGCGTTTGACAAGTGGGTCACGGCGACCAGACGAGTTGCCGGGCCAAGCTGTCGCTCGAATTCATCGAGGCACAGTTCGCCGGCATCGCTAATTGGTGTGACCCGCAGCACCGCACCGGAGCGCTCGCAGAGTAGTTGCCAGGGAACGATGTTGGAGTGGTGCTCCATCTCGGTGATCAGGATCTCGTTACCGGGCCACAGCCTTTGGCCGTAACTGCTCGCCACAAGATTGATCGCTTCGGTGGTGCCGCGCACGAAAATTACTTCTTCGCGGCGAGCGGCATTGATAAAGCGCCGTACCTTTTCCCGCGCACCTTCATAGGCGTCCGTTGCCTGCTGGCTGAGAATGTGCACGCCGCGATGAATATTGGCGTTGTATTCGGCATAGTAATTCGCCATGCAATCGATCACGGCCCGAGGCTTCTGGGTCGTTGCGGCATTGTCGAGATAGACCAGTGGTTTGCCATGCACCATCTGGCTCAGGATGGGGAAATCCATGCGCAACCGGGCCACATCGAGCATCAGATTTGGCATCGGGGCATTCATAGCAACTCCTTTACCCGTTCTGGCAGTCGGCCGAGCAACAATTTTTCCAGCCCTGCCCGCAGCGGCGGGATATCTACCCGGTCAACCACCTCTTCGGCGAAGGCGAAGGTGAGCAGTGCGCGGGCCGATTCATCATCCACGCCGCGCGAACGCAGATAGAAGATCTGTTCCGGGTCAAGCTGACCGACCGTCGCGCCGTGACTGCATTTGACATCGTCGGCGTAGATTTCCAGTTGCGGTTTGGTATCCACCTCGGCGTTATCCGAGAGCAACAGGTTGCGGTTGCTCTGGTCAGCGTCACTGTGCTGGGCATCGGCATGGACGATCACCTTGCCGTTGAAGACGGCGCGCGAGGCACCGGCCAGGACGCCCTTGTAGAACTCGCGACTGGTGCCGTAGGGCTCGGCATGGTCAATTCGGGTATGGTGGTCGCAATGCTGCCGGCCATCCGTCATGTACAAGCCATCGAGGATGCATTCGGCGCGCTCGGCATTGAGTCCGACACGAATATCGACCCGGGCCAGGGCGCCACCAAGGCCAAAGGAGCGAGAGGTAAAGCGGCTTTTCTGCCCTAAATCGGCGTTGACCGCAGCAATGTGGAAAGCCTGATGGCTTTCCTGCTGCAGCTTGTGATGCACGATCTCGGCGTCACGCCCGACGACAATATCGGTGATTCCGTTGGTCAGGTAGGCGCCCTCGCCGACAGCAACATGCTGCTCAACGATGCTGGCCCGGCTACCGGCGCCAGCACTCAGCAGATTACGCGAATGCGTGGCCAGTTTGGCTTCGCTGGCAATGAACAGAAGATGGATTGGCTTATCGACCGCAACCCCATCCGCCAGATGGAGATAGGCACCGTCGCTCATGAAAGCCATGTTTAGTGCGGCAAAGCCGGAGGGGTAGGCGATTTCGCTCTCGCCGAGCCGGCTATCGAGTTGTTCCGGATCACGTTCCAGCATTTCAATGATGCTGGACAGAATGACACCCCCCGGCAGCGTGCCGACGGAGGACCAGCGTGGCTGATAGCGGCCATTCAGGAAGACCAGCCGGTGCGTATCCGGCAGGCTCCAGGCGGCGACCTGTTTGGCGGAAACGCCGTTTGAAATGGGCATTGCCAATTCAAAGCGGCTTTTCTCAATGGCGGTGACGCCGGTGTATTTCCAATCCTCCTGGCGCTGGGTCGGGAAACCGCTGGCGGCGAAAGAAGCCAATGCTGATTCCCGCCGGCGCTGTAGCCAGGGCAAATGGCTTCCGGGAAGAATCGCTTTGAGGCGAGCGAACTCGGCATTGTAGAAATCGGTGCTGGCCGTCATCGTCCACCTCCAGCCAGCCGCCTGGCTTCTTCCTGACTTGCGCCTTCCTCTATCCAGCCGTAACCGCGGGTTTCCAATTCCATGGCCAGCGCCGGCCCACCAGAACGAGCGATCCGGCCATTTGCCAGCACATGCACGTAATCCGGCACTATGTAATCAAGCAAGCGCTGATAATGGGTGACGAGGATGATCGCCCGTTCCCCATTGCGCATTGAATTGACACCCGTCGCGACGACCTTGAGCGCGTCGATATCGAGGCCCGAATCGGTTTCGTCGAGAATGGCGAGTTTAGGTTCCAGCACGGCCATCTGCAGGATCTCGTTGCGCTTTTTCTCGCCCCCGGAGAAGCCCTGGTTAACCGCCCGGTAAAGCAGGCTCTGCTCCATGCCCAGCAATTGCAGCTTGTCCTTGACCAGGACGAGGAAGTCCACCGCATCGAGTTCTGCTTCACCCCGATGCTTGCGCAACGCATTGACCGCCGCCTTCAAAAGATAGATGTTGGCGACGCCGGGGATTTCCACCGGGTACTGGAAGGCGAGGAAAATGCCTTCGCGCGCCCGCTCTTCGGGGCTCAATTCAAGCAGGTTGCGTCCGGCGAAAAACACCTCGCCAGCGGTTACCTGATAATTTTCCCGCCCGGCCAGCACATGCGCCAAGGTACTCTTGCCCGAGCCATTCGGCCCCATGATGGCGTGCACCTCGCCGGCCCTGACCGTCAGATCGAGGCCGCGCAGGATGGGTTTGTCGTCAATGCTGACGTGGAGGTTGCTGATTTCGAGCATCATTCATCCTCGCTCTCTGGTCGCCTAACCGATGCTGCCTTCCAGGCTGACGCCAAGCAGCTTTTGCGCTTCGACGGCAAACTCCATCGGCAATTCCTTGAAGACGTCCTTGCAGAAACCGTTGACTATCATCGACACCGCATCTTCCGGCGCAATGCCGCGACTCTGGCAATAGAACAACTGGTCTTCGCCGATCCGCGAAGTCGAAGCCTCATGCTCGACCTGGGCGGTCCGGTTCTTGACGACGATGTAGGGAAAAGTGTGGGCAGCACAGCGGTCGCCGAGCAGCAAGGAGTCGCATTGCGTGTAATTACGTGCCCCGACCGCGCTTTTCGCCACCTGGACCAAGCCACGATAGGCATTCTGACCGTGCCCGGCCGAGATGCCTTTCGACAGAATCGTACTGCGCGTGTTCTTGCCAAGATGGATCATCTTGGTGCCGGTATCGGCCTGCTGGTAGTGATTGGTCAGCGCCACCGAATAGAACTCGCCGACGGCGTTGTCGCCACGCAGGATCACGCTCGGGTACTTCCAGGTGATCGCCGAACCGGTTTCGACCTGGGTCCAGGAAATCTTCGCATTGTCACCCCGGCAATCGCCGCGTTTGGTGACGAAATTGTAGATGCCGCCCTTGCCTTCCTTGTCGCCGGGATACCAGTTCTGCACCGTGGC
Source organism: Pseudomonadota bacterium (assembly GCA_018262245.1). Classification (GTDB taxonomy): domain Bacteria; phylum Pseudomonadota; class Gammaproteobacteria; order Burkholderiales; family Rhodocyclaceae; genus Azonexus. Next base: position 1,572 of record JAGTRV010000162.1, on the reverse strand, counting down.
GTACTTGATCTGCGATCCTTCCAGCGCGATCAACTCGACCACCGCAGCATGCAGCTGGTTCTCGTCGCGCATCGGCGCCGTGCAGCCTTCCAGGTAACTGACGTAGGCGCCGCGGTCGGCAATGATCAACGTCCGTTCGAATTGACCGGTATTGCGGGCGTTGATGCGGAAATAAGTAGACAACTCCATCGGGCAGCGCACGCCAGGCGGGATGTAGCAGAACGAGCCGTCGGAAAACACCGCAGAATTCAGCGTCGCGAAAAAGTTGTCGGTATAGGGCACGACCGAACCGAGGTATTGGCGAACCAGTTCGGGATGTTCACGGACTGCCTCGGAAAACGAGCAGAAGATGATGCCGAGTTCGCCCAGTTTGTCCTTGAACGTGGTGGCCACCGAAATACTGTCAAAAACCGCGTCGACCGCAACACCGGCCAGCATTTCCCGCTCCTGCAAGGGTACACCGAGCTTCTCGTAGGTGCGCAGCAATTCAGGATCAACGTCGGCCAGACTCTGCGGCCCGTCCTTGCGCGAACTGGGCGCCGAATAATAGCTGATGCCTTGATAATCGATCGGCGGATGATGGACCGTAGACCAGCCCGGTTCGCTCATGGTGAGCCAATGCCGATACGCTTCCAGCCGCCATTCCAGCATGAACGCCGGCTCTTCCTTCTTGGACGAAATGAGGCGGATCATCGCTTCGTTCAGGCCAACCGGAACGGAATCCGTATCCAGCGCCGTTACGAACCCGTGTGGGTAATCGCGGCCGATCAGTTCCTCAAGTTTCGAGGTTTCAGTGAGCATCAAGTGACTCCTTCCACCCTCCCACGAACCCGCCAGGTGCCATCTCTGTCCAGCGCTTGGCGTGGTCATTCATGAGACCCGTAGCACTGGCTAATGTTCCTGTCCGCTCTGTGGCTTGCGCCGGCTACATTCCAACTTGTCTTTACATTGAGCCACAATGAATGTGGATAGTTGCCAGTAGAGAACGGGTCTAATTACTGTCACGACGACATCCGGCAAAGTGCCCCTCACGGTCCTGGATGATTCAAACGAAGCGGAGGCTGTCATGGCGGTACAACTTGATCACACCATCGTCTCCGCGCGCGACGGTCGAGCCTCGGCTACATTCCTTGCTGAAATCCTCGGGCTAGCCCCGCCCACCTCCTTTGGCCCTTTTCTGGTGGTTGAAGTCGACAATGGCGTCAGCCTCGATTTTCTCGATACGACCGACGAAATTGTCACCCAGCACTATGCCTTTCTGATCGGCGAGCCGGAGTTCGAGCAGATATTCGCCCGCATCAGTGAGCGCGGCATCGCTTACTGGGCCGATCCGGGAAAAACCCGACCAGGGCAAATCAACCATGGTGACGGTGGGCGCGGCTTCTATTTCGACGACCTTAATGGGCATCGGCTTGAGGTATTGACCCGGCGCTATGGAAGCAGTCGCTGAATGCTGGCTTGGTGGCCATGTGAATTGAAGCCCTGCGTGGGAACTCGATGTATGGCGACCGTTCCAATGGTTATCCCGCCTCGACGGTATGGAGTGACGGTATGGATGGCGGGTGACTGGAG